>DASSXP010000032.1:0-17324 GCA_035703755.1 Rhodanobacteraceae bacterium | reverse complement strand
ACGCGGCCGATTTCCTCGAATTCGCGCATGGTCAGGTTGGGGCCGGCGGTGACGTTGACCAGAATGCCGCAGGCACCGGCGAGGTTGATGTCCTCCAACAGCGGGTTGTTGACCGCCGCCTCGGCCGCGGCCTGGGCGCGGTCGTCGCCGCGGGCGATGCCCGAACCCATCATCGCCATGCCCATCTCGCTCATCACGGTGCGCACGTCGGCAAAATCGACGTTGATGAGACCAGGGCTGGTGATCAGGTCAGCGATGCCCTGCACCGCGCCTTGCAGCACGCCGTTGGCGGCGGTGAATGCCGACTGCAAGGTCACTTCGCGGCCGAGCACCGTCAACAGCTTCTCGTTCGGCACGGTGATCAACGAATCGACATGCTGGGCCAGGTCGTCGATGCCCTTCATCGCCACCTGCATGCGACGGCGGCCTTCGAACGGGAACGGCCGGGTCACCACCGCCACCGTCAGGATGCCTTTTTCCTTCGCCAGTTGCGCCACCACCGGCGCCGCGCCGGTGCCGGTACCGCCGCCCATGCCGGCGGTGATGAACACCATGTCGGCGCCATCCAGAATCTCCTCGATGCGCTCGCGGTCCTCCAACGCGGCCTGCCGACCGACTTCGGGGTTGGCGCCGGCACCGAGCCCCTTGGTCACGTTGGCGCCCAGTTGCAGCAGGTGCTTGGCGCCGGTTTTCTTCATTGCCTGAGCGTCGGTGTTGGCGCAGATGAACTCCACGCCCTCGATTTGTGACTTGACCATGTGGGCTACGGCATTGCCGCCGCCGCCGCCCACGCCGATGACCTTGATGACCGCATTGGGTGCGGGATTTTCGACCAGCTCGAACATGTTCCGTCCTCCTTATGCCTTTCGGCTTTTTGTTGTCCGCAACGCAACTCCTGTTGCGCCCGGTTTCGATGCGGCCAGTGCGGGCCGCTGCACCACTTCCTGCGGTGCCGTTGCCGGTGCGGGCCGTTCGCCCGCAGCGGCAATTTCTAGAAATTCCTGCTCACCCAGCCACGCAAGCGGCTGACCGCGCTGCCCACGCTGCCGGCCATCGGGCTTGGCACCCGCGGCGCGCCACCGAGGCGCGCGCCGTGCAACAACAACCCGACGCCGGTGGCATGGATCGGGTTGTTGATGACATCGACCATGCCCTCCACGTGCTGCGGCGCGCCGTCGCGTACCATCTTGTGGAAGATCTCTTCGGCCAGTTCGCGGGTGCCCTCCATCCGCGCCGCGCCACCGGTCAGCACGATGCCGGCCGCGACCAGGCTCTCGTAGCCGGAGCGCTGCAACTCGCGCTGCACTTCTTCGAAAATCTCCTCGTAGCGGGCCTGCACCACCTGCGCCAGCTGCTGCCGCGCCCAACGCCGTGGCGGCCGGTTGCCGACGCTCGGCACCTGCACGGTTTCCTCACTGTGCGCCAGTTGTGCCAGCGCACAGGCGTATTTGACCTTGAGATCTTCGGCATGCGCGGTCGGCGTGTGCACGCCGTAGGCGATGTCGCTGGTCACCTGATCGCCGCCAGACGGCAGCGACCGGGTGTAACGGATCGCGCCCTGGGCGTAAATCGCGATATCGGTGGTGCCGGCGCCGATGTCGACCAGACAGACCCCGAGTTCGCGCTCGTCCTCGGTCAGCACGGCCTTGGCGCTGGCCAGCGCCGATGGCACCAGCTCATCCACGGCGAGGCCACAGCGCTGGATGCACTTGGTCACGTTCTGGGTGGCACTGGCGGCGCCGGTCACCAGGTGCACGCCGGCCTCCAGCCGCACGCCGCTCATGCCGATCGGGCGCCGGATGCCTTCCTGGCCGTCGATGCGGTATTCCTGCGCCTCGACGTACAACAACTGGCGGTCGGCCGGTATCGCCACCGCGCGCGCCGCTTCCAGCACTTGCGCCAGATCCGCCTGGGTCACTTCCCGCTCGCGGATCGCCACGGCTCCCTGCGAATTGCGGGTTTCGAGATGGCTGCCGGAGATCGAGGCGTGCACCGAGCGGATGTCGCAGCCAGCCATCAATTCGGCTTCTTCGACCGCGCGTTGAATCGAGTGCACGGTGGCCTCGATGTCGACCACCACGCCGCGCTTCAAGCCACGCGAAACGTGCGAGCCGATGCCGATCACTTCGATCGGCTCACCCGGCGCGTACTCGCCCACGATCGCCTCGACCTTGGAAGTGCCGATGTCGAGCCCGACCACCAGTTGCTTGTCGTTGCGGGCCTTCATGCCTTGGGGCTCTCCGTTGCGGGTGCGGCGGTCGTCGGCCAGCGCACGGCGTAGCCATTGGTGTAACGCAGGTCGACGTACTCGAAGCTGCCGGCATGGCCCTGCATCAAGGCCCGGTAGCTGTCGACAAAACGCGCCAACCGCTGCGCAGGGCGATTGCGCCCGACAAAGAGCCGGGCGCCGCCGTCAAGGTCGAGCTGCCAGGCGCTGCGGTCACTGAGGTGCGCGCCGGTCACCGTGCGACCAATCCGCGCGAAGCGCTGGCGGTTGTCGACGAAGAATGCCACCACGTCGGGCAAGCGTTCATCCGGCCCGCTCAGGTCGGGCAGGCCCGCAAGCGCGTCGATCGCCGGCACCACGAAGCGTTGCCCTTCGCCATTGATCAGGGCGGTACCGTTCCAGCGCGCGAACGCCCGCTGCTCGGTCACGCGCACGTCGAGCTGGTCGGGCCAGCGCTTGCGCACCTCGACCTTGGCCACCCACGGCAGTGCGGCCACCCGACGGCGCAGTTCACCAAGGTTTACCGCGAAGAAACCGTCCTTCAGCAGCGGCGTCACCACCGCGCGAATCTGCTCCGCGCTGACGCGGGTGAAGGGCGCATCCACGCGCAGGGAACGCACCGGCCAGCTGCTTTTCGCCACCCAGCCTTCGAGCAGCGCGACCACGGGCAGCAACAGCAGCACAATGGCCACGCTCCAACCCAGCCCGCGCATGGCGACCGCCCGACTCACGGGCCACCACCCGGCACCACGGCGTGCCGATCGAGGCTGGTTTCGAGAATGCGCCAGCACAGCGACTCATAGTCGATGCCGGCGGCAGCGGCGGCCTTGGGCACCAGCGAATGCGAGGTCATGCCGGGGGCGGTGTTGACTTCCAGCAACCAGTTGCCGCCGGCACGGTCGCGCATCACGTCGACGCGGCCCCAGCCCGAGCAGGCCAGCGCGTCGAACGCCGCCAGCGCCAGCCCCGCCAACTCCGCCTCGGCACGCCCCTGCAATCCGGGGCAGCGATATTGCGTATCTTCGGCCACGTACTTGGCGTTGTAATCGTAGAACGCGCCCTTCGGCACGATGTGGATCGACGGCAACACCTGACGCCCGAGAATGGACACGGTCAGCTCGTCGCCTTCGATCAGGCTCTCCATCAACAGACCACCGGGGTAGCCTGCCGCGAGTTCGACTGCGGCATCGAGATCGGTTGCGCCGAACACCCGCGTCACGCCGACACTGGAGCCTTCACAAGACGGCTTGACGATCAGCGGGAAGCCGATCCGTGCTGCAGCAGCGTGCACCGTCGCGCCATCCGCCCCGGCCGGCAACGCCTCGAAGCGCGGCGTCGGCAGACCCAGCGACAGCCACACCCGCTTGGAGCGCACCTTGTCCATCGACAGCGCCGAGCCCAGCACGCCGGAGCCGGTATAAGGCACCTTGAGCGATTCCAGCGCGCCTTGCAGCACGCCATCCTCGCCGCCGCCATGCTGGCCGTGAAGGATGTTGAAGACGCGCGCAAAGTGGCCCGCGCGCAAGGCATCCAGCAAGGCCGGAATGCCGTCGATCGCATGCGCGTCAACGCCGCGCGCAAGCAGCGCCGCCAGCACATTGCGGCCCGAATCCAGCGACACTTCGCGCTCGGCCGAACTGCCGCCCATGACCACGGCAACGCGGCCGAAGGCGCCAGGATTGGTGCCACGGGATTCAGGGTTCAGAACAGTCGGCATCAGGCGCCTCCGCTGGATTTCAGATGCCCGCGCGCAGCCAGCTCGACCGCTGCGGCGCCGATGTCGCCAGCCCCCAGCAGCAACAGCAGGTCGCCGTCACGCAGCAGCGCGGGCAAGGTGGTCTTGAGGTCGCGCGGATGACCGATCAGCACCGGATCGACCTTGCCACGCGCGCGTACCGCACGCGCCAGGGCGTGGCCGTCGGCACCCGCGATGGGCTTTTCGCCGGCCGGATAGACGTCGGTCAGCACCAGCACATCGCTGTCCGCCAGCACATTGGCGAAATCGTCGAGCAGGTCGCGGGTGCGGCTGTAGCGGTGCGGCTGAAACGCCACCACCAGGCGCCGCTCGGGCCAGCCGCCGCGTGCGGCGTCGAGCACCGCAGCGAGTTCCCGCGGATGATGACCATAATCGTCAACCAGCAGCACGCTGCCGGCATCAAGCGCCAGTTCGCCGCGTCGATGGAAGCGCCGCCCCACACCCTCGAAACCGGCCAACGCCCGGCCGATGGTGGCCGGCTCGACGCCAAGCTGCCAGCCCACCGCAGCGGCGGCCAGGGCATTCAACACGTTGTGTCGGCCCGGCAGATTGAGCCGCACCGGCAACACCGGCTGCTGCGGCAAATGCAGGTCGAAAAGCATCTCGAACCCTTGCTGGCGCAGATTGCCGGCGCGCACGTCGGCGTCGCCGTTGTCGATGCCGTAGGTGACAAGATTGCGGCTGGCCGCCGGCGCCTGTCGCGCCACTTCGGGATCATCGAGGCACAGCACGCCGATGCCATAGAACGGCAGCCGGTGCAGGAAGTCGGAGAAGGCCTGCTTGACGCGCGCGAAGTCGCCGCCGTAATTCTCCAGATGGTCGGCGTCGATGTTGGTGATGACCGCCAGCACCGGCGACAGCATCAGGAACGAACCATCCGACTCATCCGCTTCGGCCACCAGATACTCGCCGCTGCCGAGCCGCGCATTGGCACCGGCCGAGGTCAATTGCCCGCCGATCACGAAAGTCGGATCGAGCCCCGCTTCGGCCAGCACGCTGGCGGTCAGGCTGGTGGTGGTGGTCTTGCCGTGGGTACCGGCGATGGCGATGCCACGGCGAAAGCGCATCAGCTCGCCCAGCATTTCCGCACGCGGCACGCGCGGAATGCGCTGTTCGATGGCGGCCACCAGCTCCGGGTTGTCGGCCGGGATCGCGCTGGAAGTCACCACCACGTTGGCGCCTTGCACGTTGGCGGCGGCATGGCCGATGTGGATGTCGATACCGAGCCGGGCCAGCCGCTCGGTGGTCGGCGAGGTGGCACGATCCGAGCCCGACACGTCGTAGCCCAGGGTGTGCAGAACCTCGGCGATGCCGCTCATGCCGACGCCGCCGATACCGATGAAGTGGACGCGCCGAAACGCGCTCATGATGTCGTGGTGCGGGGCCAGGCGCTTGAGTGGGCTCATGCGGCCACCTCCAGGCAACGTTGGGCGATGATCGCGGCGGCGTCGGGACGCGCCAGCGTCCGCGCGGCGGTCGCCATCGCCAGCAAGCGGGGACGATCCCCGCACAATGCGGTCAATGTGTCGGCGAGCCGTGCATCATCCAGTTCGCGCTCCGGCTGGATGCGTGCGGCGCCCACCGATGCCAGCGCTTCGGCATTGCGGGTTTGGTGATCGTCGACCGCGTGCGGATACGGCACCAGCACGGCGCCCAGACCGGCGGCAGCGAGTTCCGCCACGGTCAGGGCGCCCGCCCGGCACACCGCAAGGTCCGCCCAGGCATACGCCGCCGCCATGTCGTCGATGAAGTCCTCGACGCGGGCCACAACGCCGGCGCTCGCGTACGCGGCGCGCGCTTCGTCCAGCCCGCGTGCGCCGCATTGATGCCAGACCTCGGGGCGCTTGGCGGCGTCGATCTGCGCCAGTGCCGCAGGCACGCATTGATTCAGCGCGCGCGCGCCCAGGCTGCCGCCCAGGATCAACAGTCGCGCGCGGCCCGTGCGGCCTGCCAGCCGCTCAGCGGGCGATGGCAGGCCGGCGATCTCGGCGCGCACCGGGTTGCCCACCCACTCGGCGCGTGTCGTCGCCGGGAAGGCGTCGGCAAAACCGGCGAGCACGCACCGCGCCAATCGCGCCAGCATGCGATTGGTGACGCCAGGAATCCGGTTCTGCTCCTGCACCAGCAGCGGGCGCCGACTGAGCCAGGCCGCCAGCCCACCGGGGCCGGCCGCGTAACCGCCCAGCGACAGCACGCTGCGCGGCTGCACTCGTCGCAACACCGCCAGCGCTGCCAGCACCGCCTTGGCGAGGCGCCACGGCGAGGCCAGGCGGGTGGCCCAGGATTTGCCACGCACACCGCCAATGCTCACCGTCTCCAGCGCAATGCCGTGCGCCGGCACCAGCCGCGTTTCCAGCCCACCGGCGGCGCCCAGCCAGACCACCGGCACACCGTCAGCGGCGAGCGCATCGGCCACCGCGAGGCCCGGGAAGATGTGTCCGCCGGTGCCACCGGCCATGATCAGCACCGGCGCTGCTGACGAAGATCGACGCATGCTCATGCGCCCTCCTCCGTTGCTTGCGCGTGTGGCGCTGTGCGTGTCGCCATGTAGCGGGCATCGCTGGCGCGGGCGATCTCGAAACTGGCGCGCAACAACACACCGATCATGGCGCAGGTCATCAGCACGCTGGAACCACCGGAGCTGATCAAGGGCAGGGTCAGCCCCTTGGTCGGCAGCACGCCCAGATTGACGCCGACCGACACCGCCGCCTGCAAACCAATGCAGACCGAAATGCCAAACGCGACATGGCCGGCAAAGCGCTGCCCGAGCAGCACGCCTTGCAAACCCAGCCACAGGCCACGACCAACCAGCAGCGTGTACAGGCCCAGCACTGCCAGCACCCCCACCAGGCCCAGTTCCTCGGCAATCACGGCCAGGATGAAGTCGGTGTGCGCCTCGGGCAGGTAGAACAGTTTCTGCACGCTGGCGCCCAGACCGACACCAAACCATTCGCCGCGACCAATCGCGATCAGCGCCTGGGTCAGCTGGAATCCGTCATCGAACGGATCGGCCCACGGATCCATGAATGACGTCAGCCGCTTGATGCGATAGTCCTGGCTGAAGGCCAGCCAGCCGGCCAGCGGCAGCAGGAACACCGCCAGCACCGCCAGATGGCGAAAGCGCGCACCGCCCAGCCACACCATCGCCACCGTCAGCGCCAGGATCAGCGCCGCGGAGCCGAAGTCCGGCTGCGCCAGCAGCACTGCCGCCGAGGCGCCGGCGATGATGAGCGGCTTGAACATGCCGCGAAACTCGCTTTCCACGCTGTCGCGGTGGCGCGCCATGTAACTGGCGAGGTAGACGATCAGGATCAGCTTCAGCGCCTCGACCGGCTGGAAACCGATCACGCCGAAATTGAGCCAGCGCCGCGCGCCATTGATGCGCATGCCGATACCCGGCACGAACACCAGCAGCATCAGCAGCAGGCAGGCGACCAGCAGCAGCATGGAATACTTTTCGAGCCAATGCAGCTCGATACGCAGCGCCAGTCCCGCCGCGACCAGGCCGGCACCGAGAAACAGGATGTGCTTGCGCAAATAGTAAAACTCGCCGATGTGCTGGCCATCGGCGACCGCAATCGAGCTCGACGCCACCATCACGATGCCGAAACAGGCCAGCGCCAGCGCCGCCAGCAGCAACCACGGATCGTAGCGGCCCTGCGGGCCATCACGGCGGCTGGCCTGGACGCCGTCGCGCCAGTCGAGCACCGCTTGGCGGGTCGCTGCATTCATCAACGCACCTTCAGGGTTGCCAGCCCGACCAGTACCAGCACCACCGAGATGATCCAGAAGCGCACGATCACCCGCGGTTCGGGCCAGCCCTTGAGCTCGAAATGGTGATGCACCGGCGCCATCCGGAAAATGCGCTTGCCGGTGAGCTTGAAGCTCGCCACTTGCAGCATCACCGAGGCGGTTTCGATCACGAACACACCACCCATCACCAACAGCACGATTTCCTGCCGCACGATCACCGCCACGCAGCCGAGCGCGGCGCCGATCGACAGCGCGCCGATGTCGCCCATGAACACCTGCGCCGGGTAGGTGTTGAACCACAGAAAGCCGAGACCGGCGCCGGCGATGGCGCCGGTGAAGATGGCGAGTTCGCCGGCCCCGGGAATGGCCGGAATACCGAGATAGGCCGAGAACACCGCATTGCCGGACAAATAGGCGAACACACCCAACGCACCCGCCACCAGCACCGCCGGCATGATCGCCAGACCGTCCAGCCCGTCGGTCAGATTCACCGCGTTGGAGAAGCCGACGATGATGAAATAGCCGATCAGCACGAACAGCCCGCCGAGCGGTAGCGCCACGGTCTTGAACAAGGGCAGGTAGAGGGCGGTCTCCGCCGGCACATGCGCGGTGAAATACAGCACCAGCGCCGCCGCCAGCCCGAAGACCGATTGCCAGAAATACTTCCAGCGCGAGGCCAGCCCGCGGCTGTCCTTCAACACCAGCTTGCGGTAGTCGTCGTAAAAACCGATGCAGCCGAAACTGAGCGTCACCGCCAGCACCACCCACACGAAGCGATTGTGCAGGTTGGCCCACAGCAGCGTCGCCACCGCAACCGCCAGCAGTATCAACACCCCACCCATGGTCGGCGTGCCGGCTTTGCTGAGATGAGACTGCGGGCCGTCGGAGCGCACCACCTGACCGGCTTTCAGCGCGGTCAACTTGCGGATCAGCGCCGGCCCCACCAGCAGCGACACCGCCAGTGCCGTCAGCGCGCTCATGATGGCGCGGAAGGTGATGTATTCGAACAGGTGAAAGCCACTGATGTGGGCCTCCAGCCAACGTGCCAGTTCAAGCAGCATGCGTATCCCCCTTGGTCGCGCCGGGCAAGGCCTGGATGACCCGCTCCATCGCCGACGAACGTGAGCCTTTCACCAGACAGGTCACGCCGCCATGCAAGGCTTTGCCCAGCGCTTCGGCCAGCGCGACATGGGTGTCGAAGTGCGCCGCGTTGGCGCCGAATGCGTCGCTCGCGCGTGCGCTCAGCCGACCCATCGTCCACAGCCGCTCGATGCCTGCGGCTTTCGCGTAGGCGCCGATATCGGCGTGCAAGTCGCCCGCGCCGGGGCCGAGCTCGGCCATGTCACCCAGCACCAGCCAGCGTTCGCCCGTGGTCAGCGCCAACGTGTCCACGGCCGCCTTGAGCGAACCGGGATTGGCGTTGTAGCTGTCGTCGATCAGGGTCCAGCCGCCCGTCATCGAGCGTGCCTGCAAGCGCCCCGGCACCGCGCTGACCGCCGCGAGACCCGCCCGGATGGCCTCGACCGGCAGCGCCAGCGCGACCCCAACGGCCGCGGCGGCGAGCGCATTGGCGACGTTGTGGCGACCGCCCAGTGGCAAGTGGACTGCGCACGCGCCAAGCGGCGTCACCAGCTCGAAACGGCTGGCGGTGGCTTCAAGCTGGATGTGCTGCGCCTGAACGTCGGCAGCGGCCGTCAGGCCGAAGCGCAGCACGCGACGGTTGCCGGCGAGGTTGGCGAAGTAGCCGGCGTAGGCGTCGTCGGCGTTGATCACCGCCACGCCGTCGGCCGGCAAGGCTTGATACAGCGCGCCCTTGGTTTCGGCGATGGTGTCGAGGTTGCCCATGCGCTCAAGATGCGCCGGAGCAATGTTGTTGACGAGGCCGATTTGTGGCCGCGCGATGGCAGCGAGGTAGTCGATATCGCCGGGCTTGCCCGCGCCCATCTCGATCACCGCGTAGGCGGCCGTGTCCGGCATTGCCAGCACGGTCAACGGCACGCCGATTTCGTTGTTGTAGTTGCCCTGGTTGAGGTGGGTTGCGCCCTGCTGCGCCAGCACCGCAGCGGTCAGCGTCTTGACCGTGGTCTTGCCGTTGGAACCGGTGATGCCAACCACCTGCGCGCGTTGCCCGGCGCGCACCGCGCTGGCGAGATCGCCGAGCGCAAGCACCGAATCGGCCACCCGCACACAGGGCAACTCACTCGCCACGGCACGCGTGACCAGGGCCGCGGCGGCGCCCCGCGCGGCGGCGGCGGCCAGAAAATCGTGGCCATCGACGTGCTCGCCAGCAAGCGCCACGAACAGATCACCGGCAACCACGCGGCGGCTGTCGATGGCCACACCGTGCACGGCAACATCCGCTGCGCCGGCAAGCGTGCCGTGGGTCCACAGAGCGATTTCGGCCAGCGACAGATTCAACATGCGGCGCGCTCCCGCAGAGCATGGCGGGCTTCGGCCAGATCGTCGAACGGATGCTGTTCGCCGGCGATCTCCTGATAACGCTCATGGCCTTTGCCCGCGATCAACACGCTGTCGCCGGCCACGGCCATCGCCGCTGCCTGACGAATTGCCCGGGCGCGGTCGCGTTCGACCCGCATGCGCTCGGGGTGGGCCACGCCGGCCAGTATCTCGGCCACGATCGCATCGCCATTCTCACTGCGCGGGTTGTCGTCGGTAACGATGGCAAGATCGGCGAGCCGTTCCACCACCTGGCCCATCAATGGCCGTTTGCCGCGATCGCGGTCGCCACCGGCGCCGAACACGCACAACAGCCGGCCACGGGTATGCGGCCGCAGCGTCATCAGGGCTTTTTCCAGCGCATCGGGGGTGTGCGCGTAGTCCACCACCAGCAGCGGCAACTCACCGCCGCCGACGCGGTTCATGCGGCCGGCCACCGGCTCCAACGCGGCCAAGGCCGCAACGATGGCATCGAACTCGACGCCGAGCGCACCCAACGCGCCGCACACCGCCAGCAGGTTGGACACGTTGAAGTAGCCGAGCAGACGGGACTGGATGGCGGCGACGCCCCACGGCGTATGCAGCTCGAAGTCGATGCCGTCATCGTGGCTGACGATGGCACGCGCGTTGATCGCGGCGGCGCTCGATTCGACCCCGTAACTCAAACCCTGCACGGTGCCCGGCAAACCGGCCAGCAGCTCACGGCCGAACGCGTCGTCGACATTGATGACGGCCTGACGCAGACCGGGCCACGCGAATAGACGGGCCTTGGCGGCGCCGTAGGCCTGCATGCTGCCGTGGTAGTCCAGATGATCACGGGTCAGATTGGTGAACACCGCAAGCTCGAACGGCACCGCTTCGACCCGCCCCTGCACCAACGCGTGCGAGGACACTTCCATCGCCACGTACTCGGCACCCGCGGCCCGCAATTGTGCCAAGGTGGCCTGCACCGAAATCGCATCGGGGGTGGTGCGTTCGCCTGCGGTCAAGGCGCCGACCCGGCCGGCCCCGAGCGTACCGATGCTGGCACTCGGCCGGCCCAGCGCTTCCAGCGCCTGCGCCAGCAACTGCACGATCGAGGTCTTGCCGTTGGTGCCGGTGACGCCGATCAGGTGCAGCGCCTGTCCGGGCTGACCGTAGTGACGCGCGGCAATCTCGCTCAGGCATTGCGACAGCGCCGGCACCGCCAGCACCGGTGCGGCAGTGGGCGCGCGGCTGGCGGTCGGCAGTGGTGCCTCGGCCAGAATCACCGCCGCGCCGCGCGCCGCCGCCTGCGGCGCGAACTCGATCCCGTGGTGATGGATGCCTTGCAAGGCGACAAAGGCATCGCCGGTCCGCACCTGACGCGAGTCCAGGGTCAGGCCCGACACCTCGATGGCGCCCAGATCAGCCACGTCGACGATGCCATCGAGCAAGGTGGAAAGCGGCATGCTCGCGGTCATTGCGCGCCACCCTCCTCGTAATTCGCCTGCCCCGGCGCGTAGTCCGGCGCCGGGCTGTTGGCGCCGATCGGATGACCCGCGTCCGGCCCGCCGCTGTACCAGTGGCGCACATTGTCGGGCGCGACATCCAGCAGGCGCAGGGCACCCGACATCACGCGACTGAACAAGGGCGCGGCCACCAGACCGCCGTAGTAGGTGCGGCCAGCCGGGTCGTCCACCACCACCACCGCCACCAGCCGCGGCTGGGTGGCCGGCGCGATGCCGACAAAGGTGCTGACGTAGCGGTCCGAGTAGCCGCCATCGGCGGCGATGTGCGAGGTGCCGGTCTTGCCGGCCACGGTGTAGTTGGCCACCGCCGCCTTGAGCGCGGTGCCCTCGGGGCTGACCACGGTTTCCATCATGTCCAGCACTTCGCGGGCGATGGCCGGGTCGATGACGGCATCGGTTTCGGTCTTGCCATCCTTGACGAAAGTGGGCGTGTGCAGCACCCCGGCATCGCCCAGCGCCGCGTAGGCCCGCGCCAGTTGCAGCGGCGTCACGCTGAGGCCGTAGCCGTAGGAAATGGTCGCCTTGCGCAACGGGGTCCATTCGTTCGGCGTCGGCAGCACGCCAGCCGCCTCGCCGGTGAACCCGGAGCCGCTGCGCGCACCAAAGCCGAAGCGCCGCAGAACGTCGTACATGTGCTGGTTGTCGAGCGTCATCGAAATCTTCGCCGCACCGACATTGCTGGACTTGGTGATGACACCGGTAACGTCGAGCAGACCGTGGTTGTGCACGTCGTGGATCACGTAGCCCGACAGCGGCAGCCAGCCGGGGTTGGTGTCGACCGGCGAAGTCGGCGTCCACTTGCCACTCTCCAGCGCGGCCGCAATGGTGAACGGCTTCATCACCGAACCGGGCTCCACCAGATCAGTGAGGGCACGATTGCGGCGCTGCGCGGCACGGCTGCCGTCGATTGCGTTGGGGTTGTAGGACGGCTGATTGACCATGGCGAGGATCTCGCCACTGCGGACATCCATCACCACGATGCTGCCGCCGCGCGCGCCATGGTCGATCACTGCGGACTTCAATTCGCGGTAGGCAAGGTACTGAATGCGGCGATCGATGCTGATGGTGAGATCCTGACCGGGCTTGGGCTCGGTCACCAGGTCGACGTTTTCGACCACATGACCGCGCGCGTCCTTGAGCACCCGCTTGGCACCGGGCGTGCCGGTCAGCCAGTCGTTGAAGGCAAGTTCCAAGCCTTCCTGGCCCTTGTCGTCGATATTGGTGAAACCGAGCACATGCGCCATCACCTCGCCGGATGGATAGAAGCGCTTGTATTCACGCTGCTGATTGACGCCGGGAATGTCGAGCGCCATCACCTTGGCGGCCTGCGCCGGGCTCAGCTGTCGCTCCAGATAGGCAAACTCGCGGGCGCGGCGCGCTTGCAGCCGCTCGATCAGCTCATCGGCATCGGCCCCGAGTGCCGCTGCCAGCGCCGGCACGCGGTCGGTGTGTTGCAGCAGCTCACCGGGATTGGCCCAGATCGACTCGACCGGCGTTGACACCGCCAGCGGCTCGCCGTTGCGGTCGAAAATGGTGCCGCGCGAGACGTTGATCTGGATCGTGCGCAAGGCGCGCGCGTCGCCCTGCTGCTGCAAAAAGCCCTTGCGCAGTACCTGCAAATCCACCGCACGGGCGGCCAGCACCACCACCACCAGGCCAAGCAATACCGCCACGGTGTACAGCCGCACGCGCGCGTTCGGCAACGGCGGGCGCCGTACCTGCGGGGTGAGTGGCGGGCGGATCGGCGCGGTCATCGGCGAATCAACCCGATGGCATTGGGTGGCGGATCGATCATGCCGAGCTTGCCGCGCGCCACCTGCTCGATGCGGCCGGGCTCGGCCCAGGTCGCCTGTTCGAGTTCCAGCCGCCCGAACTCGACGTTGAGACCGTCGCGCTGGTTCTGCAAATGGGTCAATTTGACGAACAGCACGCGGCTCTCGTGGCGCGCCCACACCACCGCGATCGCACTGGCCAGCACCGCCAACAGCAGCAACGCGTCGAGCCACAACAGCCACGACTTCATGGCAATTTCTCCGCCACGCGCAGCACCGCCGAACGGGCGCGCGGGTTGGCTTTGAGCTCTTCCTCCGACGGAAAAATCGCCTTGCCTACCGCCCGCAGCACGGCCGCCGGGCGGGCGCCCGGCAACGGCGGCCGCCGCCGGTCTCCGACTTCGATGCCGGCATGGTCGCGGATGAAGCGCTTGACCAGGCGATCTTCCAGCGAGTGAAAACTGATCGCGGCCAGTCGCGCACCGGTTTGGAGCCGCGGCAATACGGCGGCCAGACCTGCCTCGATGGCTTCCAGCTCGCCGTTGACCTTGATGCGCAGCGCCTGGAAGCTGCGGGTGGCCGGGTGCTTGCCCGGCTCGCGGCGACCGATGGCGCGCTCGATCAGCGCCGCCAACTCGCCGGTGCGCGTGAGCGGCGCCTCGGTCCGCCGCACCACAATGGCATGCGCGATGCGGCGGCTCATGCGCTCCTCGCCGTAACGCCACAGGACGTCGGCGATCTCGCGCTCGTCGGCGTGAGCCAGATAGTCCGATACGCTTTCGCCCGAGCTCGGGTCCATGCGCATGTCGAGCGGCGCATCGGCCATGAAGCTGAAACCGCGCGCCGGGTCATCCAGCTGCGGTGAGGAAACGCCAAAATCGAACAAGGCGCCATCCAGCGTGGCGGTTTCGTCCCATTGATCGAGGTCGGCGAAACTGGCGTGCCGAATCGCCACACGGGGCTCGTCGGCATAGCGCGCCTGGGCCACGCGGATCGCTTCCGGGTCCCGGTCCAGCAGCAACAGGCGCCCCGCCGGCCCGAGCGCCGCCAGGATCGATGCCGCATGACCACCGCGCCCGAAGGTGGCGTCGAGATAGCGGCCATCGGCGCGCACGGCCAGCGCGGCCACGGCTTCCGCCCGCATGACCGGGATGTGCTCCAGCTTGTCCCGCGCCATCGCCATCAATCCATCCATCCTCTTGTTGCCTCTGCGTCAGAGCCGCAGTGCCGTCATTTCGTCGCTGACCTCGTCCTCACCGATGGTTTGCCTGATCTTGGCCAGGTGCGCCTGTTCGCTCCACAGCTCGAACTTGTTGCCCATGCCAAGCAGTACCGCCCGTTTCTCGATGCCTGCCGCCGTGCGCTGACTGGCCGGCAACAACACTCGGCCACTGCCATCGGGTTCCAGCGGCGTGGCCGCACCAACCAGCTTCATTTGCAGATTGCGGTGCACCGCTTTCACCGACGGCAAGGCATTGACCTCGTCGCGCACCCGCTCCCACTCGGCCTGCGGAAACAGCCACAGGCAACCGGACTCGAACGGGTTGTAGGTCGCCACCAGTCGATTGCCGCAGACACGCGCAACCAGATCCCGATACGCGGTCGGAATCGCCAGACGACCCTTGTCGTCAACAGAGATGGCGGTTTCACCTTGGAACATCGCGACGCCTGCCACGTTTTCCCACGAAACTACACGGTTTGCCACGATAGTCTCAGGATTTGCGACTGTCAAGGAAAAAATTCAGCCAGATCAACAAGATCGGCCACATTCCAGCAGTTTCTTAGCAATGTTGCCAAGGTCTTTGAATGATTGGAGTTTTTCTATCGCCACCGTTCGCTACAGCACGCTTTCACGTCCACCACAGGCAATGCCTTCCAGCCGCCAAACCTGCCACAGCCCAAATCGCGGACAAGAAAAAGCCGGGCCTGCTGTGGCAGGCCCGGCTTGGGTGATACAAGCCGCTTTTCAGCCCGCCGTTGGTCGTCGCCTGAACCCCAACCAGCCGGCAAAGCCCATCAAGGCGCCCAGCAGGGCCAGTGCCCAGTTGGCACTGGCCGGCACCGGAATGGCCGGCGCCAGCACCACCGCCGGCTGCACCTCGACCGCCCCGATGTCAGCCGCCGCAGCGGCGACGCGGGGGAAACCCGTGCCACGCTGATCGGTGCCCAATGCCAACGGGTTGGCGCCCGCATCAATGGCCGGGCTGCCCGCGCCGGGCGCGTGGGTCGCGGTGGGGCCGCCGTTGTTCTGCAACGGCCCCAGCAAGGGGTCCGTCGTGAGCGTGCCGGCGGGCGTCACCGCGCTGGTGGAGCCGATGACATTGTTGCTGCCCGTCATGCTGCCGCTACCGCCGGCGAAATACAGAAACACGTCCGCATCGGTGGGCGCCGTGTTGCCGAACAGGATGCTGCTGACGACAGTGAACGCGGAGCCGCCGGAGGAGTCGATGCCGCCGCCATCCACTCCGGCCGTGTTGGCGCTGAGGGTGGCGTTGTAGATCGCGGCGGTGCCGCCGTAATTGCCCACGCCCGCACCATAGGCGTTGGACTGGTTGCCGCTGACGGTCGAGTTGATCAGCATGAGGTTCTGGGTATAGACACCACCGCCGTTGCTGCCGACCGAGTTGCCCGACACGGCGCTGCCGCTGATCGAGGCGCTGCCGATGGCGTTGATACCGCCGCCCCAGGAACCGTACGTGCCCGTGGCGCTGTTCTGGGCAATGGTCGAATCGACGGTCGTGGTGGTGCCATTGCTGTAGATGCCGCCACCAACGCCAAAATAGCCCGTACCGGCGGGGTTGCTCTGGTTGCCACTGATGGTCGAACCGACCACCGTGACGTTGCCCGCCATCGCCGCCACCGCGCCATAGGCAACGTAGCCTTGGCTGGAATTGTTGCTGACGGTCGAGTTGCTGAGCGTGATGTCGCCGTAACCGGTGGCCACCGCCGCGCCACCCGCCGGATAGTACCTGCCGCCACCAGTCGCATTGTCGCTGAGCACCGTGTTGTTCAACACGACATTGCCATTCGCGCTCCAGACACCGGCACCGATCGCCGCGTAGTAGTAGCCATGGCTGATTGTCACGTCCGACACCGTGAGGGTGCCGGCACCGGTGGCAAACAGCACGGTGTCGGTGTCGTTGCCGTGCAAGGTGAGGTTGGCGGCGCCCGGCCCGGTGATGGTCAGGTCATCCTGCGGGATCGAAACGGTGCCGGAGGTCAAGGTGATGGTGCTGCAGGTCAGCGCGGTGAGGTCGATGGTGTCGCCCGTCGCCGCTCCCGCGATCACATCGCGCAGACTGCCGGCCCCGTTGTCGTTGCAGTTGCTGACGGGCAGGACCGCAGCCACCGCGTTGCTGCTGGCGGTGTAGCCGGAACGCAGCAACTGGGCCCGCTGCTGGCGCTTGGCGCGACTGTGTTGTCGTGCATTGTCCACCCGCGCCTTGACATCCGGATGCGCGGCCAGCCAGCCATGCCAGGATTTGCTCGCCGGCGTCACGCCAGCCGCCAGCGAATCGACCGGAAAACCGGCCACACTCGCCGCGAGCACGAGCGCAAGGCCCGCGGCAATCGGTTTCACGCGCAGTTTCTGCGCGCACAATATGCGTGTCTTCATCTTGCTTGGTTCCCCTGAAAATGGACAGAGCCACCCTTTCGGTGGCTCGATCGGCACATCCAGTGTCGTGCGGATCATGCAAGGTGAACGCCAAGGGCGGCGCCTGGAACCGTAGCAGTGAAACCCGTGTGGAACAAGCGCATCCGCAGCATGCCCGCTGCAGGCTCGGTGGCCGCTGTTCCATGCCGGATGGCGGCGTTGTATCGGTGTCGATGGCGCGCGCCATCGACACCGATACAACGCCGCCATCCGG
>DASSXP010000385.1:0-13488 GCA_035703755.1 Rhodanobacteraceae bacterium | reverse complement strand
GCCGCGAAAGCGAGCGCGATCAGGAAACGACTCATGCAAAAACCTCGAAAAGTGCTGGCTGCAGCGCCATGTGGGCATTATGGCACCCCGCATGCGGCGCGCCGCAAGCCCGTTGCAGGGTCAGACCGGGCGCCGGGCCGGGAGTTCCACCACCCCGGCTTACAACACAAACCAGACCAGCGCGGCCAACAACAGCAATACGGTGCCGAACACGGCCGGTTCGTGCTGCTCCAGCCAGTGCATGCCGGGCGTGGCCAGCCCGCGCCATGCCAGCAACACAAACAAGGCCATGGCGCCCAGCGTGGCCACCGCCAGCACCGCAGTCAACAGCACGAAGCCGCCCCAGCCGTAGGGCACCCCGGTCACGTAGATCGGGATGAAGGCTTCACAGGGCGACAGCAACAGCATGCCAACCAGGCCCGCCGTGACCGCACGATCACTGCGGCGCGAGCGCGGAGCCACGATTGCGTGGCCGTGGCCATGCGCCCGCCGCGGCCCCCATTGGCGCCAGTACGCGTGCAACGCAAACAGCACCAGCACCCCGGCCACCAGCACCGCCAGACGGCCCTCAAGATGCTGGCCCAACCCCACACCGAGCGCGGCGGCCAGTGCCCCCAGCACCGCCGTCGCCAGCACATGCAACACACCGGCCAGCATCGTCACGCCCAGCGTCTGCGCCAGCGCCCAACCCTGCACGCGCCCCGCCAGCACAAAGGGCAACCAGTGCACCGGAATCGCCGCGTGCAGGAAGGCCACGCCAAAGCCGGTCAAAGCCGAGGCAAACAGGACAGCCGGATTCATCGGGGCACTCGAATGATGACTGGTACAGTGTAACATTGCTGGCGTGACGTTGGCGGGTCTAATGCAGTGGCTCGCTTCCGCTCTGCGCCCATGTAATTTCATCCGCAGCGGATTTCCGCCACGCTACGCCCATGCACGACCACCACGACCAAACCGAGTCCGGCCACCCGCATGCGCATGGCCACCACCACGCGCACCATCATGCCCCCAGCGCCAACGCCGACCGGCGTTATTTGACACTGGCACTGGTGCTGCTGCTGGCCTTCATGGCGGCAGAAGTGGTGGTCGGCGTGCTGGCGCAGTCGCTGGCCTTGATTTCGGACGCCGGCCACATGTTGAGCGACGCCGCCGCCATCGGTCTGGCCTTGTTCGCCATGCGGATGGCGCGGCGACCGGCGCAAGGCCGCTACACCTTTGGCTACCGCCGGGTGGAGATACTTTCCGCCCAGGCCAATGGCATTACCTTGTTGCTGTTGGCGCTGTGGTTCACCATCGAGGCGATCCAGCGCTTGCTCGATCCACCCGCGGTGCAGGGCTTGTGGGTGCTTGGCACCGCCATCGTGGGCGCGCTGGTGAACCTGCTGCTGGTGTGGGTCATGGCCAAGGCGGATCGCCGCAGCCTCAACATCGAAGGCAGTTTTCAGCACATTCTCACCGATCTCTACGCCTTCATCGCCACCGCCATCGCCGGCGCCGTGGTGTGGCTGACCGGCTGGAACCGGGCCGATGCCATCGCCTCGCTGGTCGTCGCCGCACTAATGCTGCGCGCCGGCTTGGCGCTGGTGCGCGAAGCTGGCCGCGTATTCATGGAAGCCGCGCCCCGCGACATCGACCCGACCGAGGTCCGCGAATCAATCCTCGCCGTCAGTGGCGTCACCCGCCTCGCCGACTTGCACGTGTGGGAAGTGACCTCCGGCATGCCGGCGCTATCGGCGCATTTGTTCGTGAGCAAGGCCCAGGACTGCCACGACAAGCGCCGCGAAGTCGCTCACATGCTGCAACAACGCTACCGCATCGATCACGTCACCCTGCAAACCGACCACGCCGAGGCAGACAGCCACGCCGACCGCGCGCTGCCCTGCGCGCATTGCAGCGGCAGTTAGACCGGCGCGTCGGCTGCCCTCACGGCGGCATCCGCCGTATCGAGTTCAACCGTGTACCCAAAGTTGCTGGCAAATGCTTCGAGCAAGCGGTCCTGGACTTGTGTCAGTTGGGTGGGGCCGCCATGGTCGGCTACTTGGGTCACGGCCAGGCCCTGGTAGCCACAGGGATTGATACGACGGAAGGGTTCCAGATCCATCGCCACATTGAAGGCCAGTCCGTGAAAGGTGCAGCCGTGACGAACCCGCACGCCAAGGGCGCCGATTTTGGCGCCCGCCACGTACACGCCGGGCGCGCCGTCGCGGCGTTCGGCAACAATGCTCCACTCGGCCAGTGTGTCGATCATCGACTGCTCGATGCGCGTCACAAACTCGCGCACGCCGATGCGAAGACGACGCAGATCCAGCAAGGGATAGGCGACGATCTGGCCCGGCCCGTGGTAGGTCACCTGGCCACCGCGATCACAGTGGACGACGGGGATGTCACCCGACGCCAGCACATGCTCGGGTTTTCCCGCCTGACCAAGGGTGAACACCGGATCGTGTTCCAGCACCCACACTTCATCGGTGGTGGCATCGCTGCGGCAGTCGGTGAAGGCGCTCATTGCCTGCCAGATCGGTTGGTAGGGCTGGCGCCCCAGACGGCGCACGATCAGCGGCGCACCAGAGATTGACGAACGCTCGACCATCCCGGCTCCCGGCTCCCGAACCCCGGTTCTCACAAGGTGTAGCGCACGTGCTGGTCGGCGCGCAGCACCTCGTGAGCGCGTTCGTAATCGGCGCGATCTTCACAATGGAAGGTCACCGTGACCGCGACGTAAGCGCCTTGCTTGGAGTGCCGGTGGCGCACGGATTCGTGCAGCACCCGCAAGCCGGCTGTTTCCAGCAGCCGCGGCACCCGCGCCTTGAGATCCGCCTCCTCGGCGGCGACACCCATCGCGGTGATGTCAAAATCACCGGGAAACTGGAAGCCGCGCTCAGCGTCATCGGTGCTCATGGTTCGCTCGCCGTTGTCGCGTCATCGCCTTGCCACCACAACAGCAAGCTGTCCCAGGTGCGTGAGAGAATGCCGCCTTCGGGGGCGTCCTGGAGTGCCAGCAGTGGTTTGTCGACCAGCGTCTTGCCATCCAGCTTGATAACCAGATGGCCGACCGCCTGCCCTTTCTTGAACGGCGCAATCAATTGCGCTGGCAGATCGAGGCTGGCCTTGAGCTTGTCGTATTGGCCGCGCGGTACCGTTACCAGCACGTCATCGGCCACGCCCACCGGCAGGGTGTCGGTTTCGCCTTTCCACAGTGCCGGCGTCGCCAGCGGCTTGCCGGCCTGATAGACCTTGTGCGTCTCGAAGAAGCGGAATCCGTAATTGAGCAGTGCCTGGGCGTCATCGCTGCGGGCCTTGTCGCTGGGCGCGCCCATCACGATGGCGATCATGCGCTGGTCGCCGCGCTTGGCCGACGCCGCAAGGCAGAAGCCGGCGGCACTGGTGTGGCCGGTCTTGATGCCATCCACGCTCGGGTCGCGCCACAACAGTGTGTTGCGGTTGTGCTGGGTGATGCCATTCCATTCAAACTGCTTGATTGCCGAGATCGCGTAGTCGTCCGGGAAGTCGTGGATCAACGCCCGCGACAGCACCGCGACATCGCGCGCGGTCATGTAGTGATCGTCAGCGGGATAGCCCGACGCATTGGCGAAATGCGAGCCCGCCATGCCGAGTCGCTTGGCGTACGCGTTCATCAGTTGCGCGAAAGTGGCTTCGGAGCCGGCCACATGCTCGGCCAGAGCGATGGCCGAGTCGTTGCCGGACTGGATGATCATGCCGTACAGCAGATCCTTGAGCGGCACCTTGCTGTTGACCTTGAGGAAGCTGGTCGACCCGTCGGTGCCGGCACCACCGGAGCGCCAGGCGTTCTCGCTGATGAACACCGGGTCGTCCAGGTGCACCTTGCCGTTGGCAATTTCCGCCGACACCACGTAGTCGGTCATGATCTTGGTGATCGAGGCCGGCTCGACGCGTTTGTCCGGCTCTTTCGAGGCCAGAATGTTGCCGCTGGCGTAATCCATCAGCACCCAGCTGGTGGCGTCGATGCTGGGCGCGGCCGGTGTCGGCAACGGGATCTCCGGCACCGGTTGCGGTGTCGGGGTGGGGCTCTGCGCAACAGCGAGCGTGGCGACCAGGGCCAGCGTGGCAACGGACATCGCGCGGAAGAACAACTTCATCGGGTTTCCTTTCTCGGTTTTCATTCGACGACGGCCTGGGCTTGCGGCAGGCCTTGCTGCTGGATTCGGTTAGTGAGCGCATCGGCGGCATCGATGCTGTCGAGCGGGCCCAGCCGCACCCGCATCAGCGGCCGACCACCCAGCTCGACCCGGACCACCTTGACCGCGCCCACTTGCATGGCACGCAGGCGCGCAGCCAATCGCTCGGCGTTGTCGGCGTCGGCAAACGCACCGACTTGCAGAAACAGCCGTGCCTTGGCGTGTGTTGCATCGACCACCGGTGGCGGCGGCAGTTCCCCGACCGCAGCCGGGTCGATCGCCTCGACATCCACCAGTCCCGTGCCCTGGCGCCAGATATCCAGCCGCACGGCGGCGGCGTAGGACAGGTCGATCAGACGGTTGTCGTGGAATGGCCCGCGGTCATTGATGCGGACGATCACGCTCTTGCCGTTGTCAAGGTTGGTGACCCGCGCCCAGCTTGGCAGCGGCAAGGTCTTGTGGGCGGCGGTAAAGCGGTACATGTCGTAGGGTTCGAAGCTCGACGTCAGATGGCCGTGGAACTTGGTGCCGTACCATGAGGCGATGCCGCGCTCGTGATAGCCACGCGCAGTCGGCAACACGCGGTAAGTGTGCCCCAATACGGTATAGGGCGACTTGTTGCCATAACGTGAACGGGGCTCGGACTTGGGCTCGGGCATCGGCAGCCGGTCGATACGCTCGATGTCGGCTGCCACCGGGCTGCCATCCTGATTCTGCGCATAACGCCGCGACTGCGGCGCATTGGTGTCATCACGCCGCGCCGCGTCGGTGACGCCATCGTGGTGCGCCGGGTGATGCGCGCAAGCCACCAGCCACAACGCCAGCAGTGGGCACAGCCGCCCGTATTTCATGGTGGTGCGCTGGCCGACACCGCAGGCGCCGGGGCATTGCCGGCGCTCTTCGCCGGCACCTCAAGGCTGCCATCACGAATTGCGTTGGCCAGTTGGGTGACCGCCATCGCGTACAACGGGCTGCGGTTATAGCGCGTGATCACCTGGAAGTTGCCGAAGGTCAGCCAGCTCTCCTGGCCCTGGCTGCCATCCAGCTGCAGCAAAGTGGCCGCTGTCGCGGCGGCGACGCTGCCTGTTGGCGCATAGCCGAGCGCCTCCAGTTTCCCGACGGTGTAGATGGGTTTGCTTTTCTCGGTCACCACCGGCTTGGCGTTGACCGCCACCTGTGCGGAAATCGCCACCGGCGCACCGCGCTTCCACCCGTGCTCGGATAGATAGTTGGCAACGCTGCCGATGATGTCCGGCAGGGAGTCGTACAGGTTGATGTGGCCGTCGCCATCTTCATCGCGCGCATAGGCCGCAATGCTGGATGGCATGAACTGGCCCCAACCCATGGCACCGGCGTAGGAGCCTTTGAGGTCGATGATCGGCATCGGCAGCTGGTGCTCGGGCAAGGTCAGCAGCTTTTCCAGTTCGCCGCGGAAAAACGTTTGCCGTGGCGGATAGTAGAACGCCAGCGTGGCTAGCGCATCCAGCACGCGATACTTGCCGATGTTGACGCCATAGCTGGTTTCAACGCCGATGATGGCGACGATATAGGCCGGATCGACACCGTACTTGTCGGCAATCCGCTTCAGCAGGGCGCGGTTGCCATCGAAGAACGCAACGCCGCCATCGATCCGCGCCGCGGTGAGGAAGATCGGCCGATAGTCTTTCCACGGTTTGGATTCCGCCGGGCGCGAAATCGCGTCAAGGATGCTTTGCTGGCGCTCAGCCTGGCCCAGGATGTCGAGCACATGCTGCTCGGACAGGCCATGTCGCGCCGCCACATCGTGGGCAAATTTGGCCGCGCCGGGATGGGTTTGTCCCGCCGCGGCGACGCCGCCAACGAGCAGAAGCAGGCACGACAACCAGCGAGTAACGACGAACAAGTCAGGGGTTTTCATGCCGTTAGCCTAACATGCCGTGCGCGTCAGCCCGGCAGCAGCTTGCGATGGGAATAGGCGGACATCAGCACGCCAAACCCCGTCAACAGCGACACCGCGGAGGTACCGCCGTAGCTGACCAGCGGCAGCGGCACCCCGACCACCGGCAGCACGCCGGCGATCATGCCGCCGTTGACCAGCACGTAGACCGAGAAGCTCATCGCAATCGAGCCACCCAGCAGCCGCGAGTAGGTATCGCGCGCCTGCAGTGCCACCCACAGGCTGCGGCCGATGATGAAGCCGTACAGCAGCAGCAGCAGCGTCACGCCGATCAGGCCGAACTCCTCCGCCAGCACGGCGAAGATGAAGTCGGTGGTGTGCTCGGGCAGGAACTCCAGCCGCGATTGGGTACCGTGGTGCCAGCCCTTGCCAAACACGCCGCCCGAGCCCACCGCGATCATGGACTGGATGATGTGCCAACCACTGCCAAGCGGGTCGGCGGACGGGTCCAGCAGCATCATCACGCGCTGGCGCTGATAGTCGTGCAGGTAGTGCCACGCTACCGGCAACACGGCCAACACCGCGCCAAGCATGAGCCCGATGCGCCACCACGACAGCCCGGCCAGAAACAGCGCAAACAGCCCTGCCGCGGTGACCAGCAGCGCGGTACCGAGATCGGGCTGGTCGGCAATCAGGCCCGCCGGCACCGCGATAATCAGAGCAACCACCGCGATGTCACGCCAACGCGGTGGCAACTGGCGCGGATGCAGGTACCACGCCACCATCATCGGCACGCTGAGCTTGAGGATCTCTGACGGCTGGAAGCGCATCACGCCGAGATCCAGCCAACGGGTCGAACCGCGCCCTTCACCGATGACCACCACCGCCAGCAGCAAGAGCACGCTGGCGGTGTAAATCGCCGGCGTCCAGCTGCGCCACAAGGCAGGCGGCATGCGTGACGCCAGCACCAGCAGCACCGCACCCATGCCGAGACGGATGCCCTGGCCCAGCTCCAGTGCGGCATTCTTGTCGCCGGCGCTGTACAACACCGTCAGACCGATGGCGGCGAGCAGCAGCAAGGCCAGCACCAAGGGCAGGTCCAGCCGCGAGCGCTCGCGCATGCGCTTCACAAAGCGCAGCAAGCGCGCTTGAATGACGGCCATCATGGCGTGGCTCCGGCCGTGCTTGCGGCGACCGCTGGCTGCGTTGCCAGCCAGGCGTCCAGCACTTTGCGCGCAATGGGTGCCGCCGTCTTGCCACCCCAGGCGCCTTCGTCGATCACCACCGCGACGGCAATACGCGGCGCGCTGGCCGGGGTGAAGGCCACGAACAAGGCGCGGTGGCGCTTGGCCAGCGCCTCAAGATCCGCATGATTGTCGTAGGCATCGGTGGTGCGCGAATAGCGCTCGGCCGTGCCGGTCTTGCCGGCGATCTGGTAGGGGAAGCCGTCACCAAGGCCGCGGGCCGTGCCGCGGTCGCCGTACACCACGCCTAACATGCCTTGCTCGACCGTCTGCCAGTTTTCCGCCTCGGCCGGCACTGGCGGCGGCGCCGTCTGCAGCGGCACCGCCACCGGCTTGGCGTCGATACCGGCACGGGTTGCCAGCAACAAGCGCGGCACATGGCCCACACCGCGATTGGCGAGTGTGGCCAGCGCGTGCGCCAGTTGCAGCGGGGTGACCGCCCAGAAACCCTGACCGATACCGGCAATCACGGTTTCTCCGGGATACCACGGCTTGTTGAAGTTGGCGCGTTTCCACTCCCGCGACGGCAACACGCCACGTCCTTCGCCGATCAAGTCGATCCCGGTCGGCTGGCCGAAACCGAAGCGCGCCATCCACGCACTCAAACGATCGATACCCATGTCATGCGCCAGCGCGTAAAAGTAGGTATTGACGGAATGCTCGATCGACGCGCGCAGATCGACCCAGCCGCTGCCACCGCGATCATCATCCCGATAGCCGCGCGACTCCCCCGGCAGATAGTACACACCGCTGGAGTAGATCGTGTCCGCCGGGCGCCGCAACCCGAGCTCCAGGCCGCCGAGGCCGATGAAGGGCTTCATGGTGGAGCCGGGCGGGTAGATGCCGCGCAGAGCACGGTCCAGGAACGGTTTGGCCGGATTGTGCATCAGCGCCGAGTAGTCGAGCTGACTGATGCCGTTGACGAACAGGTTCGGGTCAAATCCCGGATTGCTGGCCATCGCCAGCACCTGGCCATTGCGTGGGTCGATCGCCACCACCGCCCCCGCCAGGTCCTCCAACGCATCCATGGCCACCTTCTGGATGCGCGCGTCGATACTGAGATAGATGTCGGTGCCGGGCACCGGCGCGTGGCGCTCCAGTACGCGCAGTGGTCGTTGATCGGCGTTGACTTCGACCAGCTCGTAACCCGGCTCACCGTGCAGCATGGCTTCGTAAAAGCGTTCGATGCCAAGCTTGCCGATGTGCGTGGTGCCGGCGTAACGATCCCGATCGCGTGCGTCGAGATCATTGGCATCGATCCGCCCCACATATCCGACCAGATGCGCAAAATAGCGGCCGAATGGATAGCGGCGGGTCAGGTACGGCACCACGTCGACACCCGGAAAACGCCAGCGTTCCACCGCGAAGCGGGCAATATCGGTTTCGCTCAGCGAGAACCGCAATGGCACGCTTTGGAAGCTGCGGTGCTGCTTCAACGCCTTGAGAAAATCACTGATGTCGTCATCGGACAGTGGCACCACTTGCGCCAGCCGGGCCAGCATCGCCGGCATGTCCTTGACCCGCTCCGGCACCACTTCCAGACGAAATGCCGGGACGTTCTCGGCCAGCAGCACGCCATTGCGATCGAAAATCAGCCCGCGCGCCGGCGGCAGGTGCCGCAGATGCACCCGGTTCTGTTGCGAGCGGGTGGTGTACTCCTCGTGTTGCAGCACCTGCAGCCAGAAAAAACGCAGCCACAACGCCAGCAGCGCCAGCAGGATCAACACCCCGCCGACAACCAAACGCGAACGGAAACCGGCGATCTCGCGCCGCCCATCCTTGATCAAGCGTCGTTTGCGTCGATTGCTCATGTGCGCTGAGCGGCCATGCCGTATCGATTTCCGCTGCGGCTCAGTCGTGCGCCCTGGCGCGGGCGCGCAGCCCATCCAGCAGCAGGAACACGAAAGGCCACAGCAAGGCACCGCTGAACGGTGCCAGCCAGTACGCCAGTGGTGGCAGTGCGTCGCCGGCGAAACCGCGCACCATCAGCAACAAGATCCGATCATTGAACAGCAGCGCCAGCACCGCCAGGGTTTGCTGCCACATCGGGAAAAAGCGCAAACGCGAGCGAAAGCGCAGCACGATGAAGGCCAGCACCAGCAGACGCAGCGCCTGCTCCCCCAACAGGCTGCCGGTGAAGAGATCGGCCACCAGGCCGATCACGAAGGCACTGCCAAGGCCAAAGTGATCCGGGCTTTCCAACAACCAGTAGACCAGCACCAGCGCCGGCCAGTAGGGTTTGAAAGCGGCAATCGACGGCGGCCACTCGGCCAACATCAGCAACAAGGCAAAGGCCACGCTTAGCCCGGGCAACAATTGCCCCCATGGCAATCGTTTCATGGCCGCGCCGCTCCATCCGTGGCGGCGTCCGGCCGCAAGACCGAGGGCGGCCCGACCACCGATGCCGGCGCAGGTGGCCCCACCGGTGGCGGCAGGTCGCGCAGCAGCAGCACTTCGGCGCTGCGATCCAGCGCCGCCGCGGGCGTCACTTCGGCGAAAGCAAAACCGCCATCGCGGTCCGGCGCTACCGACGTCACGCTACCCAGTGGAAATCCGGCCGGGAAACGACCGCCGATGCCAGAGGTCAGCAGGCGGTCACCAATCTGGACATCCGCCGTCAACGGTACCGCATCGAGGCGCAGCAGCCCCTGACTGCCGGTGCCATAGGCGATGGTGCGCAGGCCGCTGCGCTCATCCACCACGGGGACGGCGTGATTCGGGTCCGTGACCAGCATGACGGTGGCCGTGTGTCTGGAGACCGCCGTGACCTGTCCCATCACGCCATGGGCATCGATCACCACCATGCCAACATGCACGCCTTCCTCATCCCCGGCGTCGATCACCAGGCGGTTGCGGAACGCACCCAGATCCACCCCCAACACATGCGCCAGTTGCACATTGACACCCAGCATGTGCTGGACATCCAGCAACTGTTGCAAACGCTGATTCTGATCGACCAGCGTATGCATGCGGTTGAGTCGCGCATTGGCCAGCAACAACGCTTCGCGCAAGCGTGCGTTTTCATCGACCAGTCGATTGCGATCGCTCAGCGCCACCGCGGCGGATCGCCACAGCCGGGTCGGCAGCGAAGCTGCCGCATAGACCGGATCGATCAACACCGCCGCCGCGTGCCGCGCCTGTGCCAACAAACCGAGGTGTCGGTCGGACACCATCAGCACACAGGCCAGTGCGAGGTAGCCAATCAGCCGCAGCGTGCCCGCCGCGTTGCCGGAAAACAAGGCCGCCGAACCACCTTCACGCGCCAGTGCCATGCCTGCGCCTCAACTACACACGCAGGCGGCGCCGAGCAGAGCATTCAGCGTCATTCTGGATAGAAGAAGTCGCTGCCGTGCTGATCGACCAGCTCCAGCGCCTGGCCACCGCCCCGTGCAACACAGGTAAGCGGATCATCGGCAACCTGCACATGCAGGCCGGTTTCTTCGGAAATAAGCCGATCGAGGTCACGCAGCAGTGCCCCGCCGCCGGTCAACACGATGCCGCGCTCGGCGACGTCGGAACACAACTCCGGCGGCGTCTGTTCGAGCGCGGACTTCACCGCCGCCACGATCCCGGACAGTGGCTCGTGCAGCGCTTCCAGTACTTCGTTGGAATTGATCGTGATCATTCGCGGCACGCCCTCGGCGAGGTTGCGGCCGGAAATTTCAATCTCGCGCACATCGCTTTGCGGGAACGCGCAACCGATTTCCAGCTTGATCCGTTCGGCGGTGGTCTCGCCGATCAAGGTGCCGTGATTGCGGCGCACATAGTTGATGATCGCCTCGTCGAAGCGGTCGCCGCCAATGCGTACCGACTGCGAGTACACCACGCCGTTCAAGGAGATCACCGCCACCTCGGAAGTGCCACCGCCGATGTCCAGAACCATCGATCCACGTGCCTCGCCAACCGGAATGCCGGCGCCGATTGCCGCTGCCATCGGCTCCTCGATGATGAACACATCGCGGGCACCAGCGCCCTCGGCCGATTCACGAATGGCACGCCGCTCGACCTGCGTGGATCCACACGGCACGCACACCAGCACCCGCGGACTCGGCCGCAACATGCGCGAACGATGCACCTGTCGAATGAAGTGCTGCAGCATCGCCTCGGTCATGGTGAAGTCGGCGATAACGCCATCCTTCATCGGCCGCACGGTGGCGATGTTGCCCGGAGTGCGCCCCAGCATGCGCTTGGCATCGGAACCCACCGCCGCCACGGTGCGCGGACCGCCGGGACCGCGATCCTGGCGGATCGCCACCACCGACGGTTCGTTCAGGACGATCCCCTGCCCACGGACATAAATCAGTGTATTGGCGGTGCCGAGATCAATCGACAGGTCATTGGAAAACAGTCCACGGAACTTCTTGAACATGGTGTTTTTCGCGTCCGCCACGCAGCTTGGAAATGACCCGGCAGTGTAGTCAGCCCTACCACGCGGCGCAAGCGAAAACCCCGTAAAAATCCCGTTGTTTGACCACATTTCCAATCCGCCGCGGAGCTGCCGATTGGCTAGCAGTCGCCCATCAGGCGGTTTCACGGTAGGATTCGGGTTTGACCCATGTTCGCGCAACCGCGCGCGGATGCGCAACGGACCTAGTTACGGAAACCACACATGTCGGCACTGATTTGCGGCTCCTTGGCCTATGACACCATCATGGTGTTCCCGGATCAATTCAAGAACCACATCCTCCCGGACAAGGTCCACATCCTCAACGTGTCGTTTCTGGTGCCGGACATGCGGCGCGAGTTCGGCGGTTGCGCCGGCAATATCGCCTACAACCTCAAGCTGCTCGGTGACGACCCTATCCCCATGGCCACCGTCGGCGAGGACTTTGCCCCGTACCG
Organism: Rhodanobacteraceae bacterium; assembly: GCA_035703755.1. Taxonomy (GTDB): domain Bacteria; phylum Pseudomonadota; class Gammaproteobacteria; order Xanthomonadales; family Rhodanobacteraceae; genus DASSBG01. The sequence goes on along the minus strand of DASSXP010000385.1, from coordinate 1,369 downwards.
GTCCTGGTTCAGCCAGCACGGCATCCGCCTGGACCAGGTACGCGAAGTGCCCGGCACTTTCACGGCACAGGCGTTCATGACGACGGATCTCGACAACAACCAGATCACCGCCTTTCACCCCGGCGCGATGATGCACAGCCACGAGAACCATGTGCGCGACGTCAAGGGAGCCACGTTCGGCATTGTCGCGCCTGATGGCCGTGACGCAATGCTGCAAAATGCCCACGAGTTTGCCGAGCTCGGCATTCCATTCATTTTCGATCCTGGTCAGGCGATGCCGCTGTTCAATGGCGACGAATTTCGCCACTTCATCGAGTTGGCCAACTACGTGGTGGTCAACGACTACGAATCGAACTTGCTGCAAGAGCGCACCGGCTGGGATGCCGCAACCATCGCCAGCAAGGTCAGCGCCTACATCACCACTCAGGGTCCGCGCGGTTCAGTCATCCATAGCCAAGGTGAAACCCAGCATGTGCCGCCGGCGCACGAGCGCAAGATTACCGACCCCACGGGTTGTGGTGATGCGTACAGGGCAGGCCTCATCCACGGCCTGATGCGCCACTATGACCTGCCAACCTGCGGCCGGATGGCGTCCTTGATGGGCGCACTCAAGGTCGAGCATCCTGGCACCCAGAACCAGCGTTTTGATTACGCTGAGTTTGCGGCCAGCTTCCGCGAACAGTTCGGCTACGCCCTGCCCGCCTGAGCGCACGGCAACTGCCAACCAACGAATTCCCGCCGCAGACGCGGGAATTGACGCACATCAAGCTGGCAGCCACTCACCGCTGCCACCATCCATTCAGCGCAAGTCCGCCGCTGGGTGCTTGGCGAGGTCGTTTGTGGAATATCGCGTCCCAACCACGGGGCAACCCCTCGATCTGTCACAACTCGAGCGATTGCTGCTGGACATCGATCCGGCGGCGGTATCCGACGTCAATGCATTGACGGGCGAGTTGGCCATTGCCGCCGCCATCGCGCTGCCCGAGATGGTTGCCCTGCTGAATCAGGCTGGCGGACACTTTACCCACAAGCAGGTGCGTCAACTGCCGTCAACCTGCTGCGGCGATTGCAGCGGTTAGGGGAAGTCCGATACCAGCGCAAGCGCCTGGGCTGCATCCGTGCGGTGCTGAGCCGCAGGCATTACATGAAAAGCCCCGGCGCAACCAATTGTTCCACAGCGTCAGAATGCCTGAGCGGGTACTCATCATTCCCGCCAGAGAATCGTTTGCGCAATGGAAAACGCCCCGCAGAATCAATCTGCGAGGCGTTTGAATAAAGACCCTGGCGGTGACCTACTCTTGCATGAGCTAGTGCCACACTACCATCGGCGCGGCTGCGTTTCACTTCCGAGTTCGGGATGGGATCGGGT
>DASSXP010000266.1:0-3786 GCA_035703755.1 Rhodanobacteraceae bacterium | reverse complement strand
ATGACCGCCGTGATGACCGGCTTGACGCCGTACAAGTTGCTCGGCACCGACGAACCGGTGGTCACCGCCATCGCCAGCTATCCGCAACTGGCCTGGCTGCGGGTGATCGTCGAAGTAGGCGCCCTGCTCGGCCTGTCCTCGGTGGTGCTGGTGATGATCATCGCGCAGCCACGCATCTTCATGATCATGGGCCGCGACGGCATGTTGCCGCCGGTGTTCGCCAAGGTGCATCCGAAACACCGCACCCCGCACATCAACACCATCATCACCGGTATCGGCATTGCCGTGCTGGCAGCGATCTTCCCGCTCGATGTGCTCGGTGATCTGGTGTCCATGGGCACCCTGATCGCCTTCTGCGCGGTATGCGGCGGCGTGTTGATCCTGCGTCGCACACGCCCGGAGTTGCCGCGTTCCTTCCGCGTGCCGTGGGCACCGTTCACCTGCACACTCGGCATCCTGAGCTGTCTGTTCCTGCTGGCACAGATGAATTGGTACAACTGGATGCTGATGGTCGTGTGGACCGTGTTCGGCCTTCTGATCTACTTCCTGTACGGCTATCGCCACAGTGCCTTGCGCCGCCCCGGCCACTGAACCGCCGCGCGTTTTCGGGGCACAACAAAGCCGGACAGGCGATGTCGGCCCTGAAAATCGTTAACAATTTGCTAAAATCCAGCTGAGGTAATTCGCATATCCAACTGTTTCGCAAGGCATTTATAAAAATGTGCCTTTTGGACATGGTCGAACGCCAATCGCCGCGCTATGATCCATGCTCCGTTGGATTTCTACTTGGCAGTGGGTCCTCGGATGCCGCCCGGGTATGTCAGGTGAGCCAGCTCCTCGGCCTGACATGCCCGGGCAGCTTTTCATCCGTCCCGCGATAATCGACGCCCCGAACACGAACAAGCCGGCTCGATGGCCGGCTTGTTGACGTTTCAATGTGGCAGAACGAGGTCAGGCTTTCTTCGGCGCGTGCGACACGCACCATCCCTTTGCGTTGACCGACTTGCCGGGGAACAACTGGCAGGGGCCGCGCGCATCACCCGCCTTGCCCTGATAGAACATGCAGTTGGTACAGTCGTCGCCCTTCTTGTACTTGGGGTCGGTGGTCTTGGTGTGGTCCTCGACGTACTTCAGCGCCTTGGCCATGGCGTCATCCATCGACAGCGCCGGCAACTCGGCCGCGCGCGCATCACGCGGCATCGCCGCGCCCACGGCAACGACTGCGGCGGCGCCGGCCGCAAGTTTCAGAAAGTGGCGACGCGACTCAGTATTCTCTTCGCGGTTCGACATCGATTGGCTCCTTTCTCTGGCTTGGCGGCGCCCCACGGGCCACCTTCCCGCTGCATGCTACTCGTGGCGCCGAAACACTCCCTGACTTGCGCGAATGGATCGCAATTGCAACTGCTCGGACAGCACCGAGTGCTATAGTTTCCAGCCGACATTTCGGCTTTTCAGCATGCCCGCCCCGGATCCCGCCAACCGTTTCAATTCGCTTGCCGACGTGCTGGTCACCAACGTGCGTGAGCTGGCCGCGCTCGGTTGGACCCCGGCCACCAGCAGCAATTTTTCGATGCGTCTCGACGAGTCCACGCTGATCATTACCGTGTCCGGGCGCGACAAGGGCAAGCTCAGCCTTGAGGACTTGATGCAGGTCGACCTGCAAGGCAACGCCGTCGCCACCACGTTGCGGCCGTCGGCGGAAACCACATTGCACACGCAAATCTACGCGCGCTTTCCCGCCACCGGCACCGTGCTGCACACCCATTCGCGCAACCAGAGCGTGGCGTCGCGGCTGTTTGCCAGCGCGGGTGCGATTCACCTGCAAGGCTGGGAACTGCAAAAAGCCATTACCGGCTTCGACAGCCACGACAGCACACTGACGGTACCGGTATTCCCCAACACCCAGCACATGCCCGACCTCACCGCCCGTGTCGATGCCTGGCTCGACAGCGGCAAGCCCCTGTACGCCTACCTGATCGAAGGCCACGGCATCTACGCCTGGGGCCGCGACATGCGCGAAGCCCGCCGCCACCTCGAAGCGCTGGAATTCCTGCTTGCCTGTGAACTCGATCTCCGGAGACTGACCCAATGAGCCGTTTGCGCATCTTTCACGCCGACGCCCCCACCGCACCGATCGCCACCCACACCGGGCACGCCGAGATCGCGCGCGTGCTGGCGCAAGTCGGCGTTCGCTTCGAAGGCTGGCAAGCCAGCGCCCCCATCGCGCCAGGAGCAAGCCAGGACGAGGTCATCGCCGCCTACCGCAACGACATCGACCGCCTGATGCAAAGCGAAGGCTATCAGGCGGTTGACGTCATCAGCCTCACCCCGGACCACCCCGACCGCGCCGCGCTGCGGCAAAAGTTTTTGTCCGAACACACCCACAGCGAAGACGAAGTGCGCTTTTTTGTCGCCGGCAGCGGGCAATTCACCTTGCACATCGGCGATCATGTGTACGACATCCTGTGTGAGCAGGGCGACCTGATCGGCGTGCCCGACGGCACCCGCCACTGGTTCGACATGAGCGAATCCCCGTACTTCGTCGCCATCCGCCTGTTCACCAACAAGGACGGCTGGGTTGCCCACTTCACCGGCGACGACATCGCCGCGCGTTTCCCGCGCATGACGCCGCAGGCGACGCCCGCTGAACCGGTCTGAGGACACCGCCGCCATGAGCGAAATCCGCGCCATTGTCACCGACATCGAAGGCACCACCAGCTCCATCGACTTCGTCAAGGAGGTGCTGTTTCCGTTCGCGCGCGAACGCCTGCCGGCCTACATCGAAACCCACGCCGACCGCCCGGAAGTGCAGCACTGGTTGAGCGAAGCCGCGCGCGAGGCCGGCTACATCGAGGCCAGCCGGCAGGAGGTAATCGAACTCCTGCTCGGCTGGATCGATGCCGACAAGAAAGCCACCCCGCTCAAGGCCTTGCAAGGCATGATCTGGCAGGACGGCTACGAGAACGGCGACTATCGCGCCCATGTCTACCCGGAAGTCGCCGCCCGCCTGCGCCAATGGCGCGCCGATGGCCTGCGCCTGTACGTGTATTCATCCGGTTCGGTGGCGGCGCAAAAGCTGTTCTTCCGTTACAGCGAGGCGGGTGATCTGACGCCACTCTTCGCCGGCTACTTCGACACCGAAACCGGCCCCAAGCGTGAGGCCGACTCCTACACCCGGATTGCCGCCGCCATCGGCGAAGCCCCCGCGCACATCCTGTTCCTGTCCGATATCGTCGCCGAGCTCGACGCCGCCCGCGCCGCCGGCTTCGGCACCGTGCAGCTGTGTCGCCCGCCCGACCACTGTGCCGACACCGCCAGCAACGGCCATCCCCGCGTCGAGAACTTTGACGCCATCACGCTCTGATATGCGCCGCGCCATTCCGCTCCTCCTGCTCGGCCTGCTGCTGGGCGCCGGTCTGGCGTGGTACGCGCAGCGTCCGCGCCATCACGCACCACCGGCCACGGCCACCGCCCCCGCGGCGGCTGACTCTGTCGGTACCGATCCGGCGTCATTCGACGACATCGCTGCCGACGCGGCTTGGCCGGCTTCCGCTCCCACCCCCGAACAAGTGATGTACGACCAGCCACGGCTGCTGGAGCGCGCCATCGCCGCGTTACGGCCGCAAACACCGGGCAAGGTCGACCTGTATCTGCTCGCCTTCGCCGGCGATGGCGCGGAAAACGTGTTTCGCAACGAGGCCGATTATGCCGCCGCGCTGGTTGCCCAGCGCTTCGATGCCCATGGACACACGCTGGTGCTGGAAAACAACCCGGCGACGCTGACCA
>DASSXP010000247.1:0-13484 GCA_035703755.1 Rhodanobacteraceae bacterium | reverse complement strand
ATCCCATCACCACGCCGACCCGCGTGGCGCTCGAATGCGTCATGGCCTGCCCACCCAAAAACCGCTATTGTACGTGGCTGTGCAAAATCTGACACGTTGCCCTGCCGAAACCATGGACAAACACCTGCTCGATATCCTCGTCTGCCCACTCAGTCATGTGCCACTGCGGCAGTTGACGGCGGCGGAGCTGAAGTCCCTGAACGACGCCATCGCCCACGGTGGAATCGGCAACGCGGGCGGGGATACGCTCACCGGGCGCCTGAACGCGGCACTGATCACCACCGATCAGGCACGCATCTACCCGGTCGAGGACGACATCCCGGTACTGCTGGCTGAAGCGGCCATCGACGCCGCGCAACTGGCGGACCAACCTGTTGCCTGAACGGCTCAGGGCCGGTGTGATGCCCATCACACACCCGCGTCGGCTTGACAGCGATCCTTTCACCATGCACGGTCAATCCGACGAGACGTCGCCATGAACCCACAGACCGAAACCGGCAAAATCGTGAACCTGAGCGGACGGCAACCCACGGACGAGCGCGGCGGCGAGCTGCTTCGTGCAGTGCGTGGCATCGCCACCACCCGCTCGCAAGCACTGATCAGCAGCCTGTTCGAGAACGTCGACGACGCACTGTTTGATCTCGCCGAAAAAGCCGAGAGCAATGCCGTGCAAACGCAGTATTTTGACGGCATGCGCGAGGTGCGCAAGAAACGCCAGTTGGTCGAGCGGATGTTCATCGACTACGTTGGCCGCAGCGTGATCGAGTTTGCCAACGCGGCGCCCGCCAGCACGGCCGATGGCGGGGAGGCGCCCCGCAACAACGGCGCCGAACTCAGCCTGGTGGATGACCGCGAACTGGAAGAATCCCTCGCCGTCACCAGCATGATCGCCAAGGCGGACAACCGTTACGCACGCCTGCTGTACTCGGTCAACCAGCGCCTGTCGGTCATCAGCGGTGGCCGCAAGGTCGAGGACGCCGACAACCCCATCGGGCCGGGCGCATTCGCGCGCTGCTTCCGCATGGCGATGCGCGAACTGGAAGTCGACGTCAAGGTCAAGCTGATCGTCTACAAGCTGTTCGAGCGCTACGTGCTGGCCGGTCTGGACACCTTGTACGACGCGGTCAACATCGACCTGGTGCGGGCCGGCGTGTTGCCGCAACTGCGCTTGCGCTCGACCCGCCAGGGCGACGGCGCCACAACGCCGGCCACCACGGACACTGCCGCCGCCAGCGCCGACGCAAACCGCGAATCCGACGCCGGTAGCGAAAGCCCCGACTACGACGATCCACAGCACGTTGCCTTGCGCAACCAGCTCTACGCCACGGTCAACCAACTGCTGGCCCAACGCCGCCATCACAACGCGCCGGCGCGCCCCGCCGGCCCGCCGATGCCGGCGCTGGACGTCACCGAACTCCTGTCCGCAATCAGTCTGCTGCAACAACAAGCGCCGCCGCTGCCAGCAGACCGCGCCGCGCTGGCCAGCAATGACACTCTGTCATTGGACGAGCTCAAGGACGCCCTGCACGCACAGATTCGCAAACTTGGCATCAACGCCAAAGGCAACGTATCCGGCGCCGACGAGGACACTATCGAGCTGGTCGGCATGCTGTTCGAGTTCATCCTCGAAGATCGCAACCTGCCGACCCCGATGCAGGCCATGCTCGGGCGCCTGCAAATCCCCTACCTCAAGGCCGCGCTACTCGAAAAGCAACTGTTCGCGCAAAGTTCGCATCCAGCCCGGCGCCTGCTCGACGCCTTGGCGGATGCCGCCAAGGGCTGGTCCGAAGATGGCGACCGCGACCAGCGCCTGTACAACGAGATCAAGGGCGTGGTCGATACCCTGCTGCACAACTTCGACGACGACACCTCGGTATTCGAGCGGCTGCTGGCGCGTTTCCAACTATTCATCGAAGGCAACCGGCAACGCTCCACCCTCGCCGAGCAGCGCACCGCGGAAGCCTCGCGCGGTCGCGAGAAGTTGCAGTCGGCGCGCCGCATCGCCGCCCGTGAAATCCTCACGCGCAGCCGGCAAACGCAGCTGCCCGACCTGATTCAAAACATCCTCACCCGGCCGTGGGCGAACTACCTGGTGTTGACCCTGTTGCGCCAGGGCGAGCAGAGCGCCGAATGGCGTTCGGCTCTGCGTTTCATCGACGAGTTGATCTGGAGCGCACAGCCGCTGACCAACGACGACGCCCGCCAGCGCCTGCGCGATCTCTTGCCGGGACTGGAAAAACGCTTGCGTCAGGGCTTGGCGGCAGTGGCATTCCACGACGCCGATGTGCGCCGCCTGATGCGCGCCCTGGGCCAGTTCTACCACCGCCAGATGGGCGGCGAACTGCCGCCGGAGACAATGTCCGAGCAAGCCCAGGATCCGACCCCGCTGATCCCGGAAACCGTCGAGGCGATAGCCACCCCCGCCGATGCCGAACCGGAACCCCCGCCACCACCGGTCAGCGCGGACGAGAGCGCCGAACTCAGCAGCGCCCGTGCCTTGAAAGTTGGCAGTTGGGTGGAGTTCGTCGACGCGGACAGCGGCCAGCGTGACCGCGCCAAGCTGTCCTGGATCAGCCCGATCAGCGGCAAATACCTGTTCGTCAACCGCCGCGGCCTGAAAGTCTGCGACATGAGCCTGGTGGCACTGGCCGAGAGCATCGGCACCGGCCGCACCGTGGTGCTGGAAGAAGTGCCGCTGTTCGACCGCGCGCTGGACGCCATCGTCGAGCGTTTGCGCAAGGATCAGCCCACCGCCGAGGAAGCGGACAAACCCGCCAGCAGCGCCCCCGCCGGCCCGACGGCCGAATGACACCTGCCACACGCCCGCCCCCGCCGTCGGCGGGCGTCATCCAGCGCGACGTCGAACGTGCACTGGCCGAGGACATCGGCACCGGTGATGCCAGCGGCGCGCTGATTGATGGCAACACCATCGCCCATGCCCACGTGCTGTGCCGCGAGCCGGCCGTATTGGCGGGGGCACCGTGGTTTGAAGGCTGCCTGCGCGCACTGGATCCCACGCTCCAAATCGACTGGCTCCAACACGATGGCGATCGCATCGCCGCCGATACCGTGGTCTGTCGGCTGCACGGCCACGCCCGCGCCCTGCTCAGCGGCGAGCGCAGCGCCCTCAACTTTCTGCAGACCCTGTCCGCCACCGCCACCGAAGCCGCCCGCTACGCCGCCGCCGTGGCGGGCACGCGGACCCGTATTCTGGATACCCGCAAGACCCTGCCGGGCCTGCGCCAGGCGCAAAAGTACGCCGTGCGCTGTGGCGGCGCGCACAACCATCGCATGGGTCTCGACGACGCCATCCTGATCAAGGAAAACCACATCGCCGCCGCCGGCGGCATCGCCGCGGCGGTGGCGCGCGCGCGCCAACTGTACCCGCAGCTGTTGCTGGAGGTGGAAGTCGAAAACGCCGCCGAGTTGCAGCAAGCGCTGCAAGCCGGCGTCGACCGCATCATGCTGGATGAATTCGACGACACCGCACTCGCCGCCGCCGTGCGCGAAGTAGCCGGCCGGGTGCCGCTGGAAGTATCCGGCAGTGTCACCTTGCCGCGGATTGCCACGCTGGCCGCGCTGGGCGTGGATTTCATTTCCGTTGGCGCGTTGACCAAAAACGTGCGCGCGATCGACTTGTCGATGCGGCTCGAGGCGACACCGGGCTGATCGTTGTCACGGCTCCGGCGGTTACGCTCCCAGCCACAGCCAACCGGCGATCACGGCGGCCACTACCGGCACGGCCAGCAACAGCCACCACGAGCGGCGCCAGCTGGCCACCGCCGGCGATGGATCGTCGACCGTGGCGGCACCCGGTTCGATCAGCATGAAACGGACATTGTCGAGCGCGATCTCGTCACCGGGCTGGATCAGTGCATTCACGACTTGCTTGCCATTGACGAAAGTGCCGTTGGTCGAACCGAGATCCTCGATGCGAATGCTGTGCCCGGACACCCGCAACGTGGCATGGCTGCGGGATATTTCCTGCGATTCGATGAACACGTCACTGCTGCGCGAGCGGCCGAAGACCATGCCGTCACGCACCGGGTAGCCGCGCCCCAGGGTCGGTCCCGAGGTGCCGCGCAACACCAGCTTGGGCAGCACGCTGCGTATCTGGGTCGCATCCGCCGGCATCGCACGGACCACCGCCTGCGGCGGTAGCGCTGCATGCGTGCGCACGGTGGTCGGCACCACCCGCGCAGACACCACACAACCGATCGACCCCAACAGCAGCACGTCACCCGCCTCCAATGGCACCTCGGCTTCGACTTGCCGGCCATTGACCACGGTGGCGAAGCCGGCGTCCAGTACCATCAGCCTTATCGCCGGTCCACGCCGCTCCAGACGGCAGTGATGCGGCGCCACACCGGCGCCGACGAGCACCCGGTCGCAATCGCTGGCAGCGCCCAGGACGGTGGCGCCCTCCTCGATGCCGAGTGCGGGTTGTCGGCTTTGCGGGAATTCCAGTCTCACGAATCGCTCACCTCGGATCGCATCGCGCCATGATATCGCCTCACCGTGTTGCAGCGCATGATTTGTCAGAGCTTGTGAAAAATTCGAACGCCGTAGCGAGAGCATCGCCGGGCACTCCTTGCAAGCTGCGTTGGGCGCGAACAAAGGGGGTTGGCAAACCAAATGACCGCTGTTTGCGCACAGCGCGCCGCCGTCAGGGGCGTTCGGCGGCGACCGCAGTAGTTGGGCGATTTTTCACAGGCTCTCAGCTTGTCAGCGTGCCGTGAGTCGGCCACACTCGCCGCCATGATCGATGTCGCCTTGCCTGCCTTGGTACTGATCGCGATCGGCTTGATGTGGCATTCCGCACTGGCCGCACGCGAGACGGCGCGTTGGCATGCGCGTGAGCTGTGTCGGCAGTTCGGCGTGCAACTGCTCGACGAGACGGTGGCGCTGACGCGAATCCGTCCACGGCGCGGCAATGACAGTCGCTGGCTGTTGCTGCGCACCTATCATTTTGACGTCAGCCCGGACGGCCATAGCCGCATGCAGGCGGAGCTGTGCCTGCGCGGCCGGCAGTTGGTCTCGTATCGGGTGCCCGAGCCAAACCGGCTCGACGACGCTACTTGATCACCCGCAAATGCGCGCCCGGCTTGGGCTTGTCCGGCGCTGGCTCGGGCGGGACTGCATCCGGTGGCGGCGTGCCGTCCTCGGCCGAGAACATCATGCCTTGCCCGTTCTCCTGCGCGTAGATACCGAGCACCGACTGCATCGGCACGCGCACTTTGCAGCTAACTCCGGAAAAACGCGTCAACAACGACAGCTCCGCATTGCCAAGATCAAGTTGCGACACGGCGCGTGGGGCGAGATTCAACACAACGCGCCCGTCCTTGACCGCCTGCGGCGGCACCTCAACGCCCGCACCGGCGCCGTCAACCAGCAAATAAGGCGTCAGCTCGTTGTCGAGGATCCACTGGTAGACGGCCCGCAACAGGTACGGACGTGTCGAGGTCATGCGCGGCGGCTCGCTCACTCGCGCAGCGCCCGTTCCTCAAGGGTCAGGCTGCGGGCAAAACCCTGGCTCGCGAAGATGCGTTCACCGTAATCGAGCATCGCCTTGCCATCTTTCGGCAACTCGATGCGCAAAGACGGCAGGCGCCAGACGATGGGAGCCACCAGGCAATCGGCCAGACTGATTTCCGAGCCGAGGAAGAACTTGCCGGCCCTGAACAACGGCAACGCCGCAACCAACGCGCCCTGCAGGTGTTTGCGCGCGGTATCGGCGTTGCGGCCACCCGCGTTGATGGCATCGATCAGCGGCAACCATTCCTGTTCGATGCGGATCATCGCCAGCCGCAAGCGCGCCCGCGACAGGGGATCGACCGGCATCAGCGGCGGATGCGGGTAACGCTCATCGATGTACTCGCACATCACGCCGGTGTCATAGAGCACCAGCTCCCGATCCACCAGCGTCGGCAGCGTGCCGTACGGGTTCATTTCCAGCAGATCGTCCGGGGTCTTGCCCGGATCAACCACCAGCCGGTCGTAACTGACACCCTTGGCGGCCAGAACCATGCGCACGCGATGGCTCTGTACATTGTCGGTGCCGCTGTACAGGGTAAGAATGGTGCGCAATCGCGCGTTCTGTGCCAATGCCATGGGGTCGTTTCCCGGACGCTGCCGCAAAGTCGGACTCAATGGACGTCCTTCCAGAACTCTCGCTTCAGGAAGTAAGCCAACAAGGTAAACAGGGCCAGATAGAGCAGCACCCACACGCCGATGGAACGACGCTGCAAGGCTGCCGGCTCGGCTGCGTATTCGAGGAAAGCGGTGATGTCGCGTGCCGCGCCGTCGAACTCGGCCGGGGTCATCGCACCGGGCTGGGCAAGGCTGAGCTTCACCGCGCCCTCGTGCTCGCCGTGCTCGGCCACCTGCACGCCCTGCAAGGACCACAGCACGTTGGGCATCGAGGCATTCGGGAACACGGTGTTGTTCCAGCCCACCGGACGACTCGGATCAAGATAGAACGAGCGCAGATAGTTGTAGACCCAGTCCGCGCCCTTGGCCCGCACTTCCAGGCTGAGATCCGGCGGCGCCTTGCCAAACCACTTGGTGGCATCAGCCACCGGCATGGTAGAAACAATCGGGTCGCCGAATTTCTCGCCGGTGAAGTTGAGGTTGTCCATCACCTGCTGCTCGGTCAGGCCCAGATCCTCGGCCATGCGCGAGTAGCGCAGGTACTTCAGCGAGTGGCAACCCGAGCAATAGTTGATGAACAGCGCCGCGCCACGCTGCAAGCTGGCGGTATCGCGGATGTTGGCCTGGGCCGAAGGCAGGTCGGCGCCTTCGGAGGCGATCGCCGGCAGCGCGAATGCCGCCGCCGCAACCAGCGCGATGACGGAGAGAGTGTGTTTAATCATGCGTCGTCACCCGATCCGGTACCGGCTTGGTCTTTTCCCAGCCGAAATAGGTATAGGCCCACAGGAAGGCAAAGAATCCGAAGTACAACACCGTCATGATGCGGCCAAACAGGTTCTCGATACTGGTCACGTCGGCACCCGCGCCGAACAGATGCGGGATCTGCTCGCCGGTCACACCCGCACCGACCGCGCCGAGGGCCAGGAAGGCGATCACGAACACGATCAGGGCGACCTTGTAGCCAAGACCGCGGTAGCGGATCGACTTGACCTTGCCGCGATCGATCCACGGCACCAGAAACAGCAGCACGATCGAGGCGAACATCGTCAAAACGCCCGGCAGCTTGGCTGGAATCATGCGCAAAATCGCGTAGAACGGCGTGAAGTACCACACCGGCTTGATGTGCTCCGGCGTCGCCAGGTTGTTGGCCGGAATGAAGTTGTCGTGCTCCAGGAACCAACCACCAAAAGTCGGCGCGTAGAAAATGATGAAAGCGCAGATGATCAGGAAGAAACCGACGCCAACCAGATCCTTGAGCGTGTAGTACGGGTGGAACGGGATACCGTCCAGCGGCTTGCCGTTGGCACCCTTCACCTTCTTGATTTCCACACCATCCGGATTGTTGGAGCCGACTTCATGCAGCGCCCCGAGGTGCAGCACCACCAGCAGCAACAGCACCAGCGGCAACGCGATCACGTGCAGGGCGAAGAAGCGGTTCAAGGTGGCATCGGCGGGCAGGTAGTCGCCCATGATCCACGTCACCAGGGTGTCGCCCACCCAGGGAATCGCGCCGAACAGCGAGATGATCACCTTGGCGCCCCAGAACGACATGTTGCCCCACGGCAGCACGTAGCCCATGAAGGCTTCAGCCATCAGCACCAGGAAGATCAGCATGCCGAGCAGCCACACCAGCTCACGCGGTTTCTTGTACGAGCCGTACATCAGGCCGCGGAACATGTGCAGGTAGATCACCACGAAGAACATCGAGGCGCCGGTGGTGTGCATGTAGCGGATCAGCCAACCCCACTCGACGTCACGCATGATGTACTCGACCGAGGCGAAAGCTCCCGCCGCGCTCGGGTTGTAGTTCATGGTGAGGAAAATGCCGGTCAGAATCTGGTTGACCAGCACCAACAGCGCCAACGACCCCATGTAATACATGAAGTTGAAGTTCTTGGGCGCGTAGTACTCGGTCATGTGCTTGCGGTACATGGGCATCAAGCCCGGCGCCCGCTCGTTGATCCACTCACCGATATTGCTGAATACGCCGGCCATCAGGCAGCCCCCTCTGGATCAACGCCGATCTGGATGTGGGTGTCATCAACGAAGTGATACGCCGGCACGGCCAGATTGGCCGGCGCCGGGACCCCGTCGTAGACGCGGCCGGCCAGGTCGTAACGCGACTTGTGGCAAGGACAGTAGAAGCCGCCCTGCCAGTGCGGATCGAACGGCTCGGGCTTGATCACGCCGAAATAGTCCGGCACGCAACCCAGGTGGGTGCAGATGCCGACCACGACCAGCCACTCGGGCTTGATTGAGCGGTTTTCGTTGCGGGCGTAGGTCGGCTGCTGGTCGGCATTGCCGCTGCTCGGGTCCTTGAGGTGGGAATCGTTGCCCTTCAAGGTTGCCAGCTGCGCCGACGTTCGATTCACCACGAACACGGGCAAGCCGCGCCAGGGATAGGTGACCATCTGGCCAGACTCGATCTGACTGATGTCGGCCATGACCGGGGCGCCGGCCGAGCGGGCTCGCGCGCTCGGCTGCCAGGACTTGATGAACGGGACGGCCGCAGCAATCGCACCTACCCCGCCGACAACGGCGGTGGTCGTGGTGAGAAAGCGGCGGCGCCCGCGGTTGACGTCATCGTTCGCCATCAGGCTCTCCGCAACTGATAATGCCCCGGGACCACCAAGGATCGGGGTCCCCAAAAATCATGGTAGTGTAACGATTGCGCCCGCGGCGCACAATAAAATCACCGGTACATCCACTTTATGGCACGCCTTTCCCGCACGCTGGCCTTCGTGCTGCGCTTTGTTGTCGCCGGCCTGGCGCTGGCCTTCGTCATCGGCCTTGCCTGGCCCGGCGCCGGCACTCGGCTGCGCGCACGGCTCGGCCTGGCGCCACCGCCGGCCGCGTCGGCGCCGGCCCTGCCCGTCACGGCCGGACCAGTCTCTTACGCCGAGGCCGTACAGCGGGCGGCGCCGGCGGTGGTCAACATCTACGCCAACAAGGTGGTGACCGAACGCATGCGAATCTATCCCGACCCGCTGATGCAGCGGCTGTTCGGCGGGGTGGCGCTGGGGCCAGCCTACCAGCGGCGCGAGCAGAGCCTGGGTTCGGGGGTGATTTTCAGCAACGACGGCTACGTGCTGACCAACAACCACGTCATCAGCGGCGCCGACGACATCCAGGTGCTGCTGTACGACAACCGCGTGGCCCAAGCCAAGGTGGTCGGCACCGACGCCGACACCGACCTCGCCGTACTCAAGATCGATGCCAGCCACCTGCCACAAATCGCCATGTCCGAGCATTCCCGGCCACAGGTCGGCGATGTCGTACTGGCGATCGGCAACCCTTTCGGGCTCAATCAAACCGTCACCATGGGCATCGTCAGCGCCATCGGCCGACAGTTCAACAGCTCGCTGTACGAAGATCTGATCCAGACTGACGCGGCCATCAATTCCGGCAATTCCGGCGGCGCCCTGGTCAACGCCCATGGCGAACTGGTCGGCATCAACACCGCCATCGGCATCAGTCGCGGCGCCAGCGCGGAGGGCATCGGCTTCGCCATTCCGGTTGGCACGGCCAAGACGGTACTGGACCAGATCGTCGCCCATGGCCGCGTGGTACGCGGCTGGATCGGCGCCGACTATCGCCCGATTCCGTTGCCGATCAATGGCGCCAAACCGGTCGCCGATCACGGCGTGGTGGTGTTGGGCGTCTACCCCGGCAGCCCGGCCGCCAGCGCCGGCTTGCAGGCCGGCGACATTCTGCTGACGCTGGATGGCAAACCGATCGCCGACCCGATCCGCTTGCGGGCCGAAGAATCCCGCCTCAAACCCGGCACCAAGATCACCCTCGGCGGAGCCCGGGCGGGTGTCTCGTTTCAGGTGCAACTCGAGCTGGTGCAACGCCCGGAGTTCAGTCGCGGCAGCGGCAGTCAGAACTGAGCGCCTGTGAAAAATCGCCCACTTGCTGCGGCCGTCGGCGGGCGGGGCTATTTGGCGCCAAGAAAACCGCTCGCCGCCGTCGTGGCCGCGCCCAGCGCACCCCGATAGCGTTGATACAGCAGGCCCACGCGGTCCACGTAGACCTGCGTCTCGGCAAACGGCGGCACTCCACCATATTTGTGCACCGCGCCGGCACCGGCGTTGTAGGCGGCGGTCGCCAGCCGCGCATCGCCGCCAAAATCCTTCAGCAGCTGCGCCAGATAGCGGGCGCCGCCGCGGATGTTTTCACCCGGATCAAAGGCATCGCTGACACCGAGCTCACGCGCGGTAGCCGGCATCAACTGGGTCAAGCCCTGCGCGCCTTTGACTGACACCGCATCCGGGTCGAATGCCGATTCGGCATGGATCAAGGCCCGCAACAAGCTGGCATCGATGCCATTGGCCCGCGCGGCCGCATCGACCTCGGAGGCAAACGCGGTGGTATTGAGCGAAACACGCGACCAGTCGGTGCTGGAATGCACATCACAGGCGTAGCAGGTGGCGATGTAATGGAACAACACCTTGGCCTTGCCGCGCGGCCGGATATTGGTGTATTCGGGAATGCCGTCGGCACGCATGACCTTGTACATCGTGCCCTTGATCACCCGCGCCGCGCCGGCCTTGGGCGTGGTCGCCTTGCCGTCGTCCGCCACTCTGACTGCGGCCGCCGGCGACATGACGCTCGGCGGCGCCTCACCGGCGCGGCTTTCGCCGTAGGTCCAGGCGCCTTTCCGTGCCACCGGCGCCGCCGGCACCGCGTCACCGCCACTGATACGCACGCAGTGGCGGTAATCGGACAGGTGATTGTTGACGTAAGCCACCCCGCCATCGGCGGTCTGACACTTCCAGGTGCCACTGGCGCGCGCCGCCAAAGGCAGCCAGGCCAGCCCGAGCAGACACAGGCAGACGGCAGGCAGGTGGCGGGGCAGGCGGCTGGACATATGTCAAGTGTCCCTCAGCCGCATCAAACTGCCAAGCGCCGCAGCGCCGAAATGCGGGCTCACGCGCAAAACGGCACTCCGCGCCGGGGAGCACCGGCCACGCCATTCACGCAAAGCCGGGCCCGCACAGGCGGCGAAACGGCGGGCTTACTTCGCCTCCGGCAACGCCGCCGCGTCCGGCGTGGGGTTGATCATGTGCTTGCCAATCACCAGGTCGCCGGTGCGGTACTGCACCGCCTCTCGATCCGAGGGAAACAACGTGTCGCCCTTGTAGCCGAGCAGGCTGTCCATGCCGATGTCCCAGAACTTCACCAGGAACCGCGTTTCCTCGCCCTGTGCCAACGCGCAACCGTCGCGCGTGCAGGTCAGCGTGGCGTCCGCCTCCGGGTCGACGAAACGCATCTTCAACGGCACCGCACGCCCGTAGAACGTATCATGCGGGTCGGTCAACGGCGTCGGCGCGCTCACCTCGGTGAAACGGAACCGCCGCACCGGCGTCTCCGGCTTGCCGCGCTCGACAAAAATCCATTCACCGCGCATGTCGGGCAGGAGCCGGCCATCCTCGCGGCCGAGATCGTAGCCCGGGCGGCCGAAGCCCTGCCGCCACAGGTCGGTGGTGCTGGTCGAACCATCCTTCAACGTAAACGTGGCCGTGATGCGGTTGATGTCCGACATGCGCAGGCGCACGTGACCCGCCTCCACCGCGTAGGGCGCGGTCTGCCAGTCCAGCCAGACACACGTCAGGCACGGCCCCTTGGTGAACTGGTAGATCGGGCCGTCGAACTGGTATGGGTATTCATGTTCGTACGGCGGCGCGGGTGGCGTGAAAATCTCGCTCCGGCTGGGCTTGGCGCGGGTAATGGTACCGGCTGCGTAATAGAACGTGGGCTTGCCGGTATCCTTGTCGTAGGCGAAGGCGATCATCACCAGCGTGGTGCCCTGCACCTCGATGGAATAGCCAAGCCCCTGGTAGGTCGGGTTGTAGTACATGCCGTTCTCCGGCAGCACCGCTCGCGCCGGCAACGCCACAAACACCGCTGCCAGCAGCAACATCGAAAGCATCCTGCGCAGCATCATGGCGTGTCCTCCGGCGGCGGCGCGGCGTCGGGGATGGGATCGACGATATGCACGCCGCGCACAAGATGATCTGTGCGATAGGCCCAATCGGCCTGATCGGGGTGCACGTATCCGCCGTCGCCATAGGCATTCAACTCGGGATCGCTGTAGCCGGCCATGTAGCCCAGCGCGTGATCCATGCCGGCATCAAAAAATTTCATGTAGATGTCATCGCGTCCTTCCGTGGTGAAGCGGCACCCGTATTGATAACACTTCAACATCGCGTTCGATGCATCGGCAATGAAGTCGACAACCGGCATCCATTGTGAATACTCATAATTGTAAGAATCAAACGGACTGGAGTCAGGAACATAAGGGCCTTTAACGTGATTGAAATCAACAGCCCACAGCGGCTCATCGGCATCAAACATATCCGAAAAGACCCACATACCCTGGTAGCTCGGAAAGGGTATCCATATGGGCGGCTCAAAGTACGCCTCATTTCTTATGAGATAACCATTCCGGCCAAAAACCTGTCTTAAATTCAACGTCTTGACCCACGAGCCATCACTCAGCCAGAAACCAATGCCAATCCTGGCAGAATCCCAGAAATTCATGACTACATCGCCCACCTTTTCGGCATGCTCGCTGGTATTCCACTCCTTGACCTCGCATGTCAGACACGGACCTTTCCTGAACCGGTACAAGGAGCCGGTAAATTCATATGGGTAGTCGTAAAGCATCGGAAACGGAGGGTCAAATGTACTCGAAGTTAGATGCGTTCCTCTAGTGATCGTACCCGATGCGTAATAAAAAGCCGGCTCTTCCGTCTCCTCATCGTAGGAATAGACAATCAAGACCAGCGTCGTACCCTGAATTTCCACGTAGTATCCCAAGCCTTGCCTGAATTGGTTGTAGTACATGCCGTATTCAGGAATCACTGCTTTTGCCAGCACGGGGAAAAGCAAAGAAAAAGTTAGGAAAATGTATTTCTTCATGCTCGACAATCCGCCTTTCGACAGTAATGTTTCATGTCATTAAGATACGCTGCAAACGCAGGGCTTGCTGACGAGTACCCATGATTGTTGTGCACCGGATAACCCGGATGGCTGCCCATTGTCGTATCATGCATGCCAGCCATGATATGGCCGATTTCATGCGTGAAGGTTCGGTCTCCGACCGCACACTCTGTCGACAAAGCAACATCATACTTGCTGTCATCATCCCCGCCACCAATATCGGGAAGGGTGTAAGCCACCCCACACGGTCCATCAACTCTTGTCCCATCAATGAACATGACAGCAACGTCCGCATGATAATCGTCACGTGCCGTCGGAACACCAGAAAAATCACCCGTGCCATCCCGCATGGCATCTCGTATAGCCGCCATGGCAGGCCACGCCGGATA
>DASSXP010000220.1:0-13808 GCA_035703755.1 Rhodanobacteraceae bacterium | reverse complement strand
GTATCGAGCAATTGGGCAGGCTTATCCGCGACGATCTGGACAGCGACCTTGATTGCGTGCGCATCCGTGACAACAAGGGCCGGCGCAAGGTGGCGCGCATCCATGACGTTCCGCTGATACCCGCCGCGCTGGAAGCGTTGCACGCGATGGGGAGCGAACTCGGGCCGCACCTGTTCACCGTGACGCATGGCGAAAGCGGAGCCGTTTACGCCACCGTGCGGTATCGCGTGAGCGCCGTGGCCGATGCGATGAAACAGGCCGGCGAACTTGAAAAGGGTCTGTTCACCGTGGGCGACCTGCGCCGCACCGTGGAGACCCGCCTGTCCGCCGCTGGCCTGCAACCGCATGTAATGGCGCAACTGCAATCGCACGGGCTGGGAGGCGTGCAGGCGCGCCACTACAACAAGCATGACTACCTGCAAGAGAAACGCGCCGCACTGGAAACCCTCTACCGCCTGCTGACCGGCAAGACTGGCACCGTGACGGCGATCAAGCGCAAGGCAAGCTAATAACAAGGATGGTATAATGCCAGCGTGGACACTGATCTACTACAGCCCCAAGGTTGCCGCGCTGGTGGAAGCGTGGCCGGCTGGTATTCGGGCAAGTTTCCTGCGCATTGCGGAAACGATGCTGGAACATGGCCCGGACTTGGGCTTGCCGCATACCCGCGCCATGGGCGGCGGACTGTTCGAGGTGCGTGCCAAGGGCCGCGAAGGCATTGGGCGCGCGTTCTACTGCACCGCCATCGGCAACCGCATCGTGATCCTGCACGCCATCGTAAAGAAAACCGAGCGCACACCACCGCGCGAGCTTGAACTGGCACGCGCGCGATTGAAGGAAGTCAAAACATGAGCCGTGACCGTTACAACCCTGTCCCGCTAGACGTGGAAGCAACGCGCAAGCGTTGGATGAAGCGCTCCGGCTTCGCTGAAGCCTACGCCGCGCTGGCCGACGAATATGCCGCGCTGGGCGAATTGCTGCGCGCGCGCCAAGCGGCGGGCATGACGCAAACGGACGTGGCTGACAGCATGGGCGTCGCGCAGTCGAGCGTGGCGCGGCTGGAATCCACCTTGGGCAGCCGCAAGCATGCGCCATCGTTGGCGACGCTGCGCAAGTACGCCGATGCCGTGGGCTGCGACCTGCGCATTACCTTGCAGCCGAAGGCGAACAAGCGCGGCAAGGCACGCGCGCACGCATGACCCGTTCACGCCGCGCCTAGCCCGACGGGGCGAACATCGGGCAGCCTGCCCCGCGCGGCGGTTCTCCGTTTCCCGGCCACTGGTAACACTGCGGCGATGAACTGACCTGCACCACGATGGAGGTCACCGGCTGGCGCTGTGCCGACGCTGTTGACGCTGCCTACCCGCGTCAAAACGGGCACCGAACGGGCACCAGCGAAACGAGAGCCAAAAACGAAAATGGCCTGCATCGCTGCAAGCCATTGATGTTCTTGGTGGCCGGGGACGGAATCGAACCGCCGACACGGGGATTTTCAATCCCCTGCTCTACCAACTGAGCTACCCGGCCAAGGGTCGCACGACAGGTTTGCCGTGGAAGGCCGCGTATTAGACCCGGTAAGCGGGGCTGGCGTCAACTCCGGCGATACTCATGCGTTGGAAGATGGAGCGGATTCGAACCATCAACGGAAACAAGAGGTGCCTACATGAATTACAAGAATGTCATTGCCGCGTTGCTGCTGCCGCTGTTGCTGGTGCCGGCGGCGCAGGCGTCCAGCCGCGCCGAGCGCCTGGCGCAGTTTGAAAAATTCGCCAGCGCGCCGGTGCCGCAGTTTCGCTACTTCAACATGACCGGTTTCGAGACCTTGTCGGATGACACCGTCGCGGTATGGACGCGGGTCAACGAAGCCTACTTGATCAAGGTCCGCCAGCCCTGCCCCAACTTCGACTTTGCACAGGCGATTAGCCTCAGCAATTCGCAGGCTCACGTGGTATCCGCACGTTTTGACGCGGTCAGCTTTGACGGCGGCCGCTGCATGATCGAATCGATTCGCCCGGTGGACTACAAGGCCATGCGCAAGGCCGAACAGGCCGCCAAGGCCGCCAAGGCCGATGCGGCGGGCAGCGCACAGGCCGGTCAGGCGGCCGGAGGGCTGTAACCGGGCGGCAATTCGGCGCCGCCGGCGAACAGGAACTTCTCCAGTTCGCCGGCGAGGAACAGCCGCGCCGCGGGATCGAGCGGATTGATACGGTTCTCGTTGATCAACATGGTCTGGTGCGACAACCATTCGCTCCAGGCCTGCTTCGAGATCTCGGCGTAGATGCGTTTGCCCAGCTCGCCCGGCCACGGCGCGTACGCCAGGCCTTCGGCTTCGCGCTGGAGTTTCACGCAGTACACGGTTCTTGACACGGGTTCTCTCCGACTTGAGTTTCCAACAGGCGCCGCACCGGCGCCGGCAATCCCAGCTGGAGCCATTCCTCACGCGTGCACCACTTCAGCCCACCATTATCGGCGATGGCCGGCGCCGGATCGACCCCGAGCCAGACGCACGGCCTGACATGCAAGCGAAAATGGCTGAATTCGTGCGCAAAGGGGGGCAAGGAGCGCATGGATTCGGGCTGGATGCGGGCGAACAGGGCAGCCGTGGCGGCCACCGCGTCATCACCGGCTTCGGGCAGGCTCCACAAACCGCCCCAGACGCCGGCGGGTGGTCGCCGCAGCAGCAGGATGCGGCCGTGCCGGTCGCGCAGCAGCAGCATTGCGATCGCGCGCTCCGGTTTCACCTTGGCGGTCCGCCGCCGTGGCAGCCCGGCGGTCAGGCCATCGCGTCGCGCCACGCAGGTCACCTGCAATGGACACTCGCCACAACGCGGCCGCGCCCGCGTGCAGACGGTGGCACCAAGATCCATGATTGCCTGAGTGTAATCGGCGATCCGCTGGTTCGGCAGATGATCCTCGGCCAATTGCCACAACTGGCGCGTGACCGCAGCCTCACCCGGCCAGGCGTCAATGCCGTGGTGACGGCACAGCACGCGTTTGACGTTGCCGTCCAGGATCGGAAAGCGCAAACCGTACGCCTGCGCCAGTATCGCGCCAGCGGTGGAACGGCCGATGCCGGGCAAGGCCGCCAATGCGGCGAACTCGCGTGGCAACGCGCCAGCGTGATCGCGCTGGCATACTTCCGCCGCCCGCTTGAGGTGGCGCGCCCGCTGGTAGTAGCCCAGCCCCGACCACAAGCCGAGCACGTGATCCAGATCGGTCTGCGCCAACGCGGTCAAGTTTGGCAACGCGGCCACGAAACGCTCGAAGTAAGCGACCACGGTGCTGACCTGCGTCTGCTGCAACATCACTTCGGCCAGCCACACCCGGTACGGTTCACGCGGGTGCTGCCACGGCAAGTCGTGACGGCCGTGGGCATCAAACCAGCAGAGCAGGCGCGCGGCGAAGTCACTCACGGCGCGGAACGGGCTGGCGCAACGGCAGCGGAGCTCGCCCTGGCCACCTCGATGGCGGCCGCGCCGCTGGCGACATGCAAGCCGCTGATGTGCCAACCTGCCACCGCGACATCATCCACGCTCAGCTGGCCGTTCACCGGAGGCAAGGCGATGCCGGCGATGGTATCGCTGGCCGTCTGCCACCACTGCCAGGCTTGTTGCGGCGACAATGACAGCGCAAGCTTGGCTTTGTCGCCATCGAGCGCCAGGTTCATCGCTTGCAGCGATTCGATACCGAGGCGCAGCTCATAGTGCTGTTGTGCGAGGCGGGCCGTGCCAACCAGGGCGCCGGACAACGTCGCATCGGCAGACCAACGCAATTGCCCGGTCAGGGCCAGTGCCGCATCCCGTCCGGCCGTGAAGTGAATTTGCAGCGAATCGAGGTTGATCCCGCTATCGAGCTGCGGACGGGCCTGCAAGGTCAACGCGAGCGGGCGCGCGCGGTTGTCCCGCGCGCTGCTTTGCAGCCGGAATGACTGGCCGGATTCAAGCCGGCCGGTGCTGAGTTCCAGCCGATCCAGCAACAAGGCATCAGCGGATGCAACGACACCATCATGAACCACCACACCGGCCTCGATCCGGGGCAGCACCGATTGCCCGTGACTGGCCGGACGGGTCGCCAACCAGCGTCGCAATGCGGCCAGATCGAATCGTGGGCGGGACAATTCCAGCCATCCGATGCGCAGCTGCCGGCCGCTGATGGCGCTCCACGGCAACACCAGTCGCAGCTCGTCCGCAGCCAGCACGGTGTCGCCCCCACCCGGCAGCGACAAGCGCAAACCATCCAACACCACCGCGGGCCGTGGCCACACCGCCGGCTGCGCCGGCGCGGCCAATTCCAGCGTCAGGCCCTGATCGGCAACTGCCTGTGTCAACAGCGCGGTGAAACGCTCGGGGGCCAGCAAACTGCGCGCCAGCCAGGCCACCAGCAGCAGCGCGATGACCACCGCTGCCGCGATGCCGAATATCAGTCGCGCGCGCCGCTGCATCGTCGCTCCGTTGCCGCGCTCATGCCGCGCCGGCCAAGGTCTCCGGCAACAAACCGTCGACAAAGGCTTGCGGATCAAATTCGGCCAGATCGGCAGCACCTTCACCCAGCCCGACAAAGCGGATGGGCAAGCCGAACTCCCGCGCCAGCGCAAACAACACACCACCCTTGGCGGTGCCGTCGAGCTTGGTCACAACCAACCCGCTGACATTGGCTGCTGCGCGGAATTGCCGCAGTTGGCTGAGGGCATTCTGCCCGGTGGTGCCGTCAATCACCATCAGCACTTCGTGCGGCGCGGCGGCGTCGAGTTTCTTCAGCACCCGCGAAATCTTCGCCAATTCATCCATCAGGCCGCCTTGGGTATGCAGCCGCCCGGCGGTGTCGGCAATCAGCACATCCGCACCGCGCGAGCGCGCCGCCTGCAAGGCGTCGAAGATCACGCTGGCCGAATCCGCGTCCTGCCCTTGCGACACCACCGGCACACCGTTGCGCTCGCCCCAGGTCTTGAGCTGTTCCACTGCCGCAGCGCGGAAGGTGTCGCCGGCGGCCAGCATCACCGCCCGCCCCTGATCGCTGAAGCGACGCGCCAGCTTGCCGATGGTGGTGGTCTTGCCGACGCCGTTGACACCGACGACCAGCACCACAAACGGGTGTTGCCCGTCGACGACCAGCGGCGCATTGATGGGCCGCAGCCAATCGAGCAGGCGCGCACGCAGCGCAGCCAGCAAAGCCGCGACGTCCGCGAACTCGCGCTTGCGCAGGCGCTGGCGCAGTTCCTCGACCAGTACCGTGCTGGCTTCGACGCCGACATCGGCGCTGATCAAGACCGTTTCCAGCTCATCCAGCAACGCATCATCCAGCTTGGGGTTGCGCGCGAACAGGCCGCCCAAACCACGCGCCAGCGCGTTGCCGCCGAGCCGTTCGCGCCAACTGCGTGCGGGCGGTTCCGCCGTCACGGGTTTGGCTACCGGCTCGCTTTCGGTGGCCGGCTTCTTCTTCAGGAACTTGAGCATCGGTGACACTACCGGGGACAATGGCGCGCATGCTACCACCCGCACCCCCACCGCCCGCTGAGCCGGCCGCCGCGATGACCCGGAATTTCCTCGCATGAGACGGCATTCACCCGCACCGGCGCCCGGGCGCATCCGCATCATCGGCGGCAGCTTGCGCGGCTCCAGGCTTGACGTGCCGGCGTCTCCGGGCCTGCGCCCAACCCCGGACCGGGTGCGCGAGACGCTGTTCAACTGGTTGCAGCCGGTGATCGCCGGCGCCCGCTGCCTGGACTTGTTTGCCGGCTCGGGGGCCAATGGCATCGAGAGCCTTTCGCGGGGTGCCGCATTGGCCACCTTCGTCGAACGCGACGCCGCGGTTGCACGGCACCTGTCTACCAACCTCACGCGACTCAAGGCCGATGCTGCCGAGCTTGTTTGCAGCGACGCGATGGCCTTCCTTGAACGACCGTCGCGGGCTTATGACGTGGTGTTCATGGACCCGCCCTTTGCGCTCGACATCGCGGCCGCTGCCGCGCGCCGGCTGGAACAAGGCGGCTGGTTGGCGCCGGCGGCGCTGATTCACATCGAGCTGCCCGCCGGCACCGCACTCGAGCTGCCAGCCAACTGGCTGCTGCACCGCCACGGCCGCGCCGGCGCCCTGCAGTACAGCCTGTATCGTCGCGTCCCCGCGAGCGACTCGTTACAATCCGCGGATTGAATGGGCGGCCCGACATGACCGATCAACATCCGCGCCACCGCATCGCGGTGTATCCCGGCACCTTCGATCCCATCACCCGCGGCCACGGCGATCTGGTCGCGCGCGCCGCGCCACTGTTTGACCGCGTGGTGGTCGCGGTGGCCGAGAGCAGCGGCAAGGCTCCCGCCTTCGCGCTGGCCGAACGCATTGCGCTGGCGCGCGAGGCCCTGGCCGACCTGCCCAACGTCGAGGTGCGCGGCTTTGACACCCTGCTCGCGCACTTTGTCGCCGAAATCGGTGCCGGGGTGATCCTGCGCGGTCTGCGCGCGGTCTCCGACTTCGAATACGAATTCCAGCTTGCCAGCATGAATCGCCACCTGATTCCACAGGCGGAAACGTTGTTCCTGACGCCGGCCGAGCAGTACAGTTTCATTTCTTCATCGCTGGTACGTGAAATCGCCCGCCTGGGCGGGGACGTCTCCGGCTTCGTCCACCCAGCCGTGCAACACGCGTTGCGCCAACGCTGGTCAATCATTACCAACGAAACCCAAGGGAGACTCTAACCATGCGCAAACTCATCATTCTGGCCTGCTTCGCACTTGCCGCCGCGCTGACCTTGAGCGGCTGCCAGAAGGAACAGGCCGCGCCGGTCGCCGCGCCGGTTGTGAAGCCGACCAGCGCCAGCGACACCACCGGCTGGAAAAAATATCTGGTCGACGTGGTCAAGCAGAACATGAAAGGCATGACGTCCAATCGGCCGTACCTGTACTTCATCCCCGGCGGTGACAATGACGCCGCCGTGTCGCAACGCCAGAACCAGTTCGACAACGTCAACAACGTGGTGCGCGCCACCGTGCTGCCGGGCAACTTGATGGCCTTCGGCGGCCCGGAATCGGCCAAGACCGCCGACCTCATCATCGGTGCATTCAAGGACGCCACCGCCGGCTCGTTCAAGGGCGTGATCGTGCTGTTCATCGGCGATCAGGCCGACAAGCAGCGCGTGGCTGACGGCATCGCCGCTTCGGGCGCGGAATATCGCTTCGTGCAGATGTAACGTCTGGCCGTAAACAATGCCCGCGAGGGATGCGCCCATGGCCATCCCTCGCGGGCATGCAGCAGCGCCCCAAGCGGCCGCAAATCGCGTTACCCTGCACGGATTGACTGGCAGGAGTATCCCGATGACGCGCTCGAACCACCGTTTTTCCCTGATCCTCGGGATCCTCGCCAGCTGCTGGCTGTGCGCGGGCCAGGCGGCCCCGACTGTTGCTGTCGAGGGCGCACCGCAAGCGCCCGGCCACGCCGCCATCGCCAGCGCGCACAAGCTCGCCACGGAAGCCGGCCTGGAAGTCTTGCGCAACGGCGGCAACGCCTTCGACGCCGCGGTTGCGGTGGGTTCGACACTGGCGGTGGTGGAACCGCAAAGCTCGGGCATCGGCGGTGGCTTCTTCGCCATCCTGCACCGCGCCGGCAGCAACGACGATGTGATGCTGGATGCGCGCGAAGTCGCCCCAGCCGCAGTCGATCCGGCCGACTACGTCGACAAGGACGGCAAACCCAACCGCGACGCGTCGCTCAACGGCCCGCTGGCAGCGGGCATTCCGGGCGAACCGGCCGGCCTGGTGTGGATGGCCGAGCACTACGGCAAGCTGCCGCTGTCGGCCTCGCTGGCGCCGGCCATCCGCATCGCCCGCGACGGCTTCCAGCCCGACGCGCGCTTTCTGGGTGGCGTGAAACATCGCGCCAAGGTGATCGCCCGTTACCCGGCCAGCCGCGCCAAGTTGCTGCCCGGCGGCAAGGTGCCGGAAATCGGCTGGACGCTGCGCCAGCCCGATCTCGCCAACACGCTGGAACGGCTGGCGAAACACGGCAACGACGGCTTCTACAAGGGAATCGTCGCCAAACGCCTGGTCAAGGCCGTGCAGCGAGCCGGTGGCAACTGGACGCTGGATGATCTCGCCAATTACAAGGTCGCCACCCACAAACCGATCGACATCGACTATCGCGGTTACCGCATCGTGACCGTGGCGCCGCCCTCTTCCGGCGGCGTGGCAATGGCAGAAATCTTCAACATCCTGTCCGGCTACGACCTCGACAAGATGGCAGCCGCGCAGCGCATGCACTACATCATCGAAGCGATGCGCCGCGCCTTCCGCGACCACAACGAGTACCTCGGCGACCCGGCTTTCGTGAAAATGCCGCTCGACATGCTGTTGTCGCCGTTCTACGCCGCCGGCCTGCGTGCCTCGATCCTGCCCGACAAGGCGACGCCATCCTCAATGCTGCCGCCGGCGCTGGCCAGGGACCCGGGCATGCACACCACGCACTTCTCGGTGATCGACAAGGATGGCAACATGGTCGCCGCCACCTTGACCGTCAACACCCAGTTCGGCTCCTGCTTCGTCGCCCCCGGCACCGGCTTCGTGCTCAACAACGAGATGGACGACTTCGCGCTGGTGCCGAACCAGCCCAACGCCTATGGCCTGCTCGGCAGCAAGGCCAACGCGCCGGTCGGCGGCAAGCGCATGCTGTCCTCGATGTCGCCGTCGCTGGTGTTCGGCAAGGATCGGGCGATGGTGATCGGCTCGCCCGGCGGCTCGACCATCATCACCCAGGTGCTGGAGGGCATCCTCGCCTTCATCGACGGCGAAACGGCCGGCGAGATCGTCGCCCACCCGCGCTTCCACCACCAATACTTGCCGGACGTGGTGTTTGTCGAGCCGGAAACCTTCGATGCCGCCACCCGCAAGTCACTCACCGACATGGGCTACACCTTGAAGGATCGCGGCCACTGGGGCTTCATGAACGTGGTGACCTGGGATTACCGCAGCAACCGCCTCGATGCCGCCAGCGACCCGCGCGGCGACTCGGGCCTCGGCAAGGTGCAATAGCCAGCGTTCACAGTGGCGCACGCTGCGTTCGGCGTGCGCCCATTGCCTGCTGCGGCAGGCGGGCGCATCTTGGTGCCATCGACGCCGCGGCATTTCCGCGGCTTCACCCGATGGAGAAAACCATGAGCACCATCCGCGAAGCCCACACCATCGTCACCGCCCACCGCCAGCGCGAAGGCGGTGGCTTCATCGTGCGCCGGCCCTTCCCCACCGCCGGTCTCGACATGGCCGATCCGTTCCTGTTGCTGGACGAGATGGGTCCGGCCGACTACGGCCCCGGCGAAGCCATCGGCGCGCCCGATCACCCGCACCGCGGCTTCGAAACCGTGACCTATATGCTTGCCGGCGAATTCGAACACGAGGATTCGGCCGGCCATCGCGGCACCTTGCGCCCGGGCGACGTGCAGTGGATGACCGCCGGCGCCGGCATCGTGCACTCGGAAATGCCCTCCGCGCAGATTCGCCGTGACGGCGGCCGCATCCACGGTTTCCAGATCTGGATCAACCTGCCGGCCAGCGACAAGATGATGCGGCCGCGCTATCAGGAGCTGGCGGCGGCCAATATCCCCAAAGCGACCAGCGCGGACGGGCTGGCCCATGTTGCGGTGGTCGCCGGCAACGCGCTGGGCGTCGACGCCAAAATCGACACCGTGACGCCCATCGTCTATCAGGATTGGACACTCGACCCGGGCGCCGATGTCAAGGTGGCGATTGCCGCCGAACAAAACGCCATGGTCTACGTATTCGCTGGCGAAGCCACGGTCGGCAACAATGCCATCCGCGTTGCCGACGGCCAACTGGCCCGCTTCGGCAGCGGTGACAGCGTGCGCCTGCGCAACCAGGGCGACAGTGCCGCGCGCCTGCTGCTGCTGGCCGGCACGCCGATCAACGAACGCGTGGCGCGTTACGGCCCGTTCGTGATGAACACCGAGGCAGAATTGCGCCAGGCGTTCACCGATTACCAGAGCGGGCGCATGGGCGAAATCACCCGACAGGCACAGGTGGGCTGAATCATGCAGAAAATCCACGGCAAGAACCACGACCTTGGCGACGGCTTCATGGTGCGGCGGATGCTGCCGTCACGGGAATTGCGCGCCATCGGCCCGTTCGTGTTCCTCGACCATTTCGGGCCCACCGTGCTGGCACCGGAGCGCCCCATGGACGTGCGCCCGCACCCGCACATCGGCCTCGCCACCGTCAGCTACCTGTGGCAAGGCCGCATCGAACACCGTGACAGCCTGGGCTCGGTGCAGTTGATCGAGCCCGGCGCCGTCAACTGGATGACCAGTGGCCGCGGCATCGTGCATTCGGAGCGCACCGCGAAAAACGACCGCGGCCAGCCCATGCCCATGCACGGCTTGCAATTCTGGGTTGCACTGCCGGCCGATCACGCCGAGGACGCGCCCTCCTTCATCCATGTGGAAGCCGCTGACTTGCCACGCCTGGCGTTGCCGGGTGCCGACGTGCGGGTGGTCGCCGGCACCGCCTTCGGCCACCGCTCGCCGGCGCCGGTGGCAAGCCCGACCTGCTATCTCGACATCCATCTGGAGCCGGATGCCGAGTTGCCCCTGCCACGCGAGCACGCGCAACTGGCCGTCTACGTGATCGACGGGCAACTGACACTCGACGGCACACCGCTCGACAGCGGCGACATGGTCGTGCTCGACGCAGACGAAACCCCGCGCGCCACCCGCGCCAGCCACGTCGTCGTGTTCGGCGGCGCGCCACTCGACGGCCCGCGCCTCCTGTGGTGGAACTTCGTCGCCCGCGACGACGCGCGCTTGCAGCAGGCCCGCGAAGACTGGGACGCGGATCGCCTTGGCCATGTCGAAGGCGATGACGAACGCATTCCGCTGCCCGAACGTCGACGCCCTGCCACGCCCATCGCGCCCAATTGAGGCCAACGTCAATAAATGTGACGTAGTTCACATTTTGCGTTATTCTCGCCCCGTCGCCGCGCCCTGAACGCGGCTGCGAGGGCGCCGATGGATACGTACCGTTCCATCCCGCGGCCCAGTCATTCTGGGCCGCCCGCGTGAACGCCAACACCGGCGTGCTGCGCTATCGCGCCTTCATCAGCTACAGCCATGCCGATCAACGCTGGGCACGGTGGTTGCATCGCGCACTGGAATCCTGGCGGCCACCCGCGCACCTGCGGGGCTCCAGCGGCGCTGCGCCGATCAAACGGCTGGCGCCGATCTTTCTCGACCGCGAAGAACTGGCCAGTGGCACGGACCTCGGCAGCACCGTCAACA
This sequence comes from Rhodanobacteraceae bacterium, assembly GCA_035703755.1. GTDB lineage: Bacteria > Pseudomonadota > Gammaproteobacteria > Xanthomonadales > Rhodanobacteraceae > DASSBG01. The sequence goes on along the minus strand of DASSXP010000220.1, from coordinate 2,536 downwards.
CCGCGCTGGCGGAATCGGCCAACCTGATCGTGGTCTGCTCACCGAATGCGGCGGCCTCCCGCTGGGTCAACGAGGAAGTGCGCGCGTTCAAGGCGCTCGGCCGCGCCAACCGCATCTTCTGCCTGATCGTGGCCGGCGACCCGGCGGCCGACAGCAGCACCGGCGCGATGCTCGCTTGCTTCTGCCCCGCCTTGCGTTGGCAACTCGATGCCGATGGCGCACCGGGCACCGCGCCGCTGGAGCCTATCGCCGCCGATGTGCGGCCCGGCAAGGACGGCAAATCCAACGCCAAGCTGAAACTCATCGCCGCCCTGCTCGACATCGGCCTCGACACCCTCAAGCAGCGCGAGCTGCAACGCCACAACCGCCGTCTAGGCTGGTTCGCCACCAGCGCCGTCGCCGGCATGGCGATCCTGGCAGTGCTGTCACTGTTGGCCTTGCACGAACGTGATCAGGCGCGTTTCCAGCGCGCGCAGGCCGAACACCTGATCGGCTACATGGTCGGTGACCTGCGCAGCAAACTGGAGCCGGTCAACCAGCTCGACATCCTTGACGGCATCGCCAATCACGCCACCGCCTATTTCGACGCCCAGCAAGACGCGGGCGATGCCGCCGCGCGCAAGCAGCGCGCCAAAGCCTTTCTGCTATTGGGCGGCGTGCGGCTGGATCAGGGCAAGATCGCCGATGCCACCCACGCCTTCAAAGCCGCCATCGCAATCAGCCAGTCGCTTTACGACAGCACGCCGCACGACAGCGCCGTGGCCATCAACCTGATCGATGGCCAGTTCTGGCTTGGGGTCAGCGACTGGCAAGCCGGCCACATCGATGACGCACTCGGCCATTTCGAGACCGCCTTGCCGGTGTTGAAAGCCTTGCTCGCCGCGCACCCGCACGATACCGACGCCTTGCAGCGCGAAGCCTGGATGCGCCAGAACATCGGCCACATCCACCAAGCCCGCAATGCCACCGAACTGGCGATGGAGGATTACCTCGCCCAGCTCGAAGTGAGCCAGCAACTGGTAGCCTTCGCACCCGGCAACCGCTCCTACCGGCGCGAACTGGCCTCGGCCGAAGACAATATCGCCGCGCTGCTCTACGCCCACGGCAAGCTCGCCCAAGCCGAGCAACGCTACCAATCCGAGACGGCATTGCTGTCACGGCTGGTCCGCGAAGACCCCAGCGACCACGATGCCGGTTCCGCCCTCGCCATCGCGCAGAGCTTTCTGGCGCAGGCGGCCGAATCACTCGGGCATCTGGATATTGCCCGCAGCAATCTTCAAAGCGCCCTGGCGATCGGCGAGGCCGCCGTCGCCGCCGACCCCGCCAACAACGCCGCGCTTGGCAATCTGGCGGCGTATTGCCGCCGTCTGGGGCATCTGTTTCTGCTTGACGCCAAACCGGATCACGCGCAACCGCTGCTGCAACGGGCTGCAACGCTGTACCGGAAAATGCTGAACCGCGAACCAAGCAGCGTGCGCGCCCGCTACGGGCTGGCCGCCACGCAACTGGCACAGGCGCGACTTGCCTGGATACGCGGCGAACACACCTTGTCGAGCCAGCACGCCAGCGCGGCAGAGCACGCGTTTGCCGCCCTGCGCACCGTCGAAAGTTACGCCAATGATGCGGCCTTGGGGCAAGCCAAGTCCCGGCTACTGCTGGGTAGCGTCAAGCGCTTGGCAAACCGTGACCAGGCCGCGAGGGCGGACTGGGTGGCGGCATTGTCGATGCTGGGCACCCAACCGGCACAGGAGAGCCCGGATGCAGCCAGCACGCGCGCCGAGTTGCTGCTGTTGCTGGGCCGTCCGCAGGAAGCGCAACCGCTATTGGCGCACCTCACTGAAATCCACTTCAACCGTGCTTCCCTGCCCCATCCCGCAATGCCAAACGCCGCCCGCTCCGGGGGTGGCGGGAACGACACGGACAGGCGTTGAGGTGGAGACCCAAGCAACCCGTATCGATCAAACACGATTTGGCCACATGGGTGGAAAAGCCCTCAGGAGAACACCAATGGCAAGCAAAGTATTTGAAATCCTGGTTCGCATGAATGGTTCCGAGATGCAGATCGACCCGATGAACATGGACATTGATTTCGGTGGCGAGCGCGAGCTGGTGTGGCGACTTGTCGAGGAAAGCGAAGGAGCGGGCAAACACGAATTCCACACGGAGTCCATCCACTTTGAAACCATGCACCCCATCAGGATTGACAAGGTCACCAAAACGGAAATCAGAGCCGTCGTGTTCAATCAGAACGAGATGGGCCAGGCAGCCGCATACACGTATCGGTTGTGCGTTTGCGTTCCAAAGTACAACGTGGACGTCTGTTATCCATCCCACTGCATGACCATAATGTCCCTCAAACCGACCATTACCAACCTGCCCAGGTAGGCCCGGTGTTGGACGCCGCGATTCGCCGACGCCATGACGCACGCCAACGCCGACGGTGATCCGCAACAAGCCGTGCCGGGGGACGCATCGACCCGGCATGGCCATGGCGACGCCACCAACGCGCAGGGCGCCGCGACGCAGGTTCCGCTGG
>DASSXP010000155.1:0-3175 GCA_035703755.1 Rhodanobacteraceae bacterium | reverse complement strand
CGAACGATTCGCTGACTTCCACCGTGCCGTTCTCGCTGATCCGGCCGATGTCGTTGCGGCCCAGGTCGATCAGCATCACGTGCTCGGCGCGTTCCTTGGGATCGGCCAGCAGCTCGGCTTCCAGCGCCTGGTCTTCCTCTTCGGTGGTGCCGCGCCTGCGCGTGCCGGCCAGCGGGCGCACCACCACCTTGCCGTCTTTCAGCCGCGCGAGGATCTCCGGCGAGGAACCTACGATCTGGGTGTCACCCAGGTCGACGAAGTACATGTACGGCGACGGGTTCAGCGCGCGCAACGCGCGGTACACGTCGACCGGTCGCGCGTTGAAACCCACGCTGAGCCGCTGCGACGGCACCACCTGGAAGATGTCGCCGGCGCGGATATATTCCTTGGCCTTCTCGACCATCGCCTCGAACTCCCCCTTCGTGAAGGAGGATTTGAAATCGCCCTCGTCCAGCGCGACCGACTGGGTCAGCTGCGGATACGACGCGCCGCCCTGGCGCAGCCGGTAGACCAGCGCATCCAGCCGGCGCTGCGCCTGCGCATACGCCTGCGGCTGCGCGGGATCGGCGTGCACGATCAGGTACAGCCGACCCTTGAGGTTGTCGAATACCGCCACTTCCTCGGCCAGCATCAAGAGCACGTCGGGCGTGCCCAGCTCGTCGGCACGGTCCCACTGGGCGAGCCGCGGTTCGATGTAGCCGATCGTCTCGAAACCGAAGTAGCCGACCAGGCCGCCGCTGAAGGCGGGCAGTTGCGGCAGGCGCGGCACGTCGTATTACAGGCGCAGCTTCTCGATCTCGGCCAGCGGATCGTCCAGATGACGACGCTCGGTGATCTCGCCGGAGTCCTCCACTTCGAGCTCGTGGCCGCGCAGCCGATAGACGCGTTTCGCCGGCAGGCCGATGATCGAATAGCGTCCCCAGGTCGCGCCGCCCTCGACCGATTCGAACAAAAAGGTGTACGGGCCATCAGCCAGCTTCAGGTACACCGACAGCGGCGTGTCGAGGTCGGAAAACACCTCGCGCACCAGCGGTATTCGCGTATGGCCCTGGGCCACCAGCGCGTCGAATTCGTCTCGGGAGATCACGTTGCGGATCCATGTTTGCAAGGCTGGACACGATAGCAGCACGCAAGATGACGGGCACGCTTTTCGCCCGACTGCTACGCTGCCAAGACCAGTACAGCGGAGCAAGCGAACCCTCGTCCGCGGATGGCAACCGATGTGTCCCACAGGGAAACCCCAGCGTGACATCTGACCCGACCGACTCGGCATCCATGCCCACACCGCCGCCGATGCCTTCATTGAAGCCGGATCTGGCAAGCCGAGCCGCATTGCCGACACCACCTTCCCTGCATTGGGCGCTGCTGTGGCTTTTCACGATCGCCAGCCTGGGGGTGTTCGGCGTGATCTGGTCCTTCGTCCAGGCGGCCTGGGTGCGCCGGATCGACCCCCGAAGCAACGCACAAACCCTGCTTGGCATCGCCACCGCCTGCCTGGCGGCTGGCTACGGTTGTGTCATCACCGCGGTGATGTTGGTGGACACCAGCGCGCCTGGAATGGCCTTGCCTGTGCTGACCATCGGCAGGCTGTTGCTGCTGGGATGGCTGATCGTGCATGTGGTGGCGTATTTCTCGATGACCAACTCCTTGCGCAGCCAGGCCGTTGTGTCGGGCTTTCCGTTGGAGATCGGCGGCGGCACCTTGTTCTTTTTCACCCTTTGCTACCTGCAAGGGCAGTTGCGCTGGCTGGCACGCTGGAAAGCCAGCGGACAAACATCACCAGCGGCCCCGAAAGGTATCTTTTGGATACTTTCGCTGGCGTTGGTGTTTGCCGTCGGGATTGTGGCGGCCATTGCCCTTCCCCGCCACGAACACCACCGAATTCGCGCGGAAGTGTCCGAAGGCGCCCTGCTCGCCGACGGTGCCAAGAGAGCCATGGTTGAGTACTACGGCAAGCATCACACCCTGCCATTCGACAACGACGCCGCAGGGCTGGCTCGAAGCGGCTCGATTTCAGGCAGATACGTATCGAGCGTGAACGTCGCCGGAGGCGTCGTTACGGTGGCATTCGATACCGCCGACGCCGATAGCCGCCTCAGACAACAGACGCTGGTGTTCTTCCCGGTGACCGGGCCCGACGGGATCCGCTGGAATTGCCTGAAGTACAGCACCGTGCCCGACGAGGATCTGCCCGTCTCCTGTCGCAAATAGAGGCGGCTTCGACGTTGCGGAGCCTGCTACGCAACCCGGCTTTTCTTGCAACCCCGAAGGCTCAGAGCCGCGGCCGGGGCATTCCATGCAAACGCAAGGAGAACGCCACGCCGCTGCCGTCGTCGAGATTGCGCGCGCTGGCGACGCCGCCGTGGCGTTCGGCCACCAGCCGAACCACGTACAGGCCAAGGCCGAGATGGGGCGCATCGCCGGGGGTGGCCTTGTCGCGCAGGCTCACCAGCGAATCGAACAACCGGCCCTGCATGGCTGCCGGCAGCGGCGGGCCCTGATTGGCCAGCTCGATCTCGGCGCCGTCGGGCGTGGCCGCGAGGCTCAGGCGCAACCAGCCGTCGGGTGGGGTGAACGACAGCGCGTTGTCGAGCAGCTTGTCCAGCGCCTGCGCGATCAGCTCGGGCGCGCAGTGCAGGTTGATCGCGCCGGGCGGCAGTTCGCAGGCCAGGCGGCGCGTTCCGATCAGCGGCCGGTAGGCCTCGGCGCAACCGCGCACCACCTCGCGCAGGTCGACATCCTCCGGCTCCGCCGCGGTGATCGAACGTTCCATCCGGCTCGATTCGCTCATCGCGCGCACCAGTGCGCCCAGCCGCGCCACGCCGTCGCGGGCACGCGCCAGGTAGGGTTGCGCATCGGCGGGCAGGCGGTCCTGCGCCTGCAGGATGTGTTCGAGGTTGTCCAGCGAGGATTTGACGATGGCCAGCGGCGTATTCAGTTCGTGCGAGAGTTTGGAGGCCAGCGTGCGCAGGTAGTCGGTGTAGCTGCCGACCACCTCGAACAGCTTCTCGAAGCTGCGGGCGAGATCGCCGATCTCGTCCGGTGCGTCGGTCATCGGGAACTTGCCACTTTCGAACAAGCCGTCCAGACGTCCATCGTTGAACTGGGCGCGCTCGGCCGCGTTGCGCAGGCGACCCAGCCGCAAGCTCAGCCGCGTGGCGAACCACAGCAGGAT
>DASSXP010000152.1:0-10815 GCA_035703755.1 Rhodanobacteraceae bacterium | reverse complement strand
CTGCATCTGGCTCAGCATCTGGCTGCCATGGCTGGATTGAACGTCTTCGACCAGACGGTCGAACAGCATCGACATCAATTCCATCGTGTCGATGTGCTCGGCCGCCAGCCGCGGTGTGCTGGCGTCCGGGCTGTTGCGGCGCAGTTGCGCCAGCATGTCCTGGCGCAGTTGCTGCATGCTGCGCGGGCGCATGCCACCACCGCTGGCGCGGACTTCGGCCGGACTCGTCTGCAAGGTGGCCAGCACCTGTTGCAGTTCCGCGTTGCTCGGCTCGTAGGCGCTGCCGTGCACGATGCCGGGGCCGAGCTGGCGGCGGCGCTGGGCCAGCAGCTCGGAGAGGGCGGCAAACACATTGCCGGCATCGGCGTCGGTGCTGCCGGGGCTGTCCTCGCTCGCCAGGCTTGCGTGCACGTCCGGTGCCGCCGGCACGGTGCGAGGTGTGGCAGTGGGCGGTGTCGCGTCGGTCGCAGATGTGGTTGCGCGAGCGGACTCGGGTGACGGGGATTCGGCGCGCTGGTCGTCTGCCTCGGCTGTGCCGCCACTCCCGCCGGGCTGACGGCGCCGCGGTGCGAATACGCGCAGCTGCGGCAGGATGCCTTGCTCGGCGAGGTGGCGGTTCAGCGTTTCGTAGAAGGCGACGACGCGGGTGGCGGCCAGTCGCTCGAAGGCGCGAAAAACCTCGATGCGGTGGGCGGAGGGAATGTCGAGCGTGTCCACTGCGTCCTGTAGCGCGCGGCACACCGTGGGCGGGCCGTAGGGCTGCGTGGCGGCATCGAACGCCGGACGCGCCGCCAGCACGGCCAGCCGATGGCCGAGTTCGAACAATACGATGGCCGCGCGCGACTCCAGCCGCGCCGCCAGATCGTCCACCACAACATTTTCGTCTTGCGCCTGCGCGGTCAGCAGTTCGAGGCCCAGCGACGCACTGCCGTGGCGCGGCGGCGGCGCTTGACCGTAGCGGCCGCGGGCCGCCAGTACGGTCTTCAGCGTGGCCGCGACGATGTCGTCGTGGCGGTGCTTGAGCACCCGCTGGCTGTCGAGATATTGCAGCTGCTCGTTGTTGTTGGTCGACAGCTCGGCGCGGTGGAACAACTGCTGCTCGGCTTCGGTGACGGCCTGTGACAAGGGCGGTTCGAGCTGCGCGCGGACAATGGCGTCGAGCGCGTCCAGCAACGCCAAGGCCCGTGCCGGCAGCTTGACCGGCTGATCCGTTGCTGGGCTTCCGTGGCTACTGGCCATGTGTCTCCCCTGGACGACACCGCCCGTGCAGTCGGCGGTACCGGCATTCTTATGCGGCCGGCGCGCTGGATCAAGCCCCGGCTGCTGAGTCGAATGGCTTTGTGGGCGCGCTCGCAGCGGTGTGCTGTGGGCCGTCCGCGACGCGCGGCGCTTACATATCGTGTTTCTTGAGCGTTACGCCGCGTTGCTGGTAGGCGCGCCAGCGCTGGCGTGAGCCGTCGCGGGCGGCCGGGTCGGCGGGGATGACTTCGAGCACGCGCTCGAAACCGTCGGCGACGGCGCTGTCACGCAGGTTGATGACCAGTGGCCGCAGCGGGGTGTCGACTTCGGGCGGGACCACCAGCACCGGCACCGTGTCGTCGTCCTCGTCACCGGCGAGCTGGTGCGGAATGGTGGCATCGGCGTCGAAGCTCCACAGGAGTTCGTCCAGCGCATCGGCCTGAGCGTAGTCGCGTGCCAGCACCAGCGTCGGCAGTTCGGCGGCGTGGGCCTTGCGCACCAGTTCGCACACCAGCAGCAGCGGTTCCTCGCGGAACCGCGGCTTGTCGATCAGGTAGAAGTCGGCGGAGGCCATGGCTTGTTTCCGGACTGGCGGGCGCGACTTATGCGGCGCGGGTGCCGGCTTTGCCGATCAACCATTCAACCAGCAGCCCGACCGGGCGGCCGGTGGCCTGACCCTTGCGGCCTTCGTTCCAGGCGGTACCGGCGATGTCGAGGTGGGCCCAGCGCATGCCGTCGGTGAAGCGTGACAGGAAGCAGGCAGCGGTGATGGCGCCGGCGCTCTTGCCGCCGATGTTGGCGATGTCGGCGTTGGCCGAGTCGAGCTGCGCCTGATAGGCCGGCCACAACGGCAGCCGCCAGGCGCGATCCAGTGACTGCTCGCCGGCGGCCAGGAGTTCCGCGGCCAGTGCGTCGTCGGCGCTGAACAGGCCGTGTGCGTGCTTGCCGAGCGCGATCACGCAGGCGCCGGTGAGGGTGGCGGTGTCGACGATGGCCTGCGGCTCGTAGCGCTTGGCGTAGGCCAGCGCGTCACACAGGATCAGGCGGCCCTCGGCGTCGGTGTTCAAGACTTCGACGGTGATGCCGGCGAGTGTGGTCAGCACGTCGCTGGGGCGGTAGCTTTTGCCACCGGGCATGTTTTCGGCCGCCGGCACGATGGTCACCAGGTTGATCGGCAGTTGCAGCTCCACCACGGCGCGGAACGCGCCCAGCACGCTGGCGGCGCCGCACATGTCGAACTTCATCTCCTCCATGCCGGGGCCGGGCTTGATGTTGATGCCGCCCGAATCGAAGGTCACGCCCTTGCCGACCAGCGCGTAGGGTTTGGCCTCGCCGCCGCCGTTCCAGCGCAGCACGATCAAGCGCGGGGTGTTGACGGAGCCTTCGCCGACCGCCAGCAGGGCGTTGGCGCCGAGCGCACGCAGCTGTTCGGGTTCCAGCACCTCGACGGCTACGCCGGCGTGCTCAGCCGCCAGTTGGCGGGCCTGCTCGGCCAGCCAGGCGGGGGTGCAGATGTTGGGCGGGTTGTTGCCGAGTTCGCGTGCGAAGGCGATGCCCTTGGCGATGCCGCGGCCCTGCGCCACGGCGTCGGCGAGGCCGGCTTCACCGACCAGGCTGAGTTCGGCCAGTTGCGCGGCGGGCTTGGCGTCGGCGCCGTCTTTGCGGCCGCTGAGCTTGAAGCGATAAATCGCGTGATCGTTGCCGATGACTGCGCTGCGAACGCGCCAGGCCGCGTCACGGTTGGCCACCGGCAATTCGGTTAGCCAGCTGGTTGCAGCGTGGATCGGTGCCGCCGCCAGCGCGCCGGCGGCGTGGCGCACGGCGAGGTCGTAATCGGCGGCGCCGAAGTGCTCCTGCTTGCCGAGCCCCACCAGCAGCACACGCGGGGCCTTGATTCCGGCAAGGTTGTACAGCCACAGGTGGCTGCCGACGCGGCCGCTGAGATCGCCGGAGGCCACCAGTCGCTGCAGCGCGCCGCCGCTGGCCGCGTCGATGGCCGCCGCAGCCGGGCTGAGGACGCCGTGCTCGTACACGCCGACGACGGCGCAAGGGGTGTCGCACTGGTCGGCGGTGGCGGCAACGAGGCGGTATTCGAGGTGCATGGGGGCTCCTGGGGCAAAACGGGGCGACGCGAGCGGCTAAACTGTGCGGCCCGAGCGCGGCTTTGGTGTCGCTGAAAAACCTCCATACTAACGCATGCTCCGCATTATCGACCGCTACTTGCTGCGCGAACTGGCCCTTGGGGTCGGTGCCACCGCGGTCGTGTTGCTGCTGATCACCACCGGCGGCACCTTCGCCGATGTGCTGAACAAGGTGGCGACCGGGCGCTTGCCCGGCAACGTGATGTTCCCGGTGCTGGGCCTGCGAATACTGGACGCGATGACGGTGTTGCTGCCGGTGGCCTTGTTCCTCGGCGTACTGCTGGGCTTGTCGCGGCTCTACCGCGATGCGGAAATGCACGTGCTGGGCGCGGCCGGGATGGGCCCACGCGGGCTGCTGCGGCCGGCGGCCCTGCTGGCGATTCCGCTGGCGCTGGCGGTGGGTCTGTTGTCGCTGTGGCTGGGGCCGGCCGCCGTGCGCACCGCCAACAGCATGGTGGCCGACGCCAACCGCTCGGTGATCGCCGCCGGCCTGGAGCCGGGCCGGTTCGTGGAATTGCCCGGCCATGCCGGGGTGATTTTCGTCGACTCGATGAACCGTGACGGCACCCGGCTGGGGCGCGTTTTCGTTGAAAGCGAGCGGCTCCGTGCCGATGGCACCACCACGCTCGATCTGGTCACGGCGGCGCGCGGCGAGTTGTCCGCTGACAGCGGTCAGCGCTATCTGGCGCTGGAGGACGGCTATCGTTTTGAAGGCCGGCTCGATCAAGACGACTGGCGGCGCATGCACTACGCGCGCAACGAAATCGCCTTGTCGACACCCACCGACGAGGACGACCGCAGCGACCCCGCGCACGCCTTGCCGAGCCGGGTGTTGTGGACCTCCGTCGAACCGGCGCAGCGCGCCGAGCTGGCGTGGCGCATCGGCGCCCCGGTGGCGGTGCTGGTGCTGGCCCTGCTGGCGCTGCCCTTGTCCCGGCAAAGCCCGCGCGAGCCGCGTTATGGCCGCTTGTTGCTGGCGGTGCTGGCCTACCTCTTGTATTCCAATTTGCTGGCCTTGCTGCGCAGCGGCATTGGCAGCGGCGTGGTGCCGGCGTGGATCGGCTTGTGGCCCGCGCACCTGGTCTTTGCGCTGGCGGCAGGGTGGATGCTGTGGCGCCAGTACCGCGTTCGTGGCGGGAAGGCGGCGTGATGGCCTGGCCACGCGTGCGGCAGGTGGATCGGCTGATCGGTGCCAGCGTGCTCGGCGCCGTGGTGATGGCGTGGCTGGTGCTGGTCGGCTTCGACACCTTCACGCAGTTTGCGCGCCAACTGGGCAAGGTCGGCGAACACGGTTACACCGTGGCGCAGGCGGCGCTGTACATCGCCTTCACGGTGCCGCGGCGCTTGTGCGAAATGTTCGGTTTTGCGGCCTTGATCGGCTCGTTGATGGGTCTGGGTGCGCTGGCGTCGTCGAGTGAACTGACCGCGCTGCGCGCGGCCGGCATGTCGCGCTGGCGGATTGTCGCCAGCGTGCTCGGCTGGATCGCCGCGCTGACGCTGGTGATGGTGGCGATTGGCGAGACCGCGGCGCCGGCGGGGGAGCAGCGCGCGCAGGCACTGTTGCTGTCGCAACGCTCCAATTCACTCGGGCTGACCACCCGCAGCGGCCTGTGGGCGCGCGACGGTGACAGCATCGTCAACGCCAAGGCGGTGCTGGCCGAGCAGACAGCGCACGGCACCGAGGTTGAATTGCGTGATGTGCGGGTGTTCGAGTTCACCCCGCAGGGCGCACTCACGGCCTTTTTGCACGCCACCAGTGCGCGCCACCAGGGCGATGCCTGGCTGCTGCAGCAGGTGCGTCAGACGCGCTTCGACGCGGACGGCGCACACAGCGAACAGCAACCCGGCCTGACCTGGCGATCCACCCTCAACCCGCGTCTGTTGGAGCTGTCGGTGGTGCGCCCCGACTACCTGTCGCTCAGCGATTTGCGGCGCAATATCCGCCATTTTCGTGCCAACGGGCAGGACCCGGGAGCGTATGCCAGCGCCTACTGGGAGCGCTGGTTCCGGCCGCTGAACGTGCTGCTGCTGGTGCTGGCGGTGCTGCCGTTCGGCTTCGGCACGCTGCGTTCCGGCGGGCTCGGCAAGCGCGTTTTCATCGGCATCCTGCTGGCGGTGGTGTGGCATTTTCTGCAGTTGGCGCTGGTCAGCCTGGGCAATGTCTATGGTCTGGCAGTATGGCTGGCCAATCTGCTGCCCGCGGCGGCGCTGGCCAGCATTGCCGTGTTTGCCTATCGCCGGCGCACCTGAGCGGGTTTCTGGCGGTCTTTTCATATGGACGGATAGACGTCCATAACCATATGCCGTCGCGTGATTGGCGATGATGCCGGTCGCGGCGCAGGATGGCTCCATCGAACAACCCGATGGAGAACAACATGAGCCTGCAATTGGGCGACACCGCCCCCGATTTCACCGCCGATTCCACCGCCGGCAGCGTCAACTTCCACGACTACGCCGGCGACAGCTGGGTGGTGTTCTTTTCCCACCCCAAGGACTTTACCCCGGTCTGCACCACCGAGCTCGGAGCATTTGCCCGTCGCAAAGCTGACTTCGAGGCCCGCAACACCAAGTTGCTCGGCCTGTCGGTGGATTCGGTCGAAGACCACCACGGCTGGGCCAGGGACGTCGCCGATGTCGGTGGCGCCGCCATCAACTACCCGTTGCTGGCCGATCCGGAGCTGGCAGTGGCCAAACAGTACGGCATGTTTCACCCCAAGGCCGACCCCAAAGTGACCGTGCGCTCGGTGTTCGTGATCGACCCGCAGAAAAAAGTGCGTCTGATCCTGACCTATCCGCCGTCGGCCGGGCGCAACGTCGATGAAGTGCTGCGGGTGCTCGACTCGCTGCAACTGACCGACGGCAGGAAGCTGACCACGCCGGTCGACTGGCGGCCGGGCGACGACGTGATCATTGCGCCGTCGGTGTCCGACGACGAGGCCCGTCAGATCTATCCGGACGGCTTCCGCACGCTGAAGCCCTATCTGCGTTACGTGCCGGCACCCGCCGCACAGGCGTAAGGAGAACCCAATGGGCATTCGCTCCGACTTGGCCGCCGGGATTGGCCGCACGCCACTGATCCGTCTGCGTCACGCCAGCGAGTTGACTGGTTGCGAGGTGCTGGCCAAGGCGGAGCTGCTCAATCCCGGGGGCTCGATCAAGGACCGCACGGCGCTTGGCCTGCTGCTCGATGCCGAGCGTCGTGGTCTGCTCAATCCCGGCGGTCTGATCGTCGAGGGCACCGCCGGCAACACCGGCATCGGGCTGGCGCTGGTCGGCGCCAGCCGCGGCTATCGCACGGTGATCTTCATGCCGGAAACGCAAAGCCGCGAAAAAATCGACGCGCTGCGCGTTACCGGCGCCGAGGTGCGGCTGGTACCGGCGGTGCCGTACAAGGACCCCAACCACTACGCCCATCATGCCCGCCGCTACGCCGAATCGCTGAACGCGGAGCAGGCCGGCAGTGCCTGGTTCGCCAACCAGTTCGACAACACGGCCAACCGCGATTGGCACGAAGCCACCACCGGGGCCGAGATTTGGGATGAAACCGATGGCCGGGTCGATGGCTTCGTCTGTGCCGCCGGCACCGGCGGCACCATCGCCGGTGTCGGGCGTGCGCTGAAAGCGCGCAATGCGCAGGTGCGGATCGCGCTGGCCGATCCGGCCGGCTCGGCGCTGGCGAGTTACGTCAACCGCGGCGAGTTGATCGCCAGCGGCAACTCCATCAGCGAGGGTATCGGTTCCAGCCGCGTCACCGCCAACTTCGCTGGCGCGCCGGTGGATCTGGCGTGGTCGATACCGGATGCCGAATCGGTGCCGCAGGCGCACCGCCTGCTGCACGAGGAAGGCTGGTGCGTGGGCGGCTCCAGTGGCGTCAACATCGCCGGCGCCATCCGTCTCGCCCGCGAGCTCGGTCCCGGCCACACCATTGTCACCGTGCTGGCCGATGCCGGTACCCGCTACCAGGCCAAGCTGTTCAACCCGGTTTTCCTGCACCAGCGTGGCATTCCGGTACCGCCGTGGCTGCTGCAAGCCTTCCCCGCCGAAGCGCCCAGCGCCGCACGTCTGAGCGCGGTCGGCTGAGAGCCAAAAATCGCCCACCTGCTGCGGCCGCCGCCGAACGCCCCTGGCGGCGGCGCGCTGTGCACAAACAGCGGTCATTTGGTTCACCAAGCGCCCTTGTTTGCGCCCAACGCACCTTGTCAGGAACGCCCGGTGACGCCCTCGCTGCGGCGTTCGGGTTTTTCACAAGCTCTGAGCAAGCCCGCCATCTGGCGCGGTCGGCGCGGCGTTCTCCGCCCGGTCCCGACCGGCATCACGGGAGTTTGAGCATCACCGTGCCGCACAGGCGGTCGTGCAAGGTTTGGTGGTCCGCGTCGAACCACGCCCACCAGAAACCGGCGCCGGCCAGCGCCAGCGACAGCGAGGCCAGCACGAAGCGCAGCAGCGCGGTGGGCAGGCGGATGCCCGGCCCGCTCAAGCTGTGCAGACGCAAACGCCAGGCGCGCATGCCGATGGTTTGACCGCCGCGGTGCCAGGACAAGGCGAAATACAGGCCGCTGACCCCGAGCAGCGCGGCGCGCAGCGACCATTCCCAAACCATGGGTGGGTGCGCCACATCAACCCGGCCGTGCACGGCCGACAGGGCCAGCGCGGCGGTCAGCATCCACAGCGCCGCCAGCACCAGAAGGTCGTAGAGCATGGCGCCAAAGCGGCGCGGCAACAGGGTGGGATGGGTCACGGGACGGGTGTCGATGGCTTGCGCGCGGCGGCGGCTACAGCCAGCATCGTCGCATGAACGGGGAGACCATCGCCATTGATGCGGCCGACACGGCGGCCATCGACACCTGTCTGGAACGCCTGTGGGCCGAGTACGGTCTGGCCGACAGCAGTCTGGCCTGCTATCGCGGCGATCTGGCCGGCTTTGCGCGCCACCAACACGCGCACGGGCGGCGTCTGGTCACGGCCAGCCGCGCCGACATCGAGGACTATCTTGCCGGCCGCAAGGTCAAGGCGCGCAGCAACGCGCGGCTGCTGAGTTCGCTCAGGCGGTTCTACGCCGACCGCGCCCGCATCGCGCCCGGCGAGGAAAATCCCACCCTGCTGCTGTTGCCGCCCAAATTGCCGCGCGGCCTGCCCAAGGCGCTCAACGAGCGGGATGTGGTGGCGCTGATCAATGCGCCCGACCCGACCACGCCGCTCGGCCTGCGCGACCGCGCCATGATCGAGCTGATGTACGCCTGCGGTCTGCGCGTGTCGGAGCTGGTCACGCTGCCGCTGGCGGCGTTCAATCCACGTCAGGGCGTGCTGCGGCTGACCGGCAAGGGCGGCAAGGAACGGCTGGTGCCGGTCGGCGAAGTGGCGATGGAGTGGCTGGATCGCTACCTGGCCGTGAGCCGGCCCGTGTTGCTGAAGCGCGGCCAGCCATCGGCCATGTTCCTGAGTCAGCGTGGTCAGGCGATGACCCGGCAGATGTTCTGGACCCTCGCCAAACGCTACGCGTGCCAGGCCGGAATCGATGTCGCCAAGGTCTCGCCGCACGTGCTCCGGCATTCCTTCGCCACCCATTTGTTGAACCACGGCGCGGACTTGCGCGTGTTGCAGTTGCTGCTCGGTCACGGCTCGCTCAGCACCACGCAGATTTACACCCTGGTGGCGAAGGAAAAGCTCAAGCAACTGCATCGCCAGCACCATCCGCGGGGCTGAACGGGGTAGGCGAACGTGCGCTGGCGCATGTTCCCGACCGGCGCGCCCGTGCGACAATCACAAGGATTCGGTGGGAACTTGCCCGCCGCCTGTGTGTTCTTACGACATGTGCCGGTCTCATGCTTGACCGGGCAGGAGCAGACGATGCGCAACATGAAATGGGTGCTGGTTTTGATGTTGGCGGTGAGCGCAAGCCTTGCGCAGGCCGGCGACGGCGCCGCCAGCAAGGCCATCACCGAGGCGATCCACAAGCTGGTGCCCAAGGCCGATGTGCAGGCGATCGAGCCGGCGCCAATCGCCGGTTTTTCCAGCGCGGTGGTGGATGGCAACGTGGTCTACGTCAGCAATGACGGCCGGTACCTGATGCAGGGCAAGCTGTTCGACCTCAAGACCCGCACCGACCTCGGTGCCACGGTGCTGGCGGCGACCCGCGCCAAGGTGCTCGGAACCATTCCGTCCGCGCACGAATTGCGGTTTCCGGCCAAGGAGCAGAAATACAGCGTCACCGTGTTCACCGATGTCGATTGCCCGTATTGCCGGCATTTTCATGCCCAGATCGCCGAGTACAACAAGCGCGGCATCGGCGTGAACTACGTGCTGTTTCCGCTCGAAGGCCTGCACCCGCAGGCACTGCGCAAGGCGCAGTCGGTCTGGTGCGCCAAGGATCGCAACGCCACCTACACCTCGGCGATGGCCGGCAGCGATCCGGGCAGCCTGACTTGTGACAACCCGATCGCGGACAACCTCGCGCTCGGCCAGCGCATGGGCGTCAATTACACGCCCACGGTGTTGGCGCCGGATGGCACCGAAATCCCGCCGGGCACGGCCCAATCGCCCGACCAGCTGGCGGCCCTTCTGGCCAGCATTGCCGCCAAAGGCGGCTGACCTCACTGTTTGGAATTGAAGCGCATGAAATTCGGCAAGAAGTTTCTCCTCGCCCTGGCTCTGGGCGGCCTCGCCAGCGTGGCCAGCGCCGGCACCGTCGATCCGGCTGCCGCCAAGGCCGTCACCACCGCCATCCACAAATTGATTCCCGGCGCCACCATCGACGCCATCGACGCCTCGCCGCTACCGGGCGTTTACACCGTGGTTGCCAGCGGCCAGGTGGCTTACGTCAGCGCCGATGGCAAGTATCTTCTGCACGGATCGCTGTACGACATCGACCGCAAGATCGACCTGACTTCGGCGCGGATGGACGGCATCCGCAAGGCCGCGCTGGCCAAGGTGCCGGAGGCCAAGCGGCTGGAGTTTGCGCCGGAGAACCCGAAGTACCGCGTTACCGTGTTCACCGACATCGACTGCGGCTACTGCCGCAAGCTGCATTCGCACATGGACGAGTACAACAAGGCCGGGATCGCGGTGGATTACCTGTTTTTCCCGCGCACCGGCCTCAACACGCCGTCCTACGACAAGGCGGTGTCGGTGTGGTGCGCCAAGGACCGCAAGACCGCGTTCACCGAAGCCAAGCTCGGCAAGCAGCCGGCGGCGAGCAAATGCGCCAACCCCGTGGCCGATGAATTCGCGCTGGGCCAGCAACTCGGTGTTGACGGCACCCCGACCATCATCGCCAGCGATGGCTCGGTGATCGGCGGCTATCTGACGCCGGCGCAGATGTTGCAGCGCCTGCAAGCCGTGGCGGCGCGCCAGTCCACGCCCTGAGAGCCTGTGAAAAAACCGCCCGCCTACTGCGGCCGCCGCCGAACGCCCCTGGCGGCGGCGCGGCGTGCGCAAA
>DASSXP010000057.1:0-5470 GCA_035703755.1 Rhodanobacteraceae bacterium | reverse complement strand
CCAAACAGCAAGGTACTGATCGGCGGACCATTCACCGCTATCCAGCAGCTGACAGGCGGCCACCTTCCGCGGCATGGTTTGGCGCGGCTCAATGTAAACGGCAGCCTCGATGGGAGTTTCGCCGACCCGCAGGTGACCGGTGGCTCCGGCCTCTACGACTCGGTCATGGCGCTTGCGCTGCTGCCGAACGGGAACATCGTGATCGGCGGCGGTTTCGACAGTGTCGGCGGGCAATCACGCAAGGGGCTTGCCATCCTCAACCCGGACGGCAGCGTGCTGGACAAGTCCCTCGATCTGCAACTGGACGGCATGGTCACCTCGCTGGCGCTGCAGGCCGATGGCAAGATTCTGGTCAGCGGTGACTTCACCACCATTGGCGGCCACGCATACAAAGGCATTGCACGGCTGAACCCGAGTGGAAGCCTCGATACCAGCTTCGTCGACCCCAACGCGGATGGCGCCGTCTATGCGATCACCCTGCAACCCGATGGCAAGCTGCTCGCTGGCGGCGGCTTCACCGTTATTGGCGGACAACCGCGCAGCCGCGTGGCGCGACTGTCGCTGGCCGAGGCGGCGACGCAATCGCTCGAAGTGGTCGACAAAACCGTGACTTGGCGTCGCGGTGGTACGGCACCGGAACTGTCCTCACCACCGACCCTGAGCCTGTACCTCGACACGTACTTGCTTGCTTACGGGTCCATGTCTCGCATCAATGGCACATGGCAATACACCCTTTCCCAACCGATACGTACGGGTCATCTCCTCGACTTGACGGTATTCGGCCATACCGCCGGCGGAGCACACAACGCGTCGCATGGCGAGGCCGAACTGCTGCATCGCATTTGGCGCAACGACACCCTCTTCGCCAACGGTTTCGAGTAGGCGATCCGTCGCGCAACGAGGTGCAACATGCGCTTTCATCAATCGGGTTTTGTTGCCTTGCGCACCCGCGTGTGCAATTCCCTGGCGCTCCTGTTGCTCACGCCATCGACGGCCTTCATGGCAGCGGACGTACCGCTCCCGGACCCCGGTTTCGGCGGTAGCGGCGACGGCATCGCGCGCGTGCCGTTCGACATCACGGCCCATGGCAGCGATGTCGCGTCGAAAGCACGCGTGATGACCCACCCATCCTGCCGGAAACCGTGATGAAACATCAATCGATTGTGTTCAAAGTCGCCATGTTGTGCGCCTGGCTCCTGTCCATTGCGTGTCCGCACGCAGTCCGGGCGCAAAATGTGGCCGATGGCTTCGCGCCGGGATCAAGCAGACGCTCTGGCTGCGCGCCGAGGGTCGCGTCACCAGTGGTACGGGCAACGGATCGACCCGCTTGATTCAAAGCACACGGCTGGTACATCGCAGCGACTCGATCTTCCGTGACGGCTTCGAATGACGAGGTACATCATGACTACCCAAAGCTTCTGTGGTTCAGCACTGGTGGCCGCCTGCCTGTTCCTTGCCGCGCACGCGGCAGGCGCGCAACAATGCGCGGTACCGCAATCGCTCGCGCCTAACACGGCAATCTCTCTCGACACTTGCGCGGGAGACCAGGAATTGCATCTTGCCTGCGGTTCCGCATTGGAATTGTACGGCCCAGCCGCGGTGTTCCAGCTCGACCTGCCCTACCCTGCCGGCACGCTCAATTTGCAGCCGGTGGCTTTTGCCTTCTCGCCGGCTTTGCTGGTGATGCAGGCGCCGTGCAGTGGTCTTTCTCCGTGCTACGCGGCGGCAATGTCCCCGCCGGGCACCGGCAGCAGCGTCGACTTGTCCGGTCTGGATTCGGGCAGTTACTTCGTGGTTGTCGCGCCACTTGATGGCGTGCCGGGACCCGGCAATTGCGGGCCGGCGTTTCTGCTGTGGGACGTGTTGCCGGACGATCTCCCGTTGCTCGGCGAAGGCATGTTCCGCGCCGGCTACGCGCCGGTCTGGTCACCCCCCGTAGCGGCGCGGGGCCGCAACAAGTGATACTGCGCGTGCGGCGGATACGTCGGGCTGCGCTGCTTGATCCGCCCTGCGGGCCACGGGGAAACCCCAAAGCCCGTGTCGTCAGAACTTGTACACCAGATTGGTGGTGACCAGCTGATCCTTGTGCTTGGCGCCCGGCGCCACGTCGCTGTTGTAGCGCACTTGGTAGCCGAGCTTGAGCGCGAGTTTGGCGTTCATGTCGACCACCAGGCCGGCGTCGTTCTGGTAAAAACGGCCATCGCTGCCGGCTTCGATCAAGAGCTTGTTGTCGAAGGCGGTGTTGTCGGTCAACTGGTGGTGCAGGTTCATCAGGCCACGGGCGATGATTTCGCCATCCGATCCGGGATGCACGACTTGCGCGACCGGCGGCTCGCCGCTGCTGACGACGTAGTCGATCGGTTGCACGCGCTTGTAGCCGGGACCGGCTTCAAAGCTGAGCTCGGTGCGCGGGTTCTTGATCGCAATGTAACCGTAACCAAGCGACACCGCCGACTGCCAGCGATAGGCGGCAAAGTCGTCTTTTTCATAGCGCAGGGCGCCGACGACGTAGGAACGCGGGGTGAGCTTGTATCCGGCCGAAGTGCCCGCCTCGAAACGGTTGGCGGTGGACTGGTAGCTGTCGGCACCATCTGCCGTGACCTCGCCCTTGCTGCGCAAGGCGGTGAGATAGATGTTGTTCTTCCAGGTGTCGTCTTCGCGGTCGAAGTTGAGCTTGGCGTTGAGGTTTTCCGACTTGGTGTTGCCACGGGTCAGGGCGAAACCAAGTTCGCCGGCACCGCTCCAGGCACCAATGTTCTGGCTGCCGGAATCGGCGGCGAAGGCGGCAGCCGGCAACATCAGGGCACAGGCCGAAATCAGCAAAAGTTTGCGCACGGGAGTTCCTCGCGTCGAGTCAGGGGTTTCAATGGAATGCGTGGCGCGTCGGCAAGACGCGCGGCGGTCATGCGGCCGGGAAGTAGGCGGCAACGCGATGACGCGCTTCGGCGAAGAATAACCAGCGTTCCATGAACAGACCACCCATCACCGACAGCAGCGCCAGCGGCGCGAGCCAGGCTTCGGCGGCCGGTACCAGCGCGGCCACCCCCGCCGCAAACAGCGGCAACACAAAACTGGCTGTCATGGCCAGGCGGCGCAGCGGCTGGCGATGTCGCCGTGCCAGCACGTAGCCCATTTCGCGCATCAGGTAGGCCGGCTCGCTGGCCGGCGCTTCCAGTGGCCGCACCACGCCGAAGCGATCGAGGCCGGTGGCGGCGCCGGCATCCGCCACGGCCGGGCGGGCGTTGATCGCATCGAGTTGTCGCCAGTAGCTGCGTTTTACCAAGCCGGCGAGCAGCACCAGTAGCGCCAAGCCCGTGAGCCAGCCGGCATGGGTCACCGGCGCGATAGTGTCCATGCGATCACGCAGATTGATGCTGAGGCACTGCCACAACCAGACCGCGCCCGAGGCCAGCCCCAGCAGCAGATAACCGGCCACGACCTGCGGCAAGCGCCAGGCATCGATCGGCTTCAGGGAACTGTAGATGCGCGCGGTGCAGTAGATCGTCGCCAAAGCCAGCATCGCCAGCAGCAGACCGGTGCCGCGCACCGCCAAGGTGTCGCGCGCGAGGTGACGCATCGCTGCCAGCATCAGCGCCGGCACGAAACTCGCCAGCGCCAACACGGCTTCACGCGACAGCCAGGAACTCTTCCACTGCGTCAGACCGCGCCAGGCGCGCCAGGGTTTGCCAAGGTGGGCGGTGGAGGCCAAAAGCCCCGCACCGGCCAGCACGAAGCCCACGGCCAGCGGCAACATCAACGCGCTGATGCCGGTTGCGTACACGCCCATGCCAAGCGCCAGCCCCAACCAGGCCCACAGGCCGTAACCGGCGCCTGCCAGCACCGTGAACACGATCACCGAAAACGAGGGTTTCATCGTGACAGCAATCGGTCGAGCCAGCGCAGCGGCGTCGGCAACTGGTTGGCATCGAAGGCTTCGTCGGCGGGCGCAGTCACCGCCGCGACTGCGGTGCCGGCGCGCCGTGGTCGCGGCGGCAGATACCGATTGACCGGCTGATAGCCGAGCTCGGGTTCGAGCGCGTAGCCGCCCCGCGCCGCAACCTGCTGCGACACCGCCGAGGCCGGATCGCCAAGATCGCCAAAGTGCCGCGCCCGGGTCGGGCAGGCCATCACGCAGGCTGGCTGGCGGTCGGCTTCGTCCAGCGTTTCGTTGTAGATGCGATCCACGCACAGCGTGCACTTTTGCATGGTGCCGCGCTTGGCGCTGAACTCGCGTGCGCCATACGGGCAGGCCCAGGCGCACAACTGGCAGCCGATGCACTTGTCGGCATCGACCAGCACGATGCCGTCCTCGGCGCGCTTGTAGCTGGCCCCGGTCGGGCACACCGTCACGCAGTCGGGCGTCTCGCAGTGCAGGCAGGAACGAGGAAAATGCACGGTGAGGCCGGGATTGGAGGTTGGTGAATCGGCAGGGGCCGACGCAGACGCGTTGATGCCGCGCGCGGCGGACGCTTTTTCACATCCCGTATTTCCAATTCCCAATGCCGGCTCCACCGCGTAGCTGTGCACCCGGTTGAACCAGACACCGTGAGGTTCGGCGCCGTAGGGATCGTCGTCCAGCAACGGGCCGAAATCGCCGCCGTCGTTCCATTCCTTGCAGGCCACCGCGCAGGCATGGCAACCGACGCAAATATCGAGGTCGATCACCAGGCCCAGCTTGACCTTGGCGGGGGGCGGCAACGCGGTCATGGGTGGAACGGCCAGAAATACGGAATCAGGTACATGGACAGAAGACAGAACAGCGCGATCAGGGGGATGCCGATCTTCATGAAATCGGTGAAGCGATAGCCCCCGGCATAATAGACCATGGTGTTGGTCGGGTAACCCACCGGAGTCGCAAACGAGGTGGCGGCGGCAAACGCCACACAAACGATGAACGGACGCGGATCGACGCCCATCATGTGTGCCACCGAGATGGCAATGCCTCCCATCAGCACCACCGAGGGGTTGTGGCCCATGAGCTCGGTCAACAGCGCGGTCAGCAGATACACCATCAGCAAAGCCGCCAGCGGGCCGTGATCGCCGACCATGGCCATGCCCGCCTGCACCACCATCGAGGACAAACCGGTTTTTTCGATGGCGATGCCAAGCGGCAGAATGGCGCCCAGCATGATGATGATCTTCCAGTCGATGCCCTGATAAGCGTCCTTGCGGCCATAGCAGCCGGACAGCGCCATTGCCACCGCGCCGCACATCGCCGCCACCGGAATCGACAGCCAGTGCAGCCCGGCGGAAATCACCACCAGTGCCAGAATGCCGATGGCGATGAAGGCTTTGCGCGGCGAACGTGGCGCCTGTTCGCGTTCGCCCAGCACCACCACGCGATCGTCGCTGCGCAACCGCGCCATGGCATCACTGGCGACCAGCATCAACAGCACGTCGCCGACCTGCAGGCTGACATCACGGATCTTCTCGCGCAGGATGTGGCCGCGGCGGTGCACCCCCCGCGCGG
>DASSXP010000325.1:0-9016 GCA_035703755.1 Rhodanobacteraceae bacterium | reverse complement strand
TGGACGCTGCGCTTCACCCCCAAACAGGAACGCGTGGCGCGGATGTTGGGCTCGATTGAATTGTCCGGCGGCGAATTTCTCGGCCGCATCCGCATTCAGATGCAAGACGGCGCCGTGACCGACATCCAGCTCGAGCAAACCCGGATCGCTGACGAACTCAGCGCGCTTGAGCGCAACGCCTTGGGCCTGCCGTGAGCGCGCTCGGCGGGCGCGCAACGGCATTTGCCCTTGCTGCCGTGGCGACGGCGCTCGCCACGCTATGGCTGCTGTTTGGCCGCGGCGCGCTGCCGATCCAGACCGACCTGCTGGCGATGTTGCCGGCCACCGAACGCGACACTCTCGCCGAAACCGCGGTCGAGCGGCTGGCGCGCGCCAACGGCGATCGCATGGTGTTGCTGGTCTCCGGCGCCGATGCCGACGCCAAGGCCGCCGCCCGTGCACTCGGCCAGACATTGACGGCGGAGCACACGGCATTTGCCTCGGTGACGGCAGAATTGCCGCCCTTTGAATTGAACAGTGTCGTCGCACCCTACCTGCCACACCGCTTCGGCCTGCTGGACGATGCCGCCCGCGCGGCCGTGTCCGCAGCGGATTTTCAGCCCACCGCCGCGCTGGCTCGGCACCTCAACCAACCCTTTGTCGATTCAATCATGGTGCCGCTGGCCGACGACCCCTTCGGCTGGCTGGGTGGCTGGTTGGCACAGCAGCCGTGGAACCGTTCACCACTGACACCGGAAGACAATCTGCTGGTGGCGCACACGGGCGATATCAGCCATGTGCTGATAATCGCCAATCTGGCCGGCTCCGCCTACGATGACACCGTGCAAAAGGCCGCATTGGCGGCACTCGACCGCGCTTGGGCGCCGATTCACACCCGCTATCCGGCACTGGAGCTGGCGCGTACCGGCGCGGTGTTTTATGCCGCAGCGGCGCGCTCTGGCGCCGAGCGTGACATGCACCGGGTGGGCTGGATCTCCAGCCTCGGCATCGCCCTGCTGTTGCTGCTGGTTTTTCGCTCGCCCGGCCCCATCGGGGTAGCTTTTCTGTCGACCGCGATCGGTGTGATGACGGCGCTGTGCGTGTCGCTGCTGGTGTTCGGCGAAGTCTACTTGCTGACCCTGGTATTCGGTGCCGCGCTGCTTGGCGAAGCGGTCGATTACTCGATCCAGTACCTGACCGCTCGTGCCAATCAGGGCGCGCACTGGGATGCCGCCGCTGGCGTGCGCCAGGTGCGGCCCGCGCTGCTGATCGCGCTCGGCACCTCGCTGTTGGGTTACGCCCTGCTCGGGCTGGTACCGTTTCCGCCGCTCAAGCAAATGGCAGTGTTCGCCATGAGCGGCATGCTGGTGGCCTGTCTCAGCGTGTTCTGGTTGCTGCCGGTGCTGTTGCGCCGGCCGGCTCGACCGATCACGCCGTGGGTGTCGCGGGCTGCACTGGCCTTGCAAGCAGCCACCGCGCGGCTGGCCGCAGGTCGCCGCGGCTGGTGGCTAACGGGCTTTCTGCTGCTGATTTCCCTGCCCGGCTGGCGCTTGTTGGGGCATGACGATGACATCCATCAGCTGATCGCGCCACCGGCCATCCTGTCCTCCGATGAAGCATTGATACGGCAGGTCACCGGGCTGGGCAACGGCAGCCAGTTCTTTCTGGTGCGCGGCGATTCGAGCGAGCAGGTGCTGGAACGCGAGGAAGCCCTCGCCAGCCGACTCCAGACCCTGGTCGAGCAGAACGAACTGCCCGGCTGGCTGGGACTGACGCAGATGGTGCCGTCACAGCAGCGGCAGGCGGCCAATCGTGCCGTGCTGGCGCGCTGGTTCGATGACCCGGCCGCACTCACGGCCGACATGGTGGCAGCGGGTTTCCGTGCTGATACGGCAACGGCCTACGTGACCGCCTGGCCCGGTACACCGCTGGCATTCGCCGACTGGATGAGAACGCCCATCGCGCAAGCATTCCATCACCTGTGGCTGGACCAGGCCGCCGGCGGGCCAGCCAGCATCGTGGTACCGCAAGACGCACCGGACATCAGCGCGTTGCGCGCCATCACCAAAGGCCTGCCCGGCGTCGAACTGGTAGACAAGCCGGCCAGCGTATCGGACTTGTTCGGCCGCTATCGTCGCTACGCCAGTTGGTGGCTATTGGCGGCGCTGCTGCTGATCACACCGGTGTTTGCATGGCGCTACGGTCTGCGTCACGCGCCGCGCGTGCTGGCCCCGCCCGCGCTTGGCATCGCCCTCACACTGGCTGCGCTCGGCTATCTCGGCGAACCGCTGACGCTGTTCCACTGGTTGGCGTTGATGCTGGTGTTGGGCGTTGGTGCCAATTACGCCGTGTTTCTGCACGAGGGCGAACCGTTCACCCACGCGCAACCCGGCGCCATGTACGCCAGCGTGTTGCTGTCGGCACTGACTGCGCTGCTGTCGTTCGGCCTGCTGTCCTTCAGCTCCATGCCGGCACTGGCACACTTCGGCTTGACCTTGCTGCTCGGCATTGCCTTCACCGCGCTGCTGGTGCCATTCAGCGGCCGCGATACCGACTACAGCGCATTGCCCGATCCTCCCCGCGCAGCATGACCGACAGCATCCTCATCACCGGTTCCAGCCGCGGCATCGGCCGCGCCATCGCCCTGCGGCTGGCACGGGCGGGCTATGACATCGTCCTGCACTGCCGCACCGAGCGCGTGGCGCTGGACGCCGTGCAGGCGGAAATCCACGCCCTCGGCCGCGCCACCCGCACACTGCAATTCGACATCGCCGACCGCGCCGCCTGTGCTGTGGCCATCGCGGCCGACATCGCGGCACACGGCGCGTACTACGGCGTCGTCTGCAACGCCGGCCTGACCCGCGACGCGGTGTTTCCCGCGCTGGAAGGCGCCGACTGGGACAGCGTGCTGCGCAGCAATCTCGACGGCTTCTACAACGTCTTGCAGCCGCTGGTGCTGCCGATGATCCGCCGCCGCCAACCCGGCCGCATTGTCTGCCTGACCTCGGCCGCCGGTCAGGAAGGCAACCGCGGCCAGGTCAACTACAGCGCGGCCAAGGCCGGCATCATCGGCGCCGCCAAGGCGCTGGCGCTGGAGCTCGCCACCCGCGGCATCACCGTCAACTGCGTGTCACCCGGCTTGATCGACACCGACATGACGCGGGGCCTGACCCACGATCCGGCCTTGTTGAACGACATTCCCATGCGTCGCGCCGGGCAGGTGGAGGACGTCGCCGCCGCGGTGGCTTACCTGATGTCGCCCGATGCCGGCTACGTGACCCGCCAGGTGCTGGCAGTGAACGGCGGTCTGTGCTGAAAACCCGGCCGCACTGCGGCAAACTGATCCCCATTCCCCGCCGCCCGGCTGCAACGCCACGGCTCGAACCCGGAGTCCCCCATGCGCCCCTTTTCCCTCGGTGATGACATCAACCTGCTGCGCGAGACGGTGCAAGCCTTCGCCGACAAGGAAATCGCTCCGCGCGCCGACCGCATCGACCGCGAGAACCTCTTTCCCGCCGACTTGTGGCGCAAGTTCGGCGACATGGGCCTGCTCGGCATCACCGCACCAGAGGCCTTCGGCGGCAGCGGCATGGGTTACCTTGCACACATGGTGGCGATGGAGGAAATCTCCCGCGCCTCGGGCTCGGTCGGCCTGTCCTACGGCGCGCATTCCAATCTGTGCGTCAACAACATTGCCCACAACGGCAACACGGCGCAAAAGGCCAAATACCTGCCGAAACTTTGCAGCGGCGAGTCCGTCGGCGCGCTGGCCATGAGCGAACCGGGCGCCGGCTCGGACGTGGTCGGTTCGATGACCTGCAAAGCGGAGCTCAAGGGCGACCGCTGGCTGGCCAACGGCAACAAGATGTGGATCACCAACGGCCCCGATGCCGATGTGCTGCTGGTCTACATGCGCACCGCCGACAAGCGTGCCGGCAGCCGCTCGATCACTGCCTTCCTGGTCGAGAAAGGCATGCCCGGCTTCAGCACCGCGCAGAAGCTCGACAAACTCGGCATGCGCGGCTCCAACACCTGCGAACTGGTGTTTGACAACTGCGAGATTCCGGACGAGAACCGCGTTGGCGAAGTGAACGAAGGCGTGCGCGTGCTGATGAGCGGCCTCGACACCGAACGGCTGGTGCTGTCGGGCGGACCGATCGGCCTGATGCAGGCGGCACTCGACATCACCCTGCCCTACGTGCGCGAACGCAAGCAATTCAATGCACCGATCGGCACCTTCGAAATCATGCAGGCCAAGGTGGCCGACATGTACACCGCGCTGCAATCCTCGCGCGGCTATGCCTACATGGTGGCGCGCGCCTTCGATGCCGGCGACAAGTCGCGCATCGACCCGGCCGCCTGCCTGCTCAACGCCTCGCGCAACGCGGTGCAGGTGGCACTGGAAGCGATCCAGTCGCTCGGTGGCAACGGTTACATCAACGATTACCCGACCGGCCGCATACTGCGCGACGCCAAGCTGTACGAAATCGGCGCCGGCACCAACGAAATCCGCCGCATGCTGATCGGCCGCGAACTGTTCCACGGCAAGACCTGAGCGCCTTGCACTTTCCCGTGGCGCCTGGAGTAGACTGCCAGTAGTCCGTGAGTGGGGACGGAGCATGCAGTCGGCGGTCCAGCCAATCGAGCCAGGCTTCGGTGACAAACCGCCACCGTGGCCGGTGCTGGTCGTGGATGACGAACCGGAAGTGCGGCAAGTCACCCGGCTGGTGCTGGCGCGGGCCGAGTTCGAGGGCCGCGGCCTCGAGATTCTCGAAGCCGCATCGGCCGAGCAGGCCAGCGAAATCCTGCAGCACCGCCCCGACATCGCCGTGATGCTGCTCGACGTGGTGATGGAGACACCGCACGCCGGCCTCGACCTGATTCGTCGCGTGCGCGAGGAACTGCGAAATCCATTCGTGCGCATCGTCCTGCGCACCGGCCAGCCGGGCGAAGCACCGGAGTTGAACGTCGTCACCTCCTACGACATCAACGATTACCGCGAAAAGACCGAGATGACGGCGACGCGCTTGATGGCGACGCTGTACACCGCACTGCGTTCCTGGCGCGACTTGCGCACCATCGAGGCGCAGCGGCAAGGCCTTGAAGGCGTGATCGGCGCCTCCTCGCGGATCTTCGCACGCCACAACGCACACGGTTTCGCCCACGCGATGATGATGCAACTGAGTCAGCTGCTGGGGCCGGAGGTCGAGGTGTTCTGCGTTGCCTTGCCGGATCACGCCGAGAGCGAAAGCACGCCATTCCGCATCCTCAACGGCATCGGTCGTTTCCGCAACCTGCGCGAACGCGATCCTGCGCCACTGCTGCCAGCACACGTGCTCGCCGCCATGCGCAACGCCGCGCTGGATGGCAACAGCAATTACGACGCCGATGTCTGCGTGCTGCACATCGCCATCGCCAACCTGACCAAACGCATGCTGTTTGTCTGCCTTGGCCGGCAATTCAGCGAACTCGATCGCCAGTTGTTGTGGCTGTTCGGCACCAACGCCGACATCGCCTGGGATAACCTGCACCTCGAAACCGATCTGCTGGATGCGCAGCAGGAAATGGTGTTTCTGCTCGCCAGCACCGCCGAAACCCGTTCCCGCGAAACCGCCAGCCACGTCCACCGGGTCGGCTTGCTGGTGGAGATCCTCGCTCGCGGGCTGGGGCTGGACGATGAGCTGTGTGCCATGTTGCGGCTCGCCGCGCCCTTGCACGACATCGGCAAGGTCGGCATCCCCGACACCATCCTCAACAAGCCGGGCAGCCACACCCCGGAAGAATCGCGGATCATGCACACGCACGCCGCGATTGGCGCCCGCCTGCTGGGCAATTCACAGCGTCCAGCCATGCGACTGGCGGCAGAAATCGCCCTCACCCACCATGAAAACTGGGACGGCAGCGGCTATCCCGCCGGTCTTGCCGGCGAAGCCATTCCCGTCAGCGGCCGACTCACCATGGTGGCGGATGTCTTCGATGCACTTGGCAGCCGCCGCTGTTACAAGGAACCGTGGCAAGAGGCGCAGATTCGCGCTTATCTTGAGCAGGAACGCGGCCGCAAGCTCGACCCGCGCATCCTCGACCTGCTGTTCAAGCATTGGGATCAGGCTATCGCCTTGCGCCGGCAGCTACCGGATTGAAGCCGCGTCAAGCCAGCGCGCCAAAACGGATCTGAAACAGCACCCCGGCGCCCGGGCTGGACGTCAGTTCGACGTCCCCGTGCAGCGCCTGGGTCACCTGACTGTAAACGATGTGCATGCCGAGCCCGGAGCCGCCACGCCCGCGGCGGGTGGTGAAGAAGGGCTCAAAGGCATGCGCACGCACCTCGGCGCTCATGCCCCGGCCGTTGTCGCGGTAAGTCAACCGCACCCGATCTTTGTCCCGCTCCATTTCGATGTGAATCTCGCCGTCAGCCATGTCGGCAAACCCGTGTATCAACGAGTTCATCACCAGATTGGTCAGAATCTGGCTGATCGCGCCGGGTGATGTGCGCAGCAGCAGATTGTCCGGCCCCGTCACCACGACCGTGTGATGGCCGTGTCGCAACGCCGGTTTCAACGACGCCACCACGTCACCGATGCAATCGCGCAGGTTGATGGTCCGCGTGTCGCCACCGGTCTGATCTACTGCGACCTGCTTGAAACTTTTCAGCAGACGATCCGCCCGTTGCAGGTTGTTCAAGATCAAATCGGCGCTCTCGCGCGCGTTGTCACCGATCAGGCGCAACTCACTGGCGTTGAGTGCCCCCGATTCCAGTGCGCTGGTCAAGCGGCGGGCTTCCTCTTGCAGATAGGATGCCGCGGTCACGCCAATGCCGAGCGGGGTGTTGATTTCGTGTGCCACACCGGCCACCAAGCTCCCCAGTGAGGCGAGTTTTTCCGCTTCCAGCAACTTGTCCTGGGCTTGCGTCAGCCGTTCCAGTGCGGTGCGCAGTTCACCGTTCGTCTCGCGCAGTTCGCTGGTCCGTTGTTCAACTTTCGACTCCAGTGTTTCATTCAGGCGGCGCAGCGATTCATCGGCCTGTTTCAAGGCACTGATGTCCGAACTGGTGCCACTGATACGCAGCGCACGCCCACTCTCGTCGCGCTGCACCACGCGCCCGCGGGTCAGCAGCCAGACCCAGTGGTGGTCCACGTCCAGCGTCCGGTAGCTGGCCTCAAAGCTGTTGCTTTGGCCTTTGAGATGCGCGGTCAGCGCCGCTTCGAACGCTGCCAAATCATCCGGATGCAGGAACGGACGGTAGCCCTGCAAGGTCTGCGCGTCGGCCTCGGCGCTGGCGGCGATGTTCGACAAGCGATTCTCGCGGTGCATGCTGCCATCGCGCATGTCGATGTCCCACATTTCACTGCCGCTGCCCCACAATGCCAGCTTCAGGCGCTCTTCACTGTGCTGAATGGCGTGCTGGGCGTCGCGCCGTTGCCGCATGTTGGCGAGCACCCGCCAACCGAACCCACCCGCCAGCAACAGCAGCAAAGCGGCATACGACGCCAGCGCCAACGGTGTCGCCCACGGTGCCGGATGGATGCGCAGTTCCATGCTGGCCACCGCGGCACTCCAGGGAGCGGATTCATGCCGCGCACGCACATGCAAGCGATACGTCCCCGGAGGCAAGCCGGTGTAGCTGGCGATGCGGCGGCTGGCCGGGGTTTCAATCCAGTCCTTGTCGTGACCTTCCAGCTTGTAGGCGTAGCGCGTTGTTTCAGGCATCGAGTACTCCAGCGAGGAGAACTCCATCCCGATGTCGTTTTCGTTGTAGGCCAGATCGAGTTGGTCATGGTGATGGCGGCTGGCGTCCACGCCGGCCAGCAACGGCCCGACCCGTTGCCCGCGCAGCAGGAACGCGGTCAACACCGGCTGTGGCTGTGGTGGTGGCGAAAGCCGCGCCGGATCGACGAGAGTGACGCCATCCAGTCCGCCAAACACCAGCCGTCCGTCGCGCAGGCGCGTGCCGGAATTGACCCAATAGCCCAGCATGCTGGCGCCATCGGCGCCGCCGAAATTGCGTATCGACAAGTCCTTTGGCTCGATTCGGCTGATGCCCTTGATTGTGCTGACCCAGATGCTGCCGTCGGCAGCTTCGAGGATGTCGCCGATGGCGTCCGAATCCAGTCCGCTGCGGCTGTCGACATGGATGAAGCGCTGGCCCGGATCGGCACCCCGCAACAGGTTCAGAGCGCCGCCCTGGGTACCAACCCAGAGGTCACCACGACTGTCCTGGAACAACGAGGTTGCCGAATTGGACGCCAGCCCGCTGCGCTCGCCCGCCGGGATCGCCTGAAAGCGGCTGTCCGGCGTGGCGCGCCGATACAAGCCTTGACCGCGGGTGGCAACCCAAATGGCGCCGTCGCGGGTCTCCAGCACATGGCTGATGTCGATGTCGTCAATGTCGCCCTCATCGCTGCCGCGACCACGATGGTGGCGAAAGCCGCGACACCCCGCGCAGCGCTCGTCCAACCCCGCATCCCGGGTAGCCACCCACAGGGTACCCCGACTGTCCTGATACACGAAGCGCACCGAGTCGGAAGCCAGGCTGGCAGGATCGCTCGGGTCATGGCGAAGATGCGCGAAGCCTTTGCCATCCGGCAGCATGCGATCCAGTCCGCCACCGAAGGTCGCTACCCACAAATTGCCATCGCCGGTCCGCGTCACGTACTGGACGTAGTTGCTGGACAAGCTGGCCGCGTCGGCAGGATCGTGGCGGAAGTGATGCAGCACGCCGCGTAGCGGATCCATCTGCACCAGCCCGCCGCTCTCGTTGACGCCCACCCACAGACTGCCATCGGTATCCCCGAACACTGTCAACGCCGGCCGCGCCGGCAAGGTGCGCGGGTCGCCGGGTACGCTCAGGATTTGCGTGAACATTTCCGTGCGCGGATCGTGCAAGCTGAAGCCGTTGGTCCAGGTGCCCACCAGCAATTGGCCCCCGCGCAAGCTGCTTACTCGCCATATCCGGTTGGCGGCCAGGCTCTGCGGGTTGTCGGGAATGCGCGCAAAGTGATCGAACTCAAAGCTGCCGGCCCGCAGGCGTGCCAGCCCC
>DASSXP010000178.1:0-7790 GCA_035703755.1 Rhodanobacteraceae bacterium | reverse complement strand
GCCAGCAAGGATTCGATGTCGCCCTTCAGATCATGGAAATCCAGCGCGCGCGCCGGCAGCCCCCACTGTTCGGCGTTGGCCGTTCCCACGGCGACCAGCGCGATCCGCACCGGTTCCAATGGAGCGGCACCAGCCACCGGCTGGAATACGTGGCCGCGCTCGAACAGACGCACCCGCTCCTGCTGCCGCGCCCGGTTGCGGCGCAGGGCTTCGACCAGCCCCGGCAACAGCGAGGGCCGCATCACCGCCAGATCGGCGGACAGCGGATTGGCCAGTGCCACGCCCTGTTCGCGCAAGCCCCAGCGTTCGAGCAGATCGGCGCCAACGAAGGCCATGGTGACGGCCTCGAAGTAGCCTCGCGCTGCCAGTTGTTCGGCCAGCGCCAGTGCGCTCGAAGTCTGCTCCGGCTGCGCCGCCACCAGCAGCTCACCGCTGGGCGCACGGGTGGGAATGCGCTCGTAGCCGTGGATGCGGGCGACTTCCTCGATCAAGTCCTCTTCGCGCTCGATGTCGAAGCGGCGGCTGGGCGGGGTTGCCAACCAGCCCTCTTGAGTCGCGCGCACCGCCAGACCCAGCGCAGTCAGGATGCGGTGGACTTCAGCGTCAGGTACCACGATGCCAAGCACCCGCTGCAAGCGTGCGCAGCGCAGGTTGACCGGCGCGCGATGCGGCAACTCATCAAGATTCTCCGCCACCAGCCGCGGCCCGGCCTGACCACCGGCGATGGTGAGCAGCAATTCGCTGGCGCGTTCCAGCGCCCGCGCCGGCAAATCGGGATCGACGCCGCGCTCGAAGCGGTGCGAGGCATCGGTGTGCAAACCGAGCTTGCGCGCCTTGCCCATGATGGCGGCCGGGGCGAAATGTGCCGCTTCGAGGAACACGTTGCGGGTGGAGTCGGTGACACGTGAGTCGAAACCGCCCATCACACCGGCTACCGCCAGGCCCTTGCCCTCATCAGCGATCAACACGAAGTCTGCGGCCAGCGTGGCCTCGCTGCCATCGAGCAGCTTCAGCGTTTCGCCGGCGCGCGCATGGCGCACCACGATGTCGCCTTCAAGCGCATCGTTGTCAAACGCGTGCAGCGGCTGGCCGAGTTCCAGCATCACGTAGTTGGTGACATCGACCACCGCGCTGATCGGACGCAGGCCGGCACGGCGCAGGCGCTCGGCCATCCACAGTGGCGTGGCGGCAGCGGCATCAATGCCTTCGATCACGCGACCGAGATAACGCGGGCAATCGGCCCCCGCTTCGAGCCGGATACCGCGCCGCGCCGTGCTGGTGACGGCAATCTCGGCGGTGGCGAACGGCCGCACCGTGCTGCCGTAGCGGGCAGCGACGTCGTGGGCGAGGCCGAGCATGCCGAGGCAGTCCGGCCGGTTCGGGGTCAGCCCGAGCTCGATCGCGGCATCCGGCAAACCGAGGTAATCGGCGATTTCTGTTCCAATCGGCGCATCCGCGGGCAGTTCCAGCAGGCCGGCGGCATCCGTGCTCAGACCCAGCTCGCGGGCCGAACACAACATGCCGGAGGACTCCACCCCGCGCAGTGTGGCGGCCTTGATCGCCAGCCCGCCGGGGAGCTCGGCACCGACCTTTGCCAACGGCACCTTGATGCCGGCCCGCGCATTGGGTGCGCCGCACACGATGGTCAACGGTTCGGCCTGACCCGCGTCGACCTGGCACACCTGGAGCCGGTCGGCTTGCGGATGCTTGTCGGCGGCCACGATCCGCGCCACCACCACGCCGGCAAGACCGTGACCCAGGTGCTCCAGTGCCTCGACCTCGTGACCGATCATGGTCAGGTCACGCGACAGGGCCGCCGTGTCGACCGGGATGTCGACCAGTTCGCGCAACCAGTTTTCGGAAAATTTCATGGGAATGCCGGGATTGGGTTTACGGGATTCGGGATTCGGTGTTCGCGGGATCCGGATGGCAAAAACCCATCACGAATCTCGAATTCCGAATCCCGGCTTTCAAGCAAACTGCCTGAGGAATCTGACATCGTTCTCGAAAAAGGCGCGCAGGTCGTCGACGCCGTAGCGCAGCATGGCCAGCCGCTCCACGCCCATGCCGAAAGCGAAGCCGGTATAGCGCTCGGGATCGATGCCGCAATTGGCCAGCACGGTCGGATGCACCATGCCGCAACCCAGCACTTCGAGCCAGCGCTCGCTGCCATCTTCGCGGTCCCAGCGGATGATCACGTCGGCACCGGGTTCGACGAACGGGAAGTAGGTCGGCTTGAACATCATTTCGAAGTCGCGCTCGAAAAAGGCGCGCAGGAATTCCGCCAGCGTGCCCTTCAAATCGGCCATGCTGGAGGTTTCATCGACCAGCAAGCCCTCGACCTGGTGGAACATCGGCGAATGGGTCTGGTCCGAATCGCTGCGGTAGACCTTGCCGGGCGCAATGATGCGGATCGGTGGTTGCCGCCCCTGCATGGTGCGAATCTGCACCGGCGAGGTGTGTGTGCGCAACAACCGCCCATCACCGAAATAGAAGGTGTCGTGCATGGCCCGCGCCGGATGGTGCGGCGGGAAGTTCAAGGCCTCGAAATTGTGCCAGTCATCCTCGATTTCCGGCCCTTCGGCGCGCTGGTAACCCAGTCGGGCGAAGATGTCAGCAATGCGCTCAAGCGCGCGCGTAATCGGGTGCAGGCCGCCGCGTTCGGCGCGCCGTCCCGGCAAGCTGACATCGACCCGCTCTGAGGCCAGCCGCCGATCAAGCGCCGCCCGCTCCAGTGCCTGCCGGCGCGCCGCGATGGCCTCGCTCAACTGCTGCTTGACCCGGTTGACCTCGGCACCGCGGGTTTTGCGCTCCTCGGCATCGAGCTGCCCCAGTGCCTTCAGCGCCGCCGTCAGCACGCCATTCTTGCCAAGCAAAGCCACGCGCTCGGCGTCCAGCGCGTCCAGGCTGGCCGCGGTGGCGATGGCGCCAAGGCGCGCTTCGATATTGCCCAATGCTTCCATGGCGCTTCCGTATTCTGGTTTGCCAACAAAAACGGGGAGAAGGCGTTGGCCTTCTCCCCGCGTCAGGTTCGCTCGATTGAATGTTTGCTTGTTACCGCAAACACCAGGCCCCGACGACGCGGAGCCGAGCGGATTGGATCATGCCGCCAGGCTGGCCTTCGCTTTTTCGGCGATGGCACCAAACGCCTTGATGTCGTGCACGGCGAGATCCGCCAGCACCTTGCGGTCGATGTCGATGCCGGCCTTGGCCAAGCCATTGATCAGGCGGCTGTAGCTCAACTCGTACATGCGCGCCGCGGCATTGATGCGCACGATCCACAGGCGGCGGAACTGGCGCTTTTTCTGCTTGCGGCCGATATAGGCATACTGGCCGGCCTTGGTGACGGCCTGCTTGGCCACGCGCAACACGCGCGAACGGGCACCGTAGTAGCCCTTGGCCTGACCCAGAATTTTCTTGTGACGGCGACGTGCGATGACGCCACGCTTGACTCGTGCCATGGTGGTGTCTCCTCGTCAGACGTACGGCAGCATGCGGGCCACGGCCTTGTGGTCGCAGTCACGCACGTGATTGGGGGAACGCAGGTTGCGCTTGCGCTTGGTCGCCTTCTTGGTGAGGATGTGCGACTTGAACGCGTGTCCGGCCTTGAATTTGCCGGACGCGGTCTTGCGGAACCGCTTGGCAGCGGCCCGATTGGTCTTGATCTTGGGCATGAATGCTCCTTGATGGGACGTTTGAAGTCCCGGTTTCTGACGGATCGGGCGGCAGCCTGGCTGCGCTTTCCTTCCTGCCCGAGTCGGTACATCGACCCATCCATGCGGGTCGAATCGGTGATTGTAGCGCAACTATCCCGTTCAACGGAAGTCCGTGCCATCGCACGCGTCCGCCCTGCGGCGATTTCCGCGGGCGGGGAGCCTGCGCGCACGCCGTGCGTGCGTCAGACCTTTTTCTTGGGCCCGACCATCATCACCATCTGACGGCCTTCAAGGCGCGGAAACTGCTCCACCACGCCGTCATTGACCAGATCGTCCTGGATGCGTTTGGCCAACTGGTGCCCAAGCTCCTGGTGCGCCATTTCGCGACCACGAAAACGGATCGTGACCTTGACCTTGTCGCCTTCCTCCAGAAACCGCAGCATGTTGCGCATCTTGATCTGGTAGTCGCCGACGTCGGTGGACGGGCGGAACTTGACTTCCTTGATCTCGACCTGTTTTTGCTTCTTGCGGGCGGCCTGGGCCTTTTTCTGGGCTTCGAACTTGAACTTGCCGAAATCCATGATGCGGCACACCGGCGGATCGCCGTTGGGCTGGATTTCGACCAGATCGAGGCCGGCCTCGTCGGCCATGCGCAGGGCTTCGTCGCGGGAAACGATACCGAGCTGCTCGCCGTCGGCGCCGATGATGCGCAGACGCGGGGAGCGGATCTCGTGGTTGCGGCGATTGCCCTTGCTGTCAGTTGTGGTGGCGATAGGTAGAATCTCCTGAAAAACGGAACGAAAGACCAAGGCGTCAGGGAGCAT
Source organism: Rhodanobacteraceae bacterium (assembly GCA_035703755.1). Lineage (GTDB taxonomy): Bacteria > Pseudomonadota > Gammaproteobacteria > Xanthomonadales > Rhodanobacteraceae > DASSBG01. The sequence continues at coordinate 3,310 of DASSXP010000178.1, read as the reverse complement.
CGCTCCCGAGGCGCCCGGCCAACTGGTCGAGCGTCATGCTGCCCAGGTCTTCCCCGGAAAGCGCACGCACGGCAACGGTGCCCGCTGCCTTCTCGCGATCACCAATCACCAGGAGGTAGGGGACTTTCTGCAACGTGTGCTCGCGGATTTTATAGCCGACCTTTTCGTTGCGCAAATCGGCCTCGACCCGGAAGCCCTTGTTCTTCAAGGCGCCGGCCACGTCGCGGGCGGCATCGGCCTGGGCGTCGGTGATGCTCATCACCACCGCTTGCACTGGCGCCAGCCACACCGGCATGTTGCCGGCGTGGTGCTCGATCAGGATGCCGATGAAGCGCTCCATCGAGCCGACGATGGCACGATGCAGCATTACCGGGTGCTGGCGCTGCGAGTTTTCATCCACGTACTCGGCGCCCAGCCGCTCGGGCATGGAGAAGTCTACCTGCATGGTGCCAACCTGCCAATCACGGCCGATCGAGTCACGCATGTGGTATTCGATCTTGGGGCCGTAAAAGGCGCCCTCGCCGGGCAATTCGACCCATTTGACGCCCGCCGCCGCCAGCGCGCTACGCAGCGCGTGTTCGGCCCGATCCCAGACCTCGTCCGAGCCGATGCGCGAATCCGGGCGCAGCGCCAGCGCCACCTCGATGTCCGTGAAACCGAAGTCGGCGTAGACCTTCATCGCCTGGGCATGAAATGCGGTCACCTCGGATTCGATCTGTGCCGGCGTGCAGAACACGTGGCCATCGTCCTGGGTAAAGGCGCGCACCCGCATGATGCCGTGCAGCGCACCCGAGGGCTCGTTGCGATGGCAGCCGCCAAATTCGCCGTAGCGAATCGGCAGATCACGGTAGCTGTGCAGCCCGGTGTTGTAGACCTGCACGTGACCCGGGCAGTTCATCGGCTTCAGGGCAAAGTTGTGCTTCTCCGATTCGGTGAAGAACATGTTGTCCTTGTAGTTGTCCCAGTGTCCGGATTTTTTCCACAGACTGACATCCAGCACCTGCGGGCAGCGCACCTCCTGGTAGCCGGAATCGCGATAGACCTTGCGCATGTATTGTTCAACCTGCTGCCAGATCGCGTAACCACGCGGGTGCCAGAACACCATGCCGGGGCTCTCTTCCTGCTGGTGGAACAGGTCGAGCGCCTTGCCGATCTTGCGATGATCGCGCTTCTCGGCCTCTTCCAGCTGGTGCAGGTAGGCCTTGAGATCCTTGTCGTTGAGCCAGGCGGTGCCGTAGACGCGTTGCAGCATCTCGTTCTTGGCGTCACCGCGCCAATAGGCCCCGGCCACCTTCATCAACTTGAAGGCACGCAGCTTGGCGGTATTGGGCACGTGCGGACCACGGCACAGATCGACCCATTCGCCCTGCCCGTAGAGCGAGATCTCCTCGCCGGCCGGAATGATCTCGTCGATGATCTTCGACTTGTAGATCTCGCCCTTGTCGGTGAAAAAGCGGATCGCCTCCTCCTTCGGCAGCACGCGACGCTCGACCGGCAGCGCCTCGGCGACGATCTTGTGCATTTCCGCTTCGATCTTCGCCAGATCCTCCGGCGTGAATGGCGCCTTGCGCGCGAAGTCGTAGTAAAAGCCGTTTTCCACCACCGGGCCGATGGTTACCTGGGTGTCCGGGAACAATCGCTGGGTCGCCTGCGCCAGCAGATGCGCGGTCGAATGACGCAGGATATCGAGCGCCTCCGGGCTTTTCTCGGTGACGATGGCGAGGCTGGCGTCGTGCGCGATGACATGGCTGGCATCGACCAGCTTGCCGTCGACCTTGCCGGCCAGGGTGGCCTTGGCGAGGCCCGCACCGATGGATTGCGCCACTTCCTGCACGGTCACGGGGTGGTCAAAGGGTTTCTTGCTGCCGTCCGGCAGGGTGATCTCGATCATGATGGCATCAGGCTGTCTGGGTGGCTCAAAACGAAAAGGCGCCACAAGGGCGCCTCCGGTCAAAGGAATCTTGTGTGCGGGCTCAGCTTTGGCGGCGGGTAGTACTCATGTCGCACACTCGGCCCCGGTTGCCCGGCGACCACCTTTGACGGGAATGACGGTTGCAGACACTAGGTCAGAGGCCCGCAACTGTCAATCCGCGATCCGCACACACGCCCCCGTGCCCGCCAAGCGGCGTCGTTATTCGGCCAAAATCGCCTCGACGCGGACACTATCCAGCCCGATGTAGTTCGAGCTGGCACCGTTCAGGCCCCCATCCTCGACGAAATACCGGAACGCGATGCGACCGTAACCACCGGTCGGAATCCCCTGCGTGGCGTCCAGAGTGAAACGCGTCCAGTGATCGGGGTAGCCGAACACGCCGGTTTCATCGTCGCCCGTCAGCTGGCTCGGGTTGATATCCAGCAGCAAGGTGCCGAAGTCGCTGTATCCAAGCGCCCCCGGACCGACGTAGTCGCAGGGTGTGCCCTGGCACACCAGCACTTGCAAACGATCCGCCCGCGACGCCCCGGTCACGGTGCGCGTCCAGAAACTCAGCGTGGAGCCGGCCCGGAACTCCAGCAGGGGTGTCAGCAGCCACGCGCTGATCGTGCCGCCCGCATCGACGGTCGCGGCGTAATTGGCATGCACCTGGCTCGTCGAGGCTCCGGCCTGCGCCGGGAACACATTGTCGCCGCCATAGAACCAGCCGAACTCACCCTCGGGCTCGCTCATGTTGCCAACCAACCAGCCGTGGGCGTTGACTTCATCCAGACTGTCGAAGCCCTCGACGAAGTCCGCCGCCTCATCGAATCCATCGGCAAAGAAAGTATCGCCCGCCGTATCCGAAACGAGCACTACGTGGTAAGGCGAATCCCAGTAGTTGTAGAACGCCTTGGCGGTACCGAAGTTCACAGCCCAGGAGCTGGAGACCTGAACCGGATAGGTGACATCCGTCCAGTACCAGAATGGCTGCAGATTCGGCATCCAGTCGGCAGGGTCGATGCCGCTGGCGGCGAACAGGCGCTGGTACAGCACCGCCAGCTCTCCGTGAGGGTTGTTCGATACGTATCCGCTGCTGTAGCTGCCACCGGACACCCGCCAATCGGCAGCGCCGCACAAGACTGCATCATTGACGGCATCGACGTAGTTCTGCGTATTGCACGCAGCCCCATCAAGGCTGTTGCCGCAGCTGGACATATTGCCGACGATTCCCAGACTGCCACGCCGCCAGGTGTATTTGTACGTGGCTGAGCGCGGCCCATTTTCGGGCTTCACCTCCCAGGTCAGGCCGGTGTCCACGTCCAGCGTGCAGGCCCAGTCGTCGCGGCCATTGCCCAGACTCGCCGTGTCGGGCAGCAGCCAGCCCCGATTGGACAC
>DASSXP010000151.1:0-4109 GCA_035703755.1 Rhodanobacteraceae bacterium | reverse complement strand
GCATGTGGGTGAAGAAAAATTTCTGGAAAGTACCTGGTCGCTACGCGCTGTTGTACCTGTACCACCTGTTTGTGCTGGGTGCGTGGCGCGCCGGACGCGTGGGGCGCATGTGGGCGCATCTGCGCTGCGAGGTGTACCGCTTCTGGGAGTACAAAACGTTCGAGATGCGCCTTCGCGGGGGCGCGATGAAACGTATTCCCGATAGCCCCGGAAAGCCGGATCCACGTGTGCTGCAATATGACTGACAGGCACCCTTTCAACGGTTCCCTCACGCGCAAGCAGGTAAGTACCGATGTGTGGAATAGCCGGTAGCTGGCGCTCCGAAATGGGTGATGCGGGCGCTACCCGTTCGCTGGCCGCGTTGGCGCATCGCGGGCCGGATGACCACGGCGTTTATCGCGCTGGCGGTGGGGGCGTTGTGTTGTTGCACACGCGCTTGTCGATCATCGATCTGTCGCCGGCCGGGCATCAGCCGATGTTGTCCCGCGACGGGCGGGTTGCACTCACGTTCAATGGCGAGATCTACAACTACCGCGAGCTGATGGCTGAGCTTGAGGCGGATGGTGTGGTGTTCCGGGGGCACTCGGATACCGAGGTCTTGCTGGAGCTGTATTTGCGTGATGGCCTGGCCATGCTGCCGCGCTTGAACGGCATATTCGCCTTTGCGATCCATGATGCGCGCAGCGGCGAGCTGTTGCTGGTGCGCGATGGCCTGGGCGTGAAGCCGCTGTACTACGCGGAGTTCGCGGGTGGTATGGCATTTGCAAGTGAGATCAAGGCGTTGTTGCCGTTGATGGAAGGTGGCGCAGCCACGGCGGTGGGCGATGCCGTCGGTTTTTCCAAGGCGGTCGCCGGGATGGATGCGGCCGCTTTGGAACGGTATCTGACGTATTTGTGGTGTCCGGGTGAGGGTACGCCGCTGCAGGGTGTGCGCAAGCTGCCGCCGGGCACGGCGCTGACGGTCAAGGACGGCAAGGTCGTGGGGCGCCATTGCTGGTACAACTTGCCCGCACGACGTGGTGTGGCGGTTGACCTGGATGCGCGAAGTGCCATCGGTGCTGTGCGCGATGCGTTGCTCACGGCGGTGCAGCGGCAACTGGTGGCCGATGTGCCGGTTGGCGCATTCCTGTCCGGAGGCCTTGACTCCAGTGCAATTGTCGCGTTCGCCCGTGAACAGGTGCCGGGCCTGCGTTGCTTCAGCATCGAATCGGGTGGTGGTGTCGATGCGGGCGAAGCCGATGATTTGCCCTATGCCCGCCGCGTTGCCCAGCACTTGGGCGTGCCGTTGGACGTGGTCCGTATGGACGCTGTGCAGATGGCCGCGGACCTGGAGCAGATGGTCTGGCAGTTGGATGAGCCGCTGGCCGATCCGGCGCCGCTGAATGTGCTCTACATCAGTCGCCTGGCGCGCCGGCACGGCATCAAGGTGCTGCTTTCGGGGGCGGGTGGAGATGACCTTTTTACCGGCTATCGACGGCATCTTGCCTTGCGCTACGAGCGTTGCTGGTCGTGGTTGCCGGCTTCGGTTCGCCGGGGACTGGCGCAGACGACAGCCCGGTTGGATCAACGCAGCGGCGTGGGTCGGCGCTTGGCGCGCCTGTTTGCCGGTGCCGCGCTGGATGGCGATGCGCGTCTTGTTGAGTATTTCAAGTGGGCGCGGCGCGCCGACCTGCTGCCGTTGTTCACGCCGGCGCTGCGCGTTGCACTGGCAGCTTCCCGCGCCGAGCAGCCGATGCTGGATTACCTCGCCGGGATGCCGGCAGGCACCAGTCGGATAGAGCGCATGCTGGCGCTGGAGCAACGCTTCTTTCTGGCCGATCACAACCTGATTTACACCGACAAAATGTCGATGGCGGCCGGCGTGGAAGTGCGGGTGCCGTTTCTTGATCAGGATCTGGTTGAGTTGGCGGCGCGCATTCCGGATCGCTGCAAGCAGCATGGCCGGATAGGCAAGTGGGTGCTGAAGAAGGCCATGGAGCCGTACTTGCCGCATGACGTGATCTACCGCCCCAAGACCGGCTTCGGCGCGCCACTGCGACGCTGGATGCGGCATGAGTTGCGGGAGATGCTGGGTGATCACCTGTCCGAGGCCAGCCTGCGACGGCGCGGCTTGTTCGATCCGGCGGCGGTGCAACGGTTGATCGCCGACAACGATGCCGGCCGCAAGGACGCGGCGTATACCTTGCTGTCGCTGTTGTGCATTGAAATCTGGTGTCGGCGGTTCGCGCCGGGCGTGGGGATGGCGTAGAAGTCCGCGTGGGCTGTGCGTGCGTGAACCGGCGTTGATCCGGTGGCAGTTCAGCTGCCGGGGGCTGACGTGCGGTACATCCATTGCAGTGTTTCGGCCAGCGGGATGTGCGGTGCGCTGCCAGTCAGGTCGTGCAGGCGCGCGTTGGAACCGGTCAGGCGTGCTACTTCGTTGGCGCGCACGAAGGCCGGGTTGACGCGGACCTCGATGCGGTAGCCGGCGATCTCGGCCAGCAGGGCCAGGATGTCGGCCAGCGTGTGCGCAGTGCCGGAGCAGAGGTTGACGGCTTCGCCGTTGGCAGTGGTGCCGGCGAGGGCGGCGTAGGCGCGGGCCACGTCGCGCACGTCGCTGAAGTCGCGGGCGACGTGGGTATTGCCGAGCTCGATCACCCGTTCACCGCGTTGGTAGTGGCTGACGATTTTCGGGATCAGGAAGTTGGGCGATTGGCCGACGCCGGTGTAGTTGAACGGGCGCACCAGGGTGATCGGCAGGCGCGGCATCCAGGTGCGAGCCATGTATTCCATCGCCAGTTTGCTGACGGCGTAATCGTTGACGGGCGCGAGGGGCGTGTCTTCGTCGATCGGGTCACGCGTCGCGTTGCCGTAGATGTTGGCGCTGCTGGCGAGGATTACGTGGCGCGGTGGGCGCGCGGTTGCCGCCAGTGCGTGCAGCAGGTTGCGGCTGCCGACGATGTTGGTGCGATAGATTTCCTCGACGTCGCCGTGGGCCACGAAGGCGATTGCCGCGAGATGGATCACCACCTCCGCGCGAGCCTCGTCGACGGCTTGCTGCACGGCGGATGGGTTCAACAGGTTGGCGCGCAGGCAGGTGGCGCCAGCGGGGTCGTTTTCGTGCACCAGTCCAAGCACCTCGTAACCGGCGGCTTCGAGCGCCGCCGCGACGTAGTGCCCAGTGAAGCCGTTGCGGCCGGTCAGCAGGGCCCGTGGTCGTTCAGAAGGAGACGCCACGTTCCACCCGCTTGAGGTCGGCCTCGACCATCATGCTGCACAGTTGTTCGAGTGTGGTGCTGGCCTGCCAACCCAGCTCTGTGCGGGCAAGGCCGGCATCACCGATCAGTTGTTCGACCTCGGCCGGGCGATAGAACTTCGGGTTGACGCGAACCCGCGTGATGCCGGTGGCGGCATCAACGCCGACTTCGTTCTGGTCGTGGCCCTTCCATTCGAGATGGATATCGACGGCCTTGAAGGCCAGGGTCACGAAATCGCGCACGCTTTCGGTGCGGCCGGTGGCGAGCACGTAGGTTTCCGGCGTATCGGCTTGCAGCATGCGCCACATGCCTTCGACGTATTCCTCGGCATAGCCCCAGTCGCGCTGGGCGTCGAGGTTGCCGAGTTCCAGCACCGCCTGTTTGCCGTGGTGGATGCGCGCAACGGCGTCGGTGATCTTGCGGGTCACGAATTCGCGTCCGCGCAGCGGGGACTCGTGATTGAACAGGATGCCGCTGGCGGCAAAGATGTCGTAGGACTCGCGGTAATTGACCGTGGTCCAGTGCGCAAACAATTTGGCGACGCCATACGGGCTGCGTGGCCAGAAGCGGGTTTGCTCATTCTGCGGCACCGCCTGCACCTTGCCGAACATCTCCGAGGTGGAGGCTTGATAAAAGCGGCTGCGTGGACTGAGCGTGCGGATGGCTTCCAGAATGTGCAGCGCGCCCAAGCCGGTGATTTCGGCGGTGGTGGTGGGCTGCTCGAAGGAGACGCCGACGAAACTCTGCGCGGCGAGGTTGTACACCTCATCGGCGCCGCTGCGCTCGATCAGGCGCATGGTGCAGCCCGGGTCAGTGAGATCGTACTCGGTCAGGGTCAGCTCGGGGTGGTCGGCCACGCCCAATTCTTGCAGT
>DASSXP010000143.1:0-2093 GCA_035703755.1 Rhodanobacteraceae bacterium | reverse complement strand
TGGTGCTGGACAAGACCGGCACGCTGACCGAAGGCAAGCCGGCGTTGACCGAACTGCTGCCGCTCGGCGAACTGCCGCGTGAACGCCTGCTGCTGCTGGCTGCCGCGCTGGAGCAGCCCAGCGAGCATCCGCTGGCGCGGGCGATCGTCACGGCCGCCGACGCCGAAGGTGCAGCGACGCTGGCGGCGACGGCGTTTCGCTCGCTGACCGGGCGTGGCGTCAGCGCCAAGGTTGATCTCGCGGCGGTGAGTCGATCGGATGAAGAATTCACCGTTCCCCCTGAGCGTAGCTCGCGCGAGCGGGCGGAGTCGAAGGGCACGGCCGGGGAGACCCTTCGACTGCGGCCTGACGGCCTACGCTCAGGGCGAACGGACGGGGGCGGTGATGCGGATGAAGCTGGCGGCAAGGCAGTGGCGCTGGGCAACGCCAAACTGATGGCCGAACTGCATATCGCCATCAGCGACGATGCCAACGCCCGCGCCGAGCAGTTGCGCGGGCAGGGCGCCACGGTGATGTTCCTGGCCGTCGATGGTGGGCTGGCCGCGCTGTTGGCGGTGGCCGACCGCATCAAGCCGGGCACGCCCGCCGCCATCCAGGCGCTGCACGCGGCCGGCCTGCGCATCGTGATGCTCACCGGCGACAACGCGACCACCGCGCAGGCGGTGGCGCGCACGCTGGGCATCGACGAGGTGCATGCGGATGTCTCGCCGGCGGACAAGGCTGCGGTGGTGAACCGGCTCAAGGCCGAGGGCCGTCGCGTGGCGATGGCCGGTGACGGCATCAACGACGCGCCGGCGCTGGCCGCTTCCGACGTCGGCATCGCGATGGGCGGCGGCACCGACGTGGCGATGGAGAGCGCTTCGGTGACCCTGGTCAAGGGTGAGCTGGGCGCGATCGTGCGGGCGCGCAAACTGTCGCAGGCCACCGTGCGCAATATCCACCAGAACCTGTTCTTCGCCTTCGTCTACAACGCGGTGGGCGTGCCGCTGGCTGCCGGCGTGCTGTATCCGTGGTTCGGCATCACGCTGTCGCCGATGATCGCGGCGCTGGCGATGAGCCTCAGCTCGGTGTCGGTGGTCAGCAATGCCTTGCGGCTGCGGCGTGCGACGCTGTGAGAGGTTGTGATTTTTTCAACCTCGAAGCCGGCCACGGATGGCCGGACGTGGATCGGTCACGCAAGTGACTGATCCACGTGAGCACGTCCGGGCATGTACCGGACGTGCGATAGAAGAAAACCACAGGAAGTGGTTTTCTTCACAGGTTCTGAAGCCTGCGTCGTGACGATTGTCACCGGCGATGCTTGACGGTGGCGACTGTGCCCGGCGGCGCGTCCGTTCGATCATGCTCCCGCACCACGGTGGTGCCGGAGAGCATCCATGAACGTCATTCCCGAAACCCACGGCGCGCTCGACAAGTACCTGCCCCTGCTGCTCGGCCTGATGGCTGCGCTGTTGGTGGGCAGGGCGCCGAGGAAGACCCTGTGGAGCGCGTTAGCCCTGTACATGGCCTTGCACTACAGCGGCATTCATCCGTTTGGCTGAGCGCATGGCCTGGGGCAACGATGGTCAGGTCACCACCGCCTCGACTTCAATTTGAAATGATGCGGTGATGACTTCCAGTCATCATGACGGCGGTGATACTTGATCAGCGTTGCCCTAGACTTCGTGCCTTCCGTTCGCGCACCGGCGCGGACGCTGCCATCTTCCAGCACAAAGTCACCGCATGAGCCGCACACTCGCCGAATGGCTGGCGTACCAGGAACGCGTCAACGTCCACAGCATCGAGCTGGGCCTCGAACGGGTACGCGAGGTGTGGTCGCGGATGGGCGCGCCTGCGCCGGCGCGGCAGGTGATCACCGTCGCCGGCACCAATGGCAAGGGCTCCACGGTGGCCTTGCTGGAGGCGATGCTGCGCGCCGCGGGCCGCCGCGTGGGAGCATTCACCTCGCCGCATCTGCTGGCCTACAACGAGCGCGTGCGCATCGACGGGGCGGATGCCGACGACGCGGCGCTGATCGCCTCGTTCGAGCGGATCGAGGCTGCGCGCGGCAGCGTCCCGCTGACCTATTTCGAGTTCGGCACGCTGGCCGCGCT
>DASSXP010000124.1:0-11993 GCA_035703755.1 Rhodanobacteraceae bacterium | reverse complement strand
CTCGGCCTGTTCACCAACCTGAGCCAGGATCTGCAACAGCAGGCGGACACGCTGCAAAAGCGCGCCGACGTCACCGAACGCCGCCACGTCGAGGCCTCCAAGGGCCGCGAACGGCTGGAGCTGGCCCGCCTGCGCGCCGAGGAACTGGTCGCCGCCCGCCTGCAGATTCGCCAGAACACCACGCCCAGCCTGACCCGCAACCTGCTGCAACACGCCTGGACCGACGTGCTGGCACTGAGCTTGCTGCAGGAGGGCGAGGACAGCGACGGCTTCCGGCGTCAACTGGCGATTACCGATGCGCTGACCAGCGACCCCGCGACGTTCAAGGACAAGAACATCGACGGCCATCGCTTACGCACCGACATCGAACACGGGCTGTCCCGCGTCGGCATGCCGGCCAGTGACGCCGAGGTGCTGGCACGCGAAGCCATCGGCGAGCCGGCCACCGCGGCCACCGACGAAGTGCTCACGCGCACCGAGCTGGCGATGAAGCTCAAGCAGCGCAAGCGTCTGGGCTCGGCCAGCGACGAGGAGATCGCGGCCATCGCGCCGCCGCAGCTCGATCCCAAGGAACAAGCCGCCCTGGCCCAACTCAAGACGATGCCGTTCGGCACCTGGTTCGACTGCGACAGCGATCCGCCCGGCGGCGTGGTGCGACGCAAGCTTGCGTGGTATTCGACCAAGACCGGCAATTGTCTCCTGGTCAATCAACGCGGTGCGCGCTCCGATACCATCAAACTCGAACAGGTGGCGCGGGCCATGGCCTCCGGCAGCATGCGGGTACCGCCGCCGCAACAGGGCTCGCTGATCGACCGCGCGCTGGACAGCATCTTGAGCAAACTGAAAGCGCTGGTCGGCAGCGAAAAACCCGTCGGGAGTGCCGCCACATGAGCGACAAACGCCGCGCCGACCGCAAGGCGGTCGACAGCATCATCCTCGTCACCGACGCCATCACCGGTCAGCCGGTGGGCCGGGTCGGCAACCTGTCCGGCAGCGGCCTGATGTTGATCGGCCCCAAGCCCCTGGCCGAGGATGCGCTGTACCAATTCCGCTTTCAGCTGCCGAACCCGAACGCCGGCGAGCGCCGCACGCTGGAAATCGGCATGCATGAGCAATGGACCGAAGAAGCCGCCATTCCCGGTCAATTCTGGTCCGGCCTGCGCTTCATCGCCATCAGCGAGGAAGACACGGCCGCACTGGGCGCCTGGCTCGACAGCGATTGAGACGCCCAGCGTTGCGACGGCGGTTTTCACCTCGCCGCCGCGTCCGTGTCTGTCTCGCGGTCAGCCGCGACGTGCCACACCGCACTGGCGGGCATCGCCGCGACGCGTCACCATGGCCGTTTTGCAACAGGGCAAACCGCCATGACGACCGCACTGGAATCCCTCTACGCCGCACACCTTGCCTGCGTCCGCCAACACGCCGACGCGGCGCTGGCGCGTGCGGGACGCGAGCATCTGGTCATCGCCGCCGGACGGGCGCCGATGCAGTTTCTGGACGACATGCCCTACCCGTTCAAGGTCAATCCGCATTTCAAATGGTGGCTGCCAGTGACCCAGGCGCCGGGTTGCTGGCTGGTCCACACGCCGGGACAAAAGCCGCGCTTGATCTACCTGCAACCGCACGATTACTGGCATGTGGTGCCGGCCGTGCCGAGCGGCTACTGGGTCGATTCGTTTGACATCCACATCATCCGCGACGCCGCCGACGCGCGCGCCTTGTTGCCGGCCGATCCGTCCCGCTGCGCCGTCCTCGGCGAGCCATCAGCGGCGCTGGGTGACATGCGGCCCGACAATCCCGCCGCCGTGCTCGATTACCTGCATTGGCAGCGCGCGTACAAGAGCCCTTATGAAATCGAGCTGATGCGCGAAGCCAGCCGCATCGGCTGCCGCGCCCACCGCGCGGCGCAAGCGGCGTTCCATGGCGGCGAATCGGAGTTCGGCATCCACGTCGCCTACCTCAAGGCGGCCGGCTTGATGGAGGAAGAGCTGCCCTACGGCAACATTGTCGCCTTGAACGCGCACGCCGCGGTATTGCACTACATGGTGCCGAGCCGGGCATCCGTGCCGCAACGCGACAGCTTCCTGATCGACGCCGGCGCCCAGTGCCACGGCTACGCCAGCGACATCACCCGCACCTGCGCCGGCCCCGGGGCGGACGCGTTCCAGGCCCTGATCGACTCGATGGAGCAGGCCCAGCAGTCGTTCTGCGCCATGGTCCAGGCAGGTCAAAGCTACCCGGCGCTGCATCTGCACGCGCACCACGTCATCGCTGGCATTCTCAAGCAACACGGCTTCATCGACATGGGCGCCGAGGAAGCGGTCGCCAGCGGCCTCAGCAGCCACTTTTTCCCGCACGGCCTCGGCCATCTGATCGGCCTGCAAGTGCACGACATCGGCGGCTTCATGGCCGGCCCGGACGGCGGCAGCGTGGCCCGACCCGAGGGCCACCCATATCTGCGCCTGACGCGCACACTGGAACCGGGCATGGTCGTCACCATCGAACCCGGCCTGTACTTCATCGACCTGCTGCTGGACGAGCTCAAGGCCACGCCGCAGGCCAAGGCCGTCAATTGGTCCAAGGTGGACGCGTTCCGTCGCTACGGCGGCATCCGCATCGAAGACGACGTGGTGTGCACCGACGCCGCACCGCTGAACCTGACCCGTGAAGCCTTCGCGGCGGCCTGAGCGCCTGTCGCTCAGCTGACGCTGAACGCCCGTTGCAAGGCCAGCCGCAACCAGCGCCGCATGGCGCGCCGCGGCGGCCGTCGCTGGGCGCTCGGCAAGGGCACGCGGACGGGTGCGATGTATTGGCTCATGGCGGGTTCCCCTGCGGCAGACGGTGACGAAACGGGCGGCGCGCGGGCCGCCCGTTTTGACCCAAGCAAGAACCGTGCACAAGTCGGTCAGCGATTCGCCAACAGCCGTTCGATATCGTCCGCGGCCCGCGGCATGCCGGCGGTCAGGAGCTCGGGGCCGGCCGCGCCCACCGCGACATCGTCCTCCAGCCGCACCGCCAGGCCGCGCCAGCGTTCGGCCACGTGGCGGTCATCGGGAGCAATGTAGATGCCGGGTTCGACCGCCAACACCATGCCGGTCTCCAGTTGCCGCGATTCGCCGTCGACGCGGTAATCACCCACATCGTGCACGTCGAGGCCCAGCCAGTGGCAGGTCTTGTGTGGAAAGTAGCGTTCCAGCGCCGCCGGATCGCGCGCCCGCGCGGCACGGCCGAGGATGCCGAGCTCGGCCAGACCGTCGGCCACCACGGCCACGGCCGCGGCGTGCGCCGCGTTGAAGGCCTGCCCCGGCCGAACCACGTCGATAGCCGCCTGTTGCGCCGCCAGCACCAGCTCGTAGAGCGCGCGCTGTTCCGGCGAAAATCGCCCGCCCACGGGGAGCGTGCGGGTGATGTCGGAGGCGTAGCAATCGACCTCGGCGCCGGCATCGATCATCAGCAGATCGCCGGCGGCGAGCGCACCGCGATTGGCACGGTAGTGCATGACGCAGGCATTCGGGCCCGCCGCCACCATCGCCGGGTATGGCGATTCGGCCCCGTGGGCGCGGATGGTACGCAGAAATTCCGCCTCGACCTGATACTCGGTGACCCCCGGCCGCGCCACCCGCAGCGCCGCCAGATGCGCCTTGACCGCGACCTCGGCCGCGCGCTGCATCAGGCGCAATTCGTTGCGCGACTTGTACAGCCGCAAGTCGTGCAGCAGATGTCCCAGCGCGACGAATTCCTGCGGCACCACGCCGCCACCGCGCAAACCACGCAGCCGCCGCATCCAGGTCAGCAGGCGCGCATCGAACTCGGGTTCGCGGCCGAAATTGCAGTACAGCCGATCGCGCCCCTCCAGCATGCCGGGCAGGATGTCGTCGATGTCGTCGATGGGAAAGGCATCGTCCACGCCGTAACGGGTGACCGCGCCCTCACTGCCAACGCGAACGCCATCCCAGCGCTCCTGCCGTGGATCACGTTCACGGCAGAACAAAATCACCTCGCCGTTGCGCCGTCCGGGCAACAGCGCCAGCACCGCATCCGGCTCCGGGAAGCCCGACAGGTAGTGGAAATCCGAGTCCTGCCGGTACGGCCAAGGGCTGTCGGCATTGCGCCAGCGCTCGGGCGCGGCCGCCACCACCAACGCCGCACCGGCACCGGCCATGCGCATCAATTGGCGCCGCCGACGGGCGAATTCAGCCGCCGGAATCATGCTGTCCCCGCTGCCGTCGACCGCTTGCCAAGCCCCTCATCCATGCGCTGTCGCGCCTCCCCATGTTCGTGCCCGGCATGATAACGCCCCCACCGCGAAGCAGTCGTGCATGCCGCACCATTGGCCTCCCATGCGAACGTCGTGGCACACTGCACCACGGAGCGGCTCACGCACCCGTTGCGCGTTCGAGGAAGCATGCCCGGACTATCGGCAATCTGGCAGTGGCGTCGAGCCGGCCCCTGGCTGGCTGCGCTGCTGTGCCTGTCCAGCGCCTGGGCGGCGCCGCGGCTCGATTTTCGCGCCATTGACAGCCATGTGGGCCTGGCCCAAGGCAGCGTGCATGCGCTGCTGCAAGATCGTGAAGGCTACGTCTGGATCGGCACCGAGGGCGGCCTGCACCGCTACGACGGCCTGAAACTCACGGTGTTTCAGCACGATCCCGACCGCGCCGACAGCCTCCCCGACAACTTGATTCTGGCGCTGGCTGACGCGCCCGGCCCGGCGGTGTGGGTCGCCACCGCCAGCGGCTCGGTGCTGCATTTTGACCCCAACGAGCGCCGTGTAACCCGGATCATCGGCAGCCGCAACGACGACCCGGCCGGCCTGTTGTTCAGCGATGCCGCCGAGCGCCTCTGGATCGCCCGCGGCAGCGTGATCCGACTGCTGGCGCCGCCCTACGACAAGGCCGTCGACGTCTATCGATTCCAGCACCCGATCACCACCTTGGGCGGCAGCTCGGTGATGCAGATGAGCCAGTGCCCGGATGGCGGCATCTACGCCGCCAGCAGCGATGGCGTGCTGCGACTGGATGCCACCCGCGCCACCCGGATCGGCCCGGATCGCCCCAGTTACGGCATCACCTGCGACCCGCACAACCGCCTCTATGCCAGCGACGAAGCCGGTCTCGCCGTCATCGATCGACACAGTGGCGCGCGCCAATCGCTGTGGACACGTCCGGCCGGCAGCGCGTCGATGCCCGGCCACCTGGTGCAAGAGCCCCTGGTGGAAGACGCCCGTGGCTGGCTCTGGCTGGCGCTCGGCAGCGACGGTCTGATCCGGGTACGCAGCGACGGCGAAGCGGCGACCATGGTGCGCATCCGCCGTCCCGGCAGCTCGCAGGCGCCCGACCTCAGCGCCGCGCGCCTGCTGCTGGACCGCTCCGGCCTGCTGTGGGTCGGCACCCAATCGCATGGAGTGATGCTGGCCAACCCGGTACCGCCGCCGGTGGCGCGTATCGTCGATCCGCGCGAAGACGCCCGCACCGCCGCGCGCAACAACATTCGCGCCGTCTATCAGGACAGTCAGGGCCGCTATTGGCTCGGCACCCATGGCGCGGGTTTGCTTCAATACGACCTGCCCGCGCAGCAGTTCCACGATCACACCCCGGCGATCCTCGCCTCGCTGAAGCTGCCGGACACGACACGCCTCACCGTGTACAGCATCGCCCAGGCCGCCGCCGGTGCGCTGTGGCTTGGCAGCAACCTCGGTGCGCTGCACTACGATCCGGCCAACGGCACGGCCCGCCGCCTGCCGCTCACCATTCCGGTTGGCCCGACCGCGCCGATCCGTGACATTTACGCCGACCGCGACGGCAGTCTGTGGCTGGCCAGCATCGGACATGGCGTGGTGCACTACCGCGCCGGTCTTGGTGTCATTCGGCATTACGGCAGTGCCGACGGGCTGCCGGACAACAACGCGGTTCGCATCACCCGTGACGCCGGTGGCCAGTTGTGGGTCGGCACCTTGTCCGGGCTGGCCCGCCTCGACGCCATCCGCAATCGCTTCCAGGCCTATCACGAAGTACCGGGGCGGGTGGACTCGCTGGCTGGCCAGCGCGTCACCGACATCCGCAGCGCCGCTGACGGCAGCCTGTGGATCGCCACCGACGCCGGTGTCAATCGCCTGCTGTCGGTCGATGACAGCGGTGCACACTTTCGCCGTTACCTGCGCCGCGACGGCCTGCCGGACACCACCGCCTACTGCGCCATCGATGGCGGCCACGGGAAAATCTGGATTTCCAGCAATCTCGGCATCAGCCGCCTCGACCCGGAGACCGGCGCCATCGAAACGCTGGGCATGCAGGAAGTCTTGCAAGGCCTGGAGTTCAACAGCGCCGCGTGCCTGCGCGACAACCAGGGCGCACTGCTGTTCGGTGGCATCAACGGCCTCAACCGCTTTCGCCCGGAGACCATCAAGCCCAGTCGCTACCTCGCCCCCACCGTGATCACCGGCATCAGCCTCGATGGCCGTCGCGCCAATCCCGCGCAACCAGTGGCGTTGGCGTCGGACATGCGCGTCATCGGCTTTGACTTCGCCGCGCTGGATTTCACCGCGCCACGCAAGAACCAGTTCCGCTACCGCCTGCTGGGGCTCGATGCGGCCTGGATCGACAACGGCAACGACATCCACGCCAGTTACGCCAATCTGCGCCCCGGCAACTATCGTTTCGAGGTGCAAGGCAGCAACCACGACGGCGTCTTCAACCCCACCCCGGCCGCCATCGACTTTCACGTCATACCACCGTGGTGGGCATCAACACCGGCCAAGACGGCCGCGGCCGCAGTGGCCGGCCTGCTGCTGCTCACCGGCATTCTCGCGCTGCGCCGACGACATCGGAACATCCTCTTGCATGCGCGCGAACTCAGCGAAAGCGAGCAGCGCTTCCGGCTCGCGCTGTGGGCCTCGGGGGACCAGTTCTGGGACTGGGACCTGCGCAGCAACACCTTGCACCGGGTCGGTACCGATCAACTCTCCGGCGGCGAACCCGAGCAACACCTGCCGGTCGACGAATGGATGCAGCACATCGTCCATCCGGACGACATACCGGGTATCCAGAAAGCCGCGCAAGCACATCTTGATGGCATCACACCGCTGTTTTCCTCCGAGCACCGCATCACCACCGCCAGCGGCAAATTGGTGTGGGTGCGTTCGCGCGGCAAGATCGTGGAACGCGATGCCAACGGCATCCCGGTGCGCTTGTGCGGCGTCGTCCACAACGCCAGTCAGGAGCGCGAGGCTGAGCACGGCTACCGCATCGCGGTGCAGGTGTTGCGCAGCATGACCGAAGCGGTCGCCGTCACCGACCTCGAGCATCGCTTCATTTCCGTCAACCAGGCCTTCATGCAGATGCTGGGCTACGACGAAGCGGAGGTACTGGGCCAGGATGCCTCGCTGATCAACGCACGCCAGCATTCAGCCAGCGCCTACCGCGAAATCCGTGAGGCCGTGGTCAAGCACGGCCACTGGCGCGGCGAACTGTGGCAGCGGCGCAAGAACGGCGAGGAGTTTTTGTCGTGGCTGGAGCTGACCGAGGTGCTGGACATCCACGACAAGCGCAGCCACTTCGTCTGCGTGATGACCGACATCACCGAGCGCAAGCGCACCGACGAGGAGCTGCGCTACCTGGCCAACTACGACTCCCTGACCGGCTTGCCAAACCGCACCCTGCTGAGCGAGAAGCTGGGTCATGCGATCCGCCACGCCCGCCGTACCGGCCGCAAGGTCGCGGTGCTGTTCATCGACCTCGACCGCTTCAAGCAGATCAACGACTCGATGGGTCACGGCGTCGGCGACCGCATGCTGAAAGCGGCAGGCACACGGCTACGCTCCAACGTGCGTGAGCAAGATACCGTCTCACGCCTCGGTGGTGACGAGTTCTGCGTGGTGCTGGAGGACCTGGCCGACAACGCCATCGTCGAACGGGTGTGCGCCGCACTGATCGGCGCGTTCGAGGCACCATTGCAGGTGGAAGCGCGCCAGGAGATCGTGATCTCGCCCTCGATCGGCATCGCGCTCTACCCCGAGCACGGCAACACCCCGGTCGATCTGCTGAAGTTTGCCGACACCGCGATGTACCAGGCCAAGGCCCGTGGCCGCAACACCTGGGCCATGTACACCGAAGCCATGGACGCTCAGGCACGCCGCCACGCCACCATGCTGAACGCTTTGCGCCAGGCGCTGCACCGGCAGGAGCTGTCGGTGGTCTACCAACCCAAGATCGACCTCGACAGCTGGGAGATCACCGGCGTGGAGGCCTTGCTGCGCTGGCACAGCAACAGCCTCGGCGAGGTGCCACCGGCGGTGTTCATCCCGCTGGCCGAAGAAGCCGGCTTGATCGTCGAGTTCGGCGCCTACGTGCTGGATCAGGCTTGCGCCGCGCTGGCGCGCTGGCGCAACCACGATGTCAGCACCATTTCGATGGCCGTCAACATTTCCTCGGCGCAACTGCTGGGCCGCACCCTGCTCAATACGCTGGAACGGGTATTGCAGCGCCATCGGCTCGACCCCGGCTTGATCGAGTTGGAGCTTACCGAAAGCCTGGTCATGACCGACGCCGAAGCCTCCCTGCGCACGCTGCGCGAGCTCAAGCAGCTTGGCGTGCGGCTTGCCATCGACGACTTCGGCACCGGCTACTCCTCTTTCAGCTACCTGAAGCGGCTGCCCATCGACACCCTCAAGATCGACAAAGAATTCATCGGCGACCTCACCACCGACAGCGACGACGAGGAAATCACCACTGCCATCATCTCGATGGCCCACTCACTGGGGCTGGAAGTGGTGGCCGAAGGCGTGCAAACGCTGGAACAACTGCACTATCTGATGGAAAAGAACTGCGACCAGATGCAAGGCAACTGGTTCTCCAAACCACTGCCACCCAAGGACTGCCTGACCCTGCTGTGCCGCCACGACCCGGCCACGCGACCGGCGCCCCCCCGCGCTGAATGGCTTGGGTTATAGTGCCGGCATGGGAGCTTCCGACGATCCAATCCAGTCCGAACTGACCGCACTCGGTGCCAGCTTGCAGCGTTTGCTGGCCGAACACCGTCGCGTACTGGAAGAAAACCGCGTACTGCGCGCCAGCCAGGAAAGCCTGAACGGCGAACGCGCCAGCCTGCTGGCCCGCAACGAGCAAGCCCGTTCGCGCGTCGAAGCGATGATCCAGCGACTGAAATCGCTGGAAAACAACGGTTGACACCATGCCCAACGATCCAGTCTCCATCCGTTTGCTGGACCGCGAGTTTCTGGTCGCCTGCTCGGACGAAGAACGCCCCGGCCTGCTGGCCGCCGCCAGCCTGCTGGATGGCCGCATGCGCGAGATGCGCGGCGGCACCGGTGGACCGGGTTTCGACCGCATCGCGGTACTGGTGGCGCTGAGCGTCGCGCACGAGCTATTGAACCTCAAACAGCGCAGCGACGAACAGCAGCGCCTGCTCGGCCAGCAACTCGCGCAGTGGCGCCAGGGCATCGACGCCAGCCTCGAACGCGACCAGCCCGGCAGCTGAGAGCTTGTGAAAAATCGCCCACCTGCTGCGGCCGCCGCCCAACGCACCTTGCCAGGAACGCCCGGCGACGCCCTCGCTACGGCGTTCGAATTTTTCACAGGCTCCGGGTACAGCGGCACCCGTTCACTTTGCATCTTGGTGACGGCGACGGCCGTCCCGGGTTAGACTGTCGCCGTCCCCTGCGGTACGCGGCAGTGCATCCTCAGCATTTGCCTTGTTCCTAAATCGCGACCCCGGGTCGGTAGCGTTCCGGCCAGTGTGCAAGCCCGCCATGAGCGGAAAGCCTTGAGGCCGGACATGCCCTCCCACCTGATCCTTTGGATCAAGGTCGCTTGGTGTACACCGCTACCGCGGAGGACGCCTTCTTCACCCACCCCGGCCACGCCCCTGTCTTTCGGGACTCGCGCCGGGGCTCGCTCGCCGCTATCGTCGCGCTCATGACTCCATCGACTCCCCTGCCCAACGTGGATCGCTTGACGTTGCGCGCCAGCCTGCGCGTGCAGCGCATGCAACTCGATGCCCCGGCACGGCTGGCGGCGGCACAAAGCGTGCGCCACCACCTGGCCGAGCTGCCCGCGTTCCTGGCCGCCACGCGGATCGCCGGCTACTGGGCCACCAATGGCGAATTGCCACTCAACCTGGTGCTGGCCTCATTGGCGCGTCGCGGCCAGATCTACTGTCTGCCGCGGATCGGCCCCGGCCACACGATGGATTTTGTGCCATGGCAGGCGGGCGACCCGGTGGAACCCAACCGCTACGGCATTCCCGAGCCTTGTGCGGGCGAGCCGCTGGCCATACGCGAGCTGGACGTGGTGCTGCTGCCGCTGCTGGCCTTTGATGCAAGCGGCAATCGTCTCGGCGCCGGTGGCGGCTACTACGACCGGGCGCTGGCCTTTCTTGCCGGCCGGGCACGCCCGGCGCAACCGTTGCTGATCGGTGTCGGCTACGGTTTCCAGCGGGTCGAGCGACTTGCTGATGCCGCGTGGGACATTCCGCTCGACTACGCCGTCACCGAGCACGGCCTCATCACCTTTCCACCACGGATCGCGCCATGAATCACTGGCTGATGAAGTCCGAGCCGGACACCTTCTCGATCGACGACCTCAAAGCCCGCAAAACCGAACCGTGGGACGGCGTACGCAACTATCAGGCGCGCAACTACATGCGCGACGGCATGCAGGTTGGCGATCTGGTGTTTTTCTACCACTCCAACTGCGCCGAGCCCGGCATCGTCGGCATCGCCAAGGTCGCCACCCAAGCCTACCCCGACCCCAGCCAGTTCGACCCGGGCAGCCACTACTTCGATCCGGGTAGCCGCCGCGAGGCGCCACGCTGGGTGCTGGTCGAGGTGAAATTTGTACGCAAGCTCAAGCGCACCATTACCCTGGCCGAACTCAAAGCCGAGCCGGCACTGGCTGAAATGGCACTGGTGCAAAAAGGCAGCCGCCTGTCGGTGCAACCCGTGAACGCGGCCGACTGGCAACACATCCTCGCGCTGGAATAACCCAAGGAAGCCCCGCATGTCGCACGACAACGCCAAACGCGCCGCCGGCGAAGCCGCCATCCGCTACGTCGAGGACGGCGCCATCGTCGGCGTCGGCACCGGCTCCACGGTGGCCTATTTCATCGAGGCACTGGCCGCAATCAAGGGCCGCATTGATGGCGCCGTATCGAGCTCCGAACAATCCAGCGCACACTTGAAGCGACTCGGCATTCCGGTGCTGGACTTGAACGCTGTCGGCCCCTTGCACCTGTACGTGGACGGCGCCGACGAATGCGACCCCGGCAAGCGTCTGATCAAGGGCGGCGGCGCCGCGTTGACGCGCGAGAAAATCGTCGCCGCCGCCAGCCGCACCTTCGTTTGCATCATCGACCCCAGCAAGCAAGTCGACGTGCTGGGCGCCTTTCCACTGCCGATCGAAGTGATCCCGATGGCACGCAGCCAGGTCGCCCGGCAGATCGTCGCCATGGGTGGCCACCCGGTCTGGCGCGACGGCGTCGTCACCGACAACGGCAACTGGATCCTCGACGTGCACGGCTGGCAGATCACCGACCCGGTAGCGCGCGAAGCCGAGCTCAACCAGATCGCCGGCGTGGTCACCGTCGGCCTGTTCGCCGCCCGCCCCGCCGACATCGTGCTGGTCGGCGACCGCGAACTGCCGTAAGCCCCACTACTTGGCTATTCCTTTGCATGGGAGAGACATATCGCTGCCGCCGTGACAGTCGATATAAGCGCTGGCGCGGCATCCATCACTGGAAGGAAGCCATGCAGACCTTCCAGATCCTGTTCGGCGAGGACCGAGTGCCGGTCGAAGCCTGACTCATTCTTCAACCGCAGTTACACAGTTAGATTGACAGACTTTTTCGGCTCTATCGCGTTTCGTGTGGAAATCGCTCATTTAGCCGTCTGAACTAGCGCAGCGGTCCATGGGTTGGTTGGCAGATGTTTGAGCTTGCCGCCGATGAGGTAGGCCATGGTGATCAGGCGGCGGTCGGTAGCG
>DASSXP010000119.1:0-3830 GCA_035703755.1 Rhodanobacteraceae bacterium | reverse complement strand
GCCGGCCTGCTGGAAGCACTGTTCGCACAGGGAGTGGCGCTGGTTACCACCGGCAACACCGCGCCCGCGAGCCTTTATCGCGACGGCCTGCAACGCGCCCGCTTCCTGCCCGCGATTGCCTTGATCGAGGCCCGCTGCCGGGTACTGGAACTGGTGTCGGCGCACGACTGGCGGCGCCGCGCCCTGCAGCAGGCGCCGATCTACCAGACCCCGCTTGGTGGCGCCGCCGAACAGGCGCTGGCGCGCATCTTCGCCGACTACGCCCACGGCCCGCTGATCGACGGCGGCCATATCGACGTCGAAGGCCGGCCGATTGCGGTCAAGCGCCGCGCCGACAACATCGCCTGGTTCGATTTCGATGCCTTGTGCGACGGCCCGCGGGCGGTGGCGGACTATCTGGAAATCGCCCGCCGCTACCCGGCCGTGATGATCTCCAACGTGCCGCAGTTTTCCCCCGACAGCGACGATCCGGCGAAACGCTTCGTGCGCCTGGTCGATGCCTTCTACGACCAACGCGTGAAATTGATCGTGTCCGCGGCCACGACCGCGGTGGAGCTCTACGACGGCGAGAAGCTGCGCGCCGAATTCGCCCGCACCGCCTCGCGCCTGATCGAAATGATGAGCCGCGACTACCTCGACCTGCCGCACGCCTGAGCGGCATCAATCCAGCGCGGCGGTGGCTTCGTCGATGTCGGCGAGGTGTTCGTCCCACCAGCGCGCGTCGGCGGCGAACGGGAAGGCGCGCGGGAAGGCGGGATCGCACCAGCGTTGGGCGATCCAGCCGGCGTGGTGGACCTGGCGCATCGCCCGCAGCGCGGGGATCAGCGCGCGCTCGGCCGGTTCCGGGTCGCGGAACTCGGCGTAACCTTCCAGCAGCGCGTCGAGCGCGGCCTCGTCGCCGGCCAGCATCCACAGGTCCTGGATCGCCGGGCCCATGCGCGCATCATCCAGATCGACGAAATGCGGGCCGTCGTCGGTCCACAGCACGTTGCCGGGGTGGCAGTCGCCGTGCAATCGCAGTTGCCGCAGTGGCGGCAGCGCGGCTTCGCGCGCGGCAATGGCGGCATCCAGCCGTGTCACGCTGTCTCGGTAGCGGCTGGCGAGGTGGACGGGTAGCAGCGGCGAGGCCAGCACCGCGCGCATCGGCGCCTCGATCAGGGTGGCGCGGTCGATCCGGCCGCGATGGGCGAACGGGTGGCGGGCACCAATCGCGTGGATCCGCGCCAGCAGCCGTCCCATCCAGGCCAGGTGCTCGGCCGACTCCAGTTCCGGCGCACGGCCGCCACGGCGCGGGTACAGCGCGAAGCGAAAACCGGCATGGCCGAGCAAGCTTGCACCATCCACCCGCAGCGGCGCCACGACGGGCAATTCCGCCTCGACCAGCTCGAAAGCGAAAGCGTGTTCCTCGGTGATGGCGGCATCACTCCAGCGACCGGGTCGATAAAACTTGGCGACCAGAAAGCGGCCGTCGTCGAGGCCGATCTGATAAACCCGGTTCTCGAAGCTGTTGAGCGCCAGCAGGCGGCCATCGGGGTCGAAGCCGTGTGCGGCCACCGCATCCAGCACGGTGTCCGGGTCGAGCCCGGTGTAGGGCTGCGGTACCGGGATCAAATCGCCGCCACCGGCACGACCGCGCACGTCAAGCGCGAGACGCAGGTCAGGCGATCCGTCTCGTCGGTGATGCGAATTTCCCAGACTTGCGTGCTGCGGCCGATATGCAGCGGTCGCGCGGTGCCGGTGACCAGGCCCGAGCGGACCGCACGCAGATGGTTGGCATTGATCTCCAGCCCCACCGCGCGCGAGGTGGATGGGTCGCAGCACAGCATCGCGGCGGTGCTGCCCAGCGTTTCCGCCAGCGCCACCGAGGCGCCGCCGTGGAGGATGCCGTAAGGCTGGTGCGTGCGCTGATCCACCGGCATGGTGCCGGCCAGCCAGTCGTCACCGAAGGCGGTGATGCGGATGCCGAGCGGTTCCATCAGCGTGTTGCGGCTCCAGCCGTTGATTTGTTCGAGGTCGGGTGCGGTTTTCCAGATCGACATCGGCAGCTCCCCGTTGGTCAAGGCTTGCATTGTGCCGTGGCGTCGGGCAGCGCGAAAGTCAGCGCCGCCAGAAGCGTGGTTTCAGCGTGGCTGGGTGAACGTTTGCGGCAGCCGCAGTGCAGCAGCACACGGCCCTTGAGGGCAAGTGGCGATCACTTGCTTGCGGCAGTTGCAGGCGTCAATCCGATACCCGCCACATCCAGTCCGATGGCGCGCATGCCGGCGAGCAAGGCATCAACCCGACCTTCCTTGGGCCAGCCCGTCACCCGATCCACCACCTTGCCGTGTTTCAGAAAAAAGAACGTCGGCGTGCCCCAGTAGTCGATCATCGTCCAATCGCTTTGTTGGTAGGCGATGTTGATGTGAGCGGCGGGGATGGCCTTGTTCCAGTGTTGGAATGCATCGAACTCGACATTGCCATCTTGCGGGGCGATCCACACGGCGTGTTGGGTCAGCAGCTTCCAAAGCGTGGGGTGCCGCACCAAGTCCCGCACCGCATCTCGGGTGAAATGGCACAGTGGGTGCGCGATGACCACGATCTGGGTGTCTTGCAGTGGCGGCGCCACGACGTGATCGACATGACCGGTTTCCGCACTGACGGTCAAAACCGTGGGACGGGCATCCGGATTGTCCATCACGTGATCGTCGATGGTTGGCAGCGGCTTTACATCCAGTGAAGGGTGTTGCTGCGCCAGTTGGCGGGCGTTGGTGAATTGCCGCGTGCTGATGTAGGTGCGATACAAATGCTGCAAATCAGCCTTGTTCTCGGCGTGTCTGGCACGCAGTGCGTTCAAGGCAACCAGCGCGTCGTCAGCATAGGCGGCCTTGCCGGAATAAAACGCCACCGCCCTGGCGGTTTCGTACACGAGTCGCACATCGTCCACGGGCATGGCCCGCATGGATTCCGGGGATCGCAGGTAAGCGCTGAAATGATCTTGATAGTAGCGTTCGAGCTTGCTGATCCGGTGCCGCCACGACGCATCACGTTGCATCGACAGGGCTTCAAACGCCTTGTGCGCCTGGCGGATGCTGTCGGTGGTGTGGGGCAGCGTTTGTGCGTGCAACGATGCGGTGCAAAACCACGACAGCAAGAAAAAAACCAGAAGCGATTTCCGCATTGAAAGAGTTTCCGCAAGTGGGGCGAGCGCGCAAGGCGTGTGTCAATCGCGCCGTGGGCACAAACGCGACTTGGCGATTCGGCCCACGGCGCGGCTTTGGTCAGTGCAATGGCGCCGTCACTCAACAGTTGTGCGTGCAGATGTGGTCGTTCATTTTTACGCAGTCACCCGGTGCGTCGCACGCATAGCCCTCATGATCCTCGGAAGGCATCAAGTATGGGGAATGCATGATGAGCGAATCGACATGATTTGAAATATGCGCATTTTTCATCAGTGGGACCGTTCGCTCCGCGCCGAACAATCTCAGGATGGCGGATATTTCGGTCGGCGTCAGTTCGGCCGCCAGATCCGCATAACTGAAGCCGGTGATGCCGTGCTCGTTGAACGTGATGCTGGAAAGGAAGCGCTGGCGCGCGGGCGCCGACAATTTTGACAAAGGCGAGCGCTCGGCTGGCGTTGATGTCAGGTAGCGCGCGAGCTCAGCGTGGGACTGAATCTGCGCCGTGGCCTGCTGAATCTCCGCTTGTTGGCTTGCAAGGTCGTCGAGGTACGCGATGATGCCGTCAACCGATACCGAATCGGTGGATGCAGGCGGAGGGCCGCCTGCCAAAGCCAGGCAGGGTGCCGCAAACGCCAGCAACAAAGCCATATGCGTCATTTTCATCATCGCTGT
>DASSXP010000034.1:0-3290 GCA_035703755.1 Rhodanobacteraceae bacterium | reverse complement strand
AGACGCGCGGGTCGTCGCCGGCCAGCCACATCACGGTCACCGTCAGCGCGCCGACCACGAACATCGCGAACAGCGCCGGCAGCCGGCAGAAGTCCGGCAGCGGGCTTTGTTCGGCGGGGCCGCGAGGCTTGCGGCTGGGCGTGGATTCGCGCATGCGGCAAGTATGCCGCAGCCAACGCCGGCTTAGGCCAGCCGCTGGCCGAGCCAGTGACGCAGGTCGCCGATCTCCTCGGCGCAGACCGCGTGGGCCATCGGATAGGTGTGCCAGTCCACCGGGTAGCCCAGCGCCTGCAGCGCGTTGCGCGAGTCGCTGCCCCGCTGCAGCACGACCACCGGATCGGCGGTGCCGTGGCCCCAGAAGATCGGCGTGGCGGCGTTCGCCGCATGGCGCTCGGTGGCCACCGTGGCGGAGATCGGCAGGTACGTGGACAGCGCCACGATGCCGGCCAGCTTCTGCGCATGGCGAACACCCGCCGAAAGCGCGATCGCACCGCCCTGCGAAAAGCCGGCCAGGATGATCCGCTCGCTGGGCACGCCGCGCTCGTGCTCGCGGGCGATCAGCGCCCCGGTGGCGGCGACCGAGGCGCGGATGCCGGCCTCGTCCTGGCGCGAGGTGAGGTCGAAGCCGGTGATGTCGTACCAGGCCCGCATCGACATGCCGTTGTTGATCGTCACCGGCCGTACCGGCGCGTGGGGAAACACGAAGCGCAACGCCGGCCACGCCGGATCGACCAGCTCCGGCACGATCGGCGCGAAGTCATGGCCGTCCGCACCCAGGCCGTGCAGCCAGATGATGCTGTGGGTGGGATGGGCGGCGGTTTCGTGTTCGACGGCGGGCAGGGTCATGCGGTGCTCGGCGGGGTCAGGGGGCGCTGATGACAGTGGCGACGGCATGCGGCTGCAGCGGGCTGTCCAGCGCAACCTCCTGCTCCGATGGCAGCGGAATGCCGAGCTGATCAGCCTCGGCGTTTGCCGCCGCATCCTTCTTGCGTGCGGCTTCGCGCAGGATACTGATTTGTTCCGGAGTGAGTATCTGACCGCTGAAGGTGAAGGACATCGGTATGCGGACTTGCGTCGCAACCGGCTGGCCATCGACCTGTTCAGGAGTGAAATGCCAGCTTCTGGCGGCCTTCAGTGCGGCATTCTTGAAAGAACGCGCCACCGGCCATTCGGCAAACTGGCTTTCTACCGTTATGTCGGCCGGGCGACCGTCGGGCTGCACGGTCGCGGTGACGAAAACGAACGCAGCCTGGCGCCTTTGCAGCGCATCCTTGGGATACCGTGCTTCCCAACCGGCCCCGTCGAACTTGGGGCCGTTGCCCGTGTAGATGATGTGCAAGCTGTATTGACCATTTGCGCCTGGCAATACCAGCAACTTTGCGTAAATGAACGTGTGTGCAGGCACCGGTTGACCATTGCGCGTGGCCGATACGAATTGCCATTTCCTGACCGCGGTAGCCAGCACCCCGGCGATGGATGCCGGCACGTCCCGATCGATCTGGGTAGCGATGACGTGTCCCGTGGCATCGACGTCGGCGCCAACCCTGTAAGTCTGTTCGCGCCGCTCCGCGGCGTGCGCCGTTTGAGCGGAGGCCAACAGCAAGGCTGTAGCGATCAAGAAATATTTCATGCCGATGTCTCCCTGTGAACGCCGCGACCGCGCGTCGGCAGCGGCACATCATCGGCTGCCGGCGAGCTTTCCACCAGTACCGGATGCCCGGCAGGGGATGTGCAGTCGGCGGCGGGCCGGCGATCCCTGACCTTTGGCACGGTGCTCCGGCTTCGGCGTGTCGGCTCGGCTATGCTGGCTTTTTGTCCGGGAGGAATCCATGCGTCGACTGCTGCTTGCCGCTCTCGTTGCCTTGACCGTCGCGCCGCTGGCAGTGGCCGCCGCACCGGCGTCGACGCCGCTCGACCTGGAAACCATCATGGCCAACCCCGACTGGATCGGCCAGGCGGTGGAGTCGCCGTACTGGAGCGTGGATGGTCGGCAGGTCTACTACTCGCTGAAGCGCGACGGCAGCCCGCTGCGCGATCTGTACCGCGTCGATCCGGCGGGTGGCCAGGGCGTGAAGCTGGACCCGGCGGCACTGGTGCAGGCGGACGGCCCGGCGGTGTTCGATCGCGAGCACCGGCACGCGGCGTTCGTCCTGCACGGCGACGTCTTCCTGGTCGACCTGGCCAGCGGCCGGCGCAGCCAGGTCACCCGCACGCCGCAGGATGAATCCGCGCCGCGCTTCTCGGCCGATGGCCGCGCCCTGCAGTTCCGCGACGGCAACGACTGGTACAGCCACGACCTGGCCAGCGGCGTCACCGCGCCCGCGGCGGTGTTGAAGTTCGTCGACGATCCGCAGGCGAAGCAGCCCGACGCGCTGGGCGAGCGGCAGCTGGAGTTGTTCAAGACGCTGCGCCAGATCAAGGCCGACAAGCAGGCCCGGCGCGACGAGGACAAGGCGCTGGCCGCCGCCGATCCGGGCCGCGCGCCGCCGCCGTTCTTCCTCGGCGACAAGGTCAGCCTGGTCGACAGCGAGCTGTCGCCGGATGGCCGCTGGCTGCTGCTGGTCACCATGCCGAAAGACCGCGAGGCGGGCAAGGCGCCCGAGCTCACCCACTATGTCACCGGCTCCGGCTACCCCGAGCAGCAGGAAACCCGCGTCTACGTGGGGCGCAACGATCCGGCGCCGCAGTCCCTGCTGCTGCTGGACCTGACCGCTCACCGGTCGTGGCCGCTGGCCAGCGACACGCTGCCCGGGATCAAGGACGATCCGCTGAAGGAGCTGCGCGCAAAAGCCATCGCCGCGTTGCGGAAGGCCGGCAAGGACGACCAGGCCAAGGCGCTGAAGGCGCCGGCGGTGCGACCGGTCACCGTGCTCAGCGCCGACAATGGCGGCGGCATCGTGTGGAGCGACGACGGCCGCAACGCCGCGATCCAGCTGCGTGCCATCGACAACAAGGATCGCTGGATCGCCAGCGTCGATTTTGCGAAACACGCGCTGGTCAACCAGCAGCGGCTCACCGATTCCGCCTGGATCAACTGGAACTTCAATGATTTCGGCTGGCTGAAGGACGGCCGCACGCTGTGGTACCTGAGCGAGCAGGACGGCTATTCGCATCTCTACACCAAGGCGCTGGACGGCAAGCCCAGGGCGCTGACCGGCGGCTCGTTCGAAACCAGCCATCCGCAGTTGAGCGGGGACGGCCGCTGGTTCTACCTGCGCAGCAACCAGGTGGCACCGTACAGCTACGACGTCTACCGCGTGCCCAGCGGCGGCGGCGCGATGAGCCGCGTC
>DASSXP010000336.1:0-17176 GCA_035703755.1 Rhodanobacteraceae bacterium | reverse complement strand
GAACCGGCGGCACCGTAGCCAACCAGCAGATAGAAGATGGTGCAGATAATCAGTGCGCCGATCAGGCCGATCGGGATGTTGCGGTTGGGGTTTTTGGTTTCCTCGGCGGCGGTGGATACCGCGTCGAAACCGACGTAGGCGAAGAAGATCGACGCCGCCGCACCCAGCACGCCAATGCCGTTGCTGCCGACCGGGTTGCCCCAGCCGCCGGGCAGGAACGGGACCAGATTTTCACTCTTGACCGCCGGGATCGCGATCACGATGAAAGCAGTCAGGGCGATGATCTTGATGGCCACCAGCACCGCGTTGACGCGGGCGCTCTTGGAGGTGCCGATCACCAGCAGCCAAGTCACCGCGAGACCGATCAGGAAGGCCAGCAGGTTGAAGCCGCCGCCGGAGTAGTAGCCCGTTTGCAGCCAGGTCGGCAGTGACAGGGAGCCGGGTTCCACCAGTCCGAACAGGCCGCTGTTCAGCAGACCGTTCATGTAGCCGGACCAGCCGACGGTCACTGCGGTGGCGCCGATGGCGTATTCCAGCACCAGTGCCCAACCCACGATCCAGGCGATCAATTCGCCCATCACGCCGTAGGTATAGGTGTAGGCCGAGCCGGAGACCGGCACCATGGCGGCCAGTTCCGCATAGGCCAGCGCGGCCAGACCGCAGACCACGGCCGCGATGACGAACGCCAGCATCATGCCGGGGCCGGCTTTCTGCGCGGCCTCCGAGGTCAGCACGAAGATGCCGGTGCCGATCACCGCGCCAATGCCGAGCAGGGTCAACTGGATGGGCCCAAGCTGTCGCTTGAGTGCTTTTTTCTCTGCCGTTTCGAGAATCTTGTCGAGCGGCTTGGTGCGCCAGAAGATCATTTGTGCTCCCAACCACGTCGCGCCTGCAGGGGGAACCGAAGGCCGGCGTGTCTTGAATCGGGTGGTGACCGCTTGCATCTCCCCTCGAAATGCAACGGGCTCGCGCAGCCGCGCCAGCCCGCCGTACCATACTTGCCCCTTGGATTCCGGACAAGCGCCAAATGTCATGGCTGGACCTCGACCAAACCGACCGTGGCGGCAAAGATCTGTCCGCCGCCTTGACGGACTTTGCCGCGCGTGAGGGTGATGACACGCTGGCCACGCTGTACCGGGATTTCCTGCGGCGGCATCCGGATGCGTTTTTGCGCAGCTGTCACAGCGGCCATTTCACTGGCTCGGCCTGGGTGGTCAGCGCCGATGGCCAGCGCAGCTTGCTGACCCACCACAAGAAACTGGGCCGCTGGTTGCAGCCGGGCGGCCATGCCGACGGCGATACCAATCTGGCGCGTGTGGCCCTGCGCGAGGCCGAGGAAGAAACCGGCTTGTCCGGCCTGCGGGTGGCGCCGGCGATCTTCGATCTGGATCGTCACCGCATCCCGGCGCGTGGCGTCGAGCCGGAGCACTGGCACTACGATGTGCGCTACGTGGTGCGCGCCGGCGTGGATGAAAACTTCGTCGTCAGCGACGAATCCAACGCGCTGGCCTGGCGCGAAATCACCGCGCTGGCGAGCGACGACACCGTGGACCCGTCGCTGCGACGGATGGCGCAGCGCTGGGTGGCACGACAGCCGGTTTGAAGCCGATGCTCAGGCGCGGCCGCCGAACTCGCCGGTGGTGGTGTTGACCCACACCTTCTCGCCCACGGTGATGTATTCGGGCACTTGAATCTCGATGCCGGTCTGAAGCGTGGCGGGCTTGCTGCGCTTGGTGGCGCTGGCGCCCTTGAGCTCCGGTGCGGTGTCGACGACTTCCAGCATCACGCTGGTGGGAATCTGCAAGCCCACCGGCGCATCGTCGATCAACTGCACGTAATAGCCTTCGAGGTCGGCCACGATGTAGCCGGCGTTGTCGCCGATCAACTCCGGCCCGAGCAGAAACTGGGTGTAGTCCTCGGCATCCATGAACACGAAGGTCTCGCCGTCCATGTAGGAGAAGTTGGCCTGTCGCCGGCTGAGTTCCATTTCCTTGAGGTCGTCGTCGGCGCGCAGACTGAGGTCGAGTTTGCGCCCGCCGGGGATCGAGTACAGCGTAAAGCGGAAGGTGACATTGCCGCCACGCGCGGTCGGGGAGGAGCGTTCGATGTCGCGCACTTGATAAACGGCGCCATCGTGTTCGACGACGTTGCCTTTCTTGGTGTCGGAGGCTTTCATTTTTTGGTCGGGTTTCGAGGTTTGGGGTTCGAAAGGCGGAAAGCTGGCGTCGCCGCCGTTTTCCGTGGATTGGGTTACTTCGGCTGCAAGCGCACCGAGCCGTCGAGGCGAATCGTCTCGCCATTGATGTAGCGGTTTGTCAGGATGAAGGCCACGGTTTGCGCGAACTCCTCCGGCTTGCCCAGGCGCGAGGGGAAGGGGATGGAGGCCGACAGCGACTGCTGCACGGCTTCGGGCATGCCGTCCACCATCGGCGTCCAGAAGATGCCCGGCGCGATGGTGGCCACGCGGATGCCGAAGCGCGACAGCTCGCGCGCCATCGGCAAGGTCATGCCCTCCACGCCGCCCTTGGAGGCGGAGTAGGCGGCCTGGCCGATCTGGCCCTCGAAGGCGGCCACGGAAGCGGTATTGACGATCACGCCGCGCTCGCCGTCCTCGCCTGCTTCGTTGCCTTGCATCAGCGCCGCGCCGGCCTTGGCCACGTTGAAGCTGCCGACCAGGTTCACCATCACCGTGCTGGCGAAGGTGGCAAGCGGCATCGCGCCTTCCTTGCCCAGTACGCGGCCGGCGCCGAGGATGCCGGCGCAGTTCATCACCAGGTTCAGCCCGCCCATCGCGTGGTGCGCGGCGGCCACATTGGTGGCCACGCCGTCCTCGCTGGTAACGTCGGTGCGGAAGAAGCGCGCGGCGGCGCCGAGTTCCTTGGCGGCCGCCTGGCCCTTCTCCTCGTTGACGTCGAACAGCGCCACCTGGGCGCCGTGGGCGACGAGGTGCTGCGCCACCGCGTGGCCGAGACCGGAGGCGCCGCCGGTGATGATCGCCTTGACCTGATTGAGCTGCATGGAAAGTCCGCCGAGTGAATTCAATGCGACAGTTTAGCCGAGCGCCACGCGCCGTCGTGGCGCGGTGCGTCACCCGGGTCAGGCCGATGCCTCAATCGGCGCGGCTGCTCTGCAAGGCGGCGTTGTCGCGGGTGTTTTTTTGCACGGCGATGGCGGCGAACAGCGCCAGCGCGAAGGACATGGCGTAGAAGCCTTTCTCGCTGGCGGCCAGCGTGGCGTTCCACAGGCCCACCACCAGTAGCAGTACCGCCAAGAGCACCGAGACCCAGCTCAGGCCGTAGTAGATGGCGGTGACGGGGATGCCTTCGAGGCGGTCGCGCACGCTTTTTTGCAGCGACACCGCGGCGAACAGGCCGTACATCATCACGGTGAAGTAGTAGCCCTTTTCGTTGAGCTGCATATTGGCGTTCCACAGGCCAACGAGGTAGACGCCGAAGCCGGTGATCAGTGCCACCCAGGAGGCGGCGACGAAGGCGGCGGAGGGCTTGTTGAGGCTGGACGACATGGGACGTTCCTTGTGGTGGTTGGGATGGGCGCCGGGGGTCCGGCTGGTTGCGGGCTATTCCAGCAGCTCGCGCAGCGCTTGGGAACCGGCGAGCGCGGCGAAGGGTGTCACGGCGGTTGGCGGTTGCGATGGCGTTTGCAGCATCAGCTGCCATACGCCCACGTCCCACCATTGCCCCAGCTTGTAGCCGCTCTGCTGCCACACGCCGGCCGGCACGAAGCCCATGGATTCGTGCAGCGCCACGCTGGCGGCGCCGGGCAGGGTGATTACGCCCATCGCCTGGGTCAGGCCTTGCAGCCGCATCGCCTTCAGCAGCACGCCGTAGAGCCGCCGCGCGATGCCGCGGCCTTGCGCGGCGGGGTGCACGTAGATCGAGGTCTCGGCGATCCAGTCGTAGGCGGCGCGCTCGCGGAAGCGGCCGGCATAGGCGTAGGCCAGCACGGTTCCGGCCTCTTCCCACACCAGCCAGGGATAATGCGTCAGGCGCGCCAGGATGCGTTCGCGCATGGCGGCCACCGTGGGCACGGCCGTTTCGAAGGTGGCGACGCCGCTTTCGATGTGCGGCGCGTAGATCGCGTGGATGGCTACGGCGTCGTCGCCGCAAGCGGGGCGGATGGCAGGCATGGCGCTCACAATTCGCGGATGAACCATCGGTTGCAGCCGTGGTGGCCGGTGCAGCCCAGTGGCGCTGGCATGGGCTGAAAGGCGTGGCGCCGATACAAGGCCTGCGCGGCGTCCATGCCGGTCAGGGTTTCGAGGTAGCAGCGCCGGAAGCCGGCTTCGCGCGCGGCATTCAGGCAGTGCGCCAGCATGGCGTTGCCGGCGCCGTGGCCGCGTGCGGTGGGCAGGAAGTACATCTTGCGCAGCTCGCAGGTGTCGCCATCGCCGCCAGCCAGCGGCGCGAATCCGGCCCCGCCGACGACAAGTCCGGCGTGCTCCAGCACGAAATAGGCGT
Organism: Rhodanobacteraceae bacterium; assembly: GCA_035703755.1. Lineage (GTDB taxonomy): Bacteria > Pseudomonadota > Gammaproteobacteria > Xanthomonadales > Rhodanobacteraceae > DASSBG01. The sequence continues at coordinate 12,698 of DASSXP010000336.1, read as the reverse complement.
GGCGCGGTGCCGCGTAGGCGGCCGTCATGGCCGAGACTTCCGCATCGTGGATGGCGAAACCGGCGCCGTCGGCACCGAACTCCGGCATCACATGGCGAATGATGGATTCCATCGCGGCGTCGTCGGCGTGGGCGATGGGGCGAATCGAGAACGTTGGGCTCATGTGCGGAGGGCTGTCGGTTTGAAGGTCTGGTTCAGGCGCGCCAGCGTAGCGGGTATGTCGCTGGCCAGTTGCGGCCGCGCAAACAGATAGCCTTGAGCCATCCCGGTGCCAAGCGCCAGCAGAAATTCCCGTTGCGCTTCGGTCTCCACCCCTTCGGCTACCAGCCGCAAACCCAGGCTGCGCGCGATACGGACGATGGCCTCGCAGATTGCCGCATCGGTATTGTTGGCCGGGATGCCGTGCATGAAGCTGTGGCTGATCTTGATGCCGTCCAGCGGCAGGTTGCGCAGATAGTTGAGCGAGGAGTAGCCCTCGCCGAAATCGTCGATCACCAGCATGACGCCGAGATGTTTCAATGCCTGAAAGGTTTCCTGGGCATCGCTGACGTTCTCGATCAGCACGCGCTCGGTCATCTCCAGTTCCAGCGCGGAGCCGGGCAGCGCGTAGTCACGCAAGGCTTTGGCGACGGTTTCCACCAGTTTGCCGCTCAGCACCTGGCGATAGGACACATTCACCGCCATGCGCTCGATGGCAAGGCCGTGGTCGCGCCAGTGGCGCAATTGACGGCAGGCTTCGTCGATCACCCAGGCGCCGATGCGAACGATGTCGCCGGTACTTTCGGCCAGCGGAATGAAAGCGGCGGGCAACTGTGCGCCTAGCGTGGGGCTGTGCCAGCGCAGCAGTGCCTCCATGCCGCAAACCTTGCCGTCGGACAGGCGCACCTGCGGCTGGTAGACGAGGTGAAATTCGTCGTTGTCCAGCGCCAGTCGCAGCTGCGATACCGCCAGCAGTTGCTGTTCTTCGCCACCATCGGCTTCGTGTGAGCCACGCCAGCTGCGCCAGGTGTTGCGGCCGCGGCGCTTGGCTTCACGCATGGCGGCATCGGCATGCAGCAGCAGGGTCTGGCTGCTGCCGCCATCGACCGGGCTTTCGGCCACACCGACGGAAACGGTCAGTGCGAAACGTTCGCCTTCGTGCTCGAACGGCCGGGTGAAGGCTTCCACCACGCGGCGTGCCAGAGCGTCCGCCTGGCTGGCGTGGCGGCGCCGCTCGATGACCAACAGAAACTCATCATTGCCATAGCGGCCGATCACGGCCTCGCCATTGACGCATTCCTGCAAGCGTTGCGCCGCCTCGAACAGCAGACGATCGCCGACGCGGTGGCCGAGCATGTCGTTGAGTACCTTGAAGCGGTCGGGGTCGACGTACAACAACGCCGTGCCATTGGCGTCGTCGGCGCGCCCGAGAGCATCGTCGAGTACGGCCAGAATCGCGTCCCGATTGGCAAGATTGGTGACCGGGTCGATACACGCCTGACGACGCAGCTGATCCTCGATCGCCTTGCGTCCATCGATGTTCTGCAAGGTGCCGATCACGCCATAGATGCGGCCATGGCGTTGCAATGGCTGACCGCGCAAGCTGACCCAGCGGTGGCGGCCGATGGCGGTATTGAGCTCAAGTTCGAGTTCGAAGCGGGTGCCGTGCAGGCGCGCCTCGCCCAATGCGGCCACCAGCGCCGCGCGCGAGTCGACGGTCATGAAGGACAGTGCGCGCGCTTCGGTGATCGGGCGATCCGGCGGCAGGTCGTGGACGCGGTACATGTGTTCAGTCCAGAACAGGGTGCCGCGAAGGTCATCCAGCTCCCAGCAGCCGATCTCGCCCAGCTTCTGGGTGGCGCGAAACATCTCGGCTTCGCGCTTGAGCGCGCTGACGTCGCTGAAGGTGCTGATGACTTGCCGGGTGCGGCCGCTGGCCGGATCGACATCCGGCACCGAACTGACCGACAGCCAGCGATACGCATGCAAGTGCGGGATGTAGACGCCTACCAGCGTGCTGTCGATGGCCAGCCCGGTAATCAGCGCGCGGATGCCGGGCAAATCCCGGTCGGCCAGTTCATGGCCGCTGTCATCGACGAAGTTCCAGTTGCCAAGATCGGTACGGCTGATTTGTTTGAGGGCTTGCTCATCCATGCCCAGCAAGCGGCAGGCGGCGGGGTTGGCCGAGACGATGAAGCCGCGTTCATCCTGCACCAGAACGCCTTTGTCCATGGCGCCCAGCAGTTGAATGTAGCGCGCTTCAGATGCCCGCAGCTCCGCTTCGACATGGCGCCGTTCGCTGATGTCGCGCGCCACCGCGATGATCCGCCGCTGGCCGTTGTCGAGGTAGGCATTGGAGTGCACCTCGATCGGAAAGCTGCTGCCGTCGGCGTGGCGGTTCAGCGTTTCATCGGTGACGGTATGGCCGGGCTGGAAATCGATCCACAGCTGTTGCAGGTGATTCGGAGCGAGATTCGGATTGAGGTCGCTGACGCTCAGTGTGCGCAAGGTCGCCAGCGGATAGCCGTAGATCTTTTCCGCCGCATCGTTGGCGTCCAGAATGCGGCCGTTCTCGTCGTGCAGAGTGACCGCATCGGGGACGGCGTTGATCAAGGTGCGATAGCGGGCGAGGTTGGCTTCGTTGTCGCCGAGCAGGCCGCGCAGCACATGAATGACCTCGGTCAGCACCCGGCGGCCAGGGGTGGACACGGCTTTGTCGTGCAGACTTTGCAGGGCGTTCAGTGTGTGCTCGATGCGGGCCGGATCGATCGGCTCATTCGGGGGCGGTGAGGCGGGCGATGCGGCGGGCGGCGGCGGGTCCGCATTCATTACTCGACGCTCCAAAGAAAACCCTTGCAGTCAGCCGGCCTGCGCGGCCAATGCCCGCGCAACCCGGCTGGAGCTGCCACGCTGCAGTTGCTGCGACAACCACAGTCCGGTTGCGGCCAGTGTATCCAGATTCACGCCGGTCGCCATGCCGAGGCCATGCAGCATGTAGACCACATCCTCGCTGGCCACGTTGCCGGTGGCGCCCTTGGCATACGGACAGCCGCCGGTGCCGGAGACCGCGCTGTCCACCACCCGCACGCCTTCCTCAAGGCACGCCAGAATATTGGCCAGCGCCTGACCGTAGGTATCGTGGAAGTGCACGGCCAGCGACTTGATCGGTACCGCGCTGGCGACCGCGTGCAACATGGCCCGCGCCTTGCCGGGCGTGCCGACGCCGATGGTGTCGCCCAGCGACACTTCATGGCAGCCCATGCGGTACAAGCGCTCGGCCACCCGCACCACCTCGGCCACGGCGACCTCGCCCTGGTACGGGCAGCCGAGCACCGTGGAAACGTAACCACGCACCGATACGCCATCGGCCTGCGCCCGCTCCATCACCGGCGCGAAGCGCTGCAGCGATTCATCGATGCCGGCATTGGTGTTCTTGCGGTTGAAAGCTTCGCTGGCGGCGGTGAACACGGCGATTTCCGTGACGCCGGCCTGGCGCGCCCGTTCGTAGCCCTTGAGGTTCGGCACCAGCACCGGATAGCTGACCCCGGTCGCTTTGCGGATGCCGTGGTAAACCTCGGCGGCGTCGGCCAGCTGCGGCACCCAGGCGGGGCTGACGAAACTGGTCGCCTCAATGCATTTCAAACCGGTTGCCGAAAGCCGGTTGATGAGCTCGATTTTCATTGCCGCCGGCAGCAGGGTCTGCTCATTCTGCAAGCCGTCGCGGGCACCGACTTCGACGAGGCGGACGTGGTTTGATGGCGCGGTCATGGCGGGCTCTGGTAAATGTCTGCCTAATTTACCTGCTTCCGCCGCTTTCGTCGCCGGCACTGGTTTGTCAGGCGGCCTGCGGGCATGATGACGGCGGTATGCAATGGGGAAGGCCCATGCGAACGGTTCGATTCGGCGTGCTGCTGCTGCTGGTATTGCTGGCTGATGGCGTATTGGCGCAGAGCCGGCTCACCGTGCTGGCGACCGATCCGGCTGGCGGCAGCCTGCCGTTGGGAGTGGGCTTGCATGTGAAGGCCGGCTACCAGAGCGAGCAGCCGGTGCGGGTGCAAGCGCGCGGTCTGTTGGGTGGGCAACCGGTTGCCGGCATGAGCAACGCGGCACCGTTGTGGCCTGCGGGTGAAGGCGAGGTGCTGGCCTGGATCGCGTATCGTCAGGACACGCGCATCGACGCCGTCGAGGTCGGCCTGTATGACGCCGACTGGCGACCACTGGCACGCCGGCAGGTGCCGATCCGGGCCGATTGGAGCGCCGGCGCGCCGGCGCTGTCGGTGGCGCCGTGGGTGCAGACCTTGGCGCAGCAGCAGTCGACCTTGGTCGCGCGGCAAGCCGCGGCAGCGGAGTCGGCCGATGGGCTGGACTGGCTCGGGCCGCTGATCGCGCTGTCGCCAATGCTGTACCTGCTGCTGCAAATTGTCTTGCCACTGCGCTGGCAAGGCGGGTGGCGCACGCTGGCTCTGTTGCCGTTGGCGTTGATGGGACCGGCGCTGCTGTTTTCGTTGTTCGCCTTGGTTGCCGGGTCCAATCTGTGGCCGATCTGGATGGTTTTGCTGGCACCGTTGTTGGCGCTGTATCTGGCCCTGTTGATGGTGGCTCGATTCGTGCGGCGACGGCTGGCACTCAGGGCCTGATTTTGCGCACCCCGTCCACGCGGATGCGACCCAGGGTGTCGAGGCCGGCGAAGAAGCGCCACGGGTCGCCGTTGCCGACATCAAGGGCGATGTGGCCGGCATCGAATTGTCCCAGTGCGGCGTCAAAACTGTGCCAACGCCCGTTGACCCAGGCTTGCACCCAGGCGTGGGGTACCAGCACATTGGTTTGCCCGGCATAGTTCGGCGCATACGCCAGCCCGGTCACGACGCGGGCCGGGATATCGAGTGCGCGCGCCAATGCCGCCAGCAGCACGGCATGCTCGGTGCAGTCGCCCTGGCGCGAGTGCAAGGTGTCGAGCGCGGTTGCGTAGCCGACAGACAGGTCTTTGTCGCGGATGTGTTGACGCACGAAGGCGGTCAGTCGGCGCATCCGGGCGTCGCTGTCGACCAGCGTACCGACGGCTTTGCGGGCGGCGGTGCGAATCTCGGCGTTGTCCGCTTGCAGCCAGGCGTTGGCGTGGGTGTCGTCGGCCGTGGGTGCGGCTTCGCGGTTACCGTCGGCTGGCCCGACGCGAACCAGCCAGCCATTTTTGCCGTCGCTTTCGACGCGTTGCTCATTGGTGGTGGCAAAGTGCAACGGTCGCCCGTCGCGGGAGCGCAGGTGGTAACGCAGGGTGCCGGCGAGGTCGCGCGGCGTCAGGCGGCGCGGTAGCTGCGTCATGCTGTGGGCGAATACGTCGGCTGCCTGGGTCGGCGCCTCGGCGCAGGCTTTTGAACACGCCAGCATGTCGAGCGTGATGCCGGCCGCTTGCAGGCGAATCTTGCGGGCATTGCCCGTGCTGTCCAGCCACACGGTCGATCGCGTCTCGCCTACCGGCAACGCGGTCGTCTCCTCCACCCGCAACAAGGTTTCTTCGCCACCCGGCAGGTCGACTTTTTCGGGTCCGATGGCGGTGGCAGTGAGGTGCAGCGCTGCGCCGCTTTGCGGGTCGTAGGCGACCAGCGCCAGAGTGTCGCCCGCCTGTTTCAGCGCGTGCAGGCTGGCCAGTCGTTGACCTTCAGCGAGCAAGGCGTTGGCGGGCCAATCGAGCAGGCTCTCCTGCGTGCTGCTGCCGACGCGGCGGGTCAACGCAAAGCGGCCGTCGGGCTGGCGGGTGCCGCGGACTTCGCTGCGGCTGCCGGCACTGTCGGTACGGGACTCGAAGGCGAGCGGTTCACCGCTGAGCGTTTCGGTGTCGGTTTCCACGCTGCTGACACGCAGATGGGTGCCGCTGCGTTCAAACACCAACGTGAGCGACTGCCGACTGATGACCGTGTCGCCCGTCACCGTGCGCTGATTGTGGGCGCTGCCGACCTTGCGACCATCGGCCAGCACGGTCATCCAGGTTTCGTCGGCGGCCTTGGCGCTGGCGCAGAGTACGAGCAGCAACAAGGCGAGGCAGGGCAGCAATCGGTGCATGGTGTGGGCGTGTGGCAAATCGCTATGATGCCATTAAGGCAACGCTGATAAAGTGGCACAAACGCCACGGTACCTGTCTGCGTCGAGATCGCGGGTGCGCTGACGCCGACAGACTGGCTGTCTTTCAAGGCAGCGCGCGCGTGAGCTCGGCGCAGACAGGTGCCGCCCAAACCATTGATCTTGTTCCAAAACGGGTAGCGTCCAGACGGCTCGCCAGCCGCCCCGCGCGGCTTGGCAAGGCAGCCCGCCTTGCCTGCGCCACGCAGCACGACTGGCGAGCCGTCTGAACGCCATGGCGATTGCGCGACTTTATCCGCGTTGCCTTAAGGCCGATTCACCCGTAACCCGCCGCACCGACAGGAGCTGCTGCATGAGCACCCGCAACTACGCCGTCTTGCTGTTTCCACAGGCGCTCGAAGCCCTGGGTGGGGCGATCAAGCCCTATCTCAGCGAAGGGCCGATGGGGCCGCACATCCAGTGCCATGAGGTCGATACCGGCGGCGCTTTCGTGCAGATGCGTTTTGATGGCACCAACGAAGGCCAGCCGGTGACGCTGGAGCTGATGCTGCCGGCGCAGATGGTGCAAATGGTGGCGTCGATGCGCGGTGAATCGGAGATCGGCTTCGTTTGATGAAACCGATCTCCGTCATGCTCAACCGTTGAGGTTCTGCTGGTCCAGCCAGCGCTCGGCGTCGAGTGCGGCCATGCAGCCGAAGCCGGCTGAGGTGACTGCCTGACGGTAGACCTGATCGGCGACGTCACCGGCCGCGAACACGCCGGGGACCGAGGTCATGGTGGCCATGCCATCCAGACCGGTTCGAATGACGATGTAGCCATTCTTCATGTCAAGCTGACCGTCGAAGATGCCGGTGTTCGGGGTGTGGCCGATGGCGACGAAGAAACCGCTGACGGCGATGTCGCGGCTGCTGCCATCCTGGGCATGCTTGACGCGCACGCCGGTGACGCCGCTTTCGTTGCCCAGCACTTCGTCGACGGTGTGGTTCCACACCAGTTCGATCTTGCCGGCGGCGGCCTTCTCGAACAGTTTGTCCTGCATGATCTTCTCCGCGCGCAGCGTGTCGCGGCGGTGCACCAGGTAAACCTTGTTGCAGATGTTGGCGAGGTACAGCGCTTCCTCGACTGCGGTATTGCCACCGCCGATCACGGCAACATCCTGATTGCGGTAGAAAAATCCGTCGCAGGTGGCGCAGGCGGAGACACCTTTGCCCTTGTAGGCTTCTTCGGAGGGAATGCCGAGGTACTTGGCGGTGGCGCCGGTGGTGATGATCAGCGCGTCACAGGTGTATTCGCCGCTGTCACCTTTGAGGCGGAACGGCCGCTGCGCCAGATCGGCGCTGTGGATGTGGTCGAACACGATCTCGGTGTCGAAGCGTTCGGCGTGCGCCAGCATGCGTTGCATCAGCGCCGGGCCTTGCACGCCTTGATCGTCGCCGGGCCAGTTGTCGACGTCGGTGGTGGTGGTCAATTGACCGCCTTGTTCCAGCCCGGTGATCTGCACCGGCTTGAGGTTGGCGCGGGCGGCGTAAACCGCGGCGGTGTAGCCGGCGGGGCCGGAACCGAGGATCAAAAGACGGCTGTGCCGAGGGGTGCTCATGTATAATCCTTCAGGATTGGTCTTGTTGTTTTTTGCCATTGAAACCACACGCGCGGGTCGCGTGCGGTTGGGCTTTGCTCCACACAGGATGGGGAGCGGAAGACAGCGAATCAAGCCATTTTGACACGTTCACTCAACTTCACTATCGAGGTTCGCCTTACATGCGTATCGGTATTCCGTCTGAAACCAAGACTCTTGAGGGCCGTGTGGCCCTGGAGCCCGCCGCCGCCGCCGATCTGGTGCGTCGCGGTCATGATGTCTTTTTGCAGTCCGGTGCCGGTCAGAAGAGCGGCTTCAGCGACGAGGCCTACACCAGCCGTGGCATCCACATCCTGCCCGATGCCGCCGCGCTGTACGAAAAGGGCGAGCTGATCGTCAAGGTGAAGGAGCCGATCGCCGGTGACTTGGCGCTGTTGCAAAAGCATCATCTGCTGTTTTGCTACTTGCATCTGGCGGCCGAGCCGGAGCTGACCAAGCGTCTGCTCGAGATCGGCCTGACCGGCGTGGCCTTCGAGTCGGTGGAAGACCATGGCGGTTTGCCGTTGCTGCATCCGATGTCGGTGATTGCCGGCCGTATTGCAACCCAGTGCGGCACCACGTTGCTGCACCGGCCGCAGGGTGGCAAGGGCAAGCTCTTGGGTGGCATGGCCTCGACGCCGCGCGGCAAGGTGGTGGTGCTGGGCGCGGGGGCTGCCGGCGGCAACGCGGCGGCGCTGGCCGCGGCCGCAGGCGCCAACGTGGTGGTGTTCGACAAGCGGCATGATCGTCTGGAGCAGATGATGGCGCTGGGATCAAACGTCACCGCGCTGTACTCCTATGAGTCGTCGGTGGCCGATCAATTGCGTGACGCCGATCTGGTGGTCGGTGCGGTGCTCGTGCCAAGCGCCAAGGCGCCGCATGTGGTGACCCGCGAGATGGTCAAGGCGATGGAGCCGGGCAGCGTGCTGGTCGATATCGCCATCGATCAGGGCGGCTGCTTCGAAACCTCGCGGCCGACCACCTGGAAGGAACCGACCTACGACGTCGATGGCGTGACCCACTTCTGCGTCACCAACATGCCGGGTGCGGTGCCGCAGACCTCGTCGGTGGCGATTTCCGCCGCGATCCTGCCGTACGTGCAGCGTCTGGCGGCCGGGGCGTCGTGGCGTGACTACGCGCCGTTGGCGTCCGGCATCAATGTGGATGGCGGGAAATTGGTGCACCCGGCGCTGCAAGGCATGGTATAAACCATTCCTTATCAGTAGCTTGTCGGGTAAACCTCAGGGTGAAACGCAACGTGGCACGCACGTCCGCGGCAAAGAAAATCGAGGAGCCCGACAAGCCGACGCTGCACGAAGAGGTGCGTTGGCGTCTGCGCGAGGCGGTGGTGCTGGTATTGCTGCCCATCGCCTTGTACCTGTTCGCGTGCCTGTTCAGCTACAGCCCCACCGACCCGAGTTGGTCGCACGCGGGCGATGCGGCGGCGGTGGTGCACAACTTCGGTGGCCGGATCGGTGCCTGGTGCGCCGATCTGCTGCTGTATCTGTTTGGCGACCTCGCCTATGCCTTGCCGGTATTGCTGGGGCTGTGGGGGGTCCGTTTTCTGAAACGACGGGAGGACGTGCCGGCCGAGACCTCGGCGCTGGAACCGACCCTGCGATTGATCGGTTTCGTGGCCTTCTTCGTCGCCGGAACCGGGCTCGCCCAATTGCACGTGGACGGCAGCTCGCCGTTGCCGGCGCGGGCGGGCGGCATCCTTGGCCAGGTGGTGGGCGACGCGCTGATGCGCGGCGTGGGCTACCTTGGGGCGACCCTGTTCCTGCTGGCCTTGTTTTTGGTGGCGGTGACGCTGGCGACCGGCTTGTCGTGGTTTCGGGTGATGGACAGCGTGGGGCGCGGGGTGCTGGTGCTGCTGGGCTGGCTGGGTGGCAAGCTGAAGCGGGCACCCGACGCGTTGGCGGCGCGTGCAGCGCGTGCTGAGCGCGATGAGGCGCGGCGAGTGGACGCCGTCAAACAGGCCAAACGCAGCCCGATTCGCATCGAACCGACCGTGGCGCGGGTCGAGAAAAGTGAACGCGCCGCCCGCGAGAGCCAGATTCCCTTGTTCACCGGCGCCGGCTCCGGCCCCGGTGGCTTGTTGCCGCCATTGGCTCTGCTGGATGAGCCGCCGCCGCAAGGCCCCGGCTATTCGGAGGAAACACTGGAGGTGCTGTCGCGGCAGGTCGAGCTCAAGCTCAAGGACTTTCGCATCGACGCCAAGGTGGTCGGCGTCTATCCCGGCCCGGTGGTGACCCGCTTCGAAATGGAGCCGGCGCCCGGTGTGCGCGGTTCGCAGGTGTCCAATCTCGACAAGGACATTGCCCGCGGGTTGTCGGTGATCAGCGTGCGCGTGGTGGACGTGATCCCCGGCAAGAATGTGATCGGTCTGGAGATCCCCAACAGCCGCCGCGAAACCGTGTACCTGTCCGACATCCTGCGGTCGAAGGAATACGACAGCGCCAAGTCGCCGTTGACGCTGGCGCTCGGCAAGGACATCGGCGGGCGGCCAACGGTGGCCGATCTCGCCAAGATGCCGCATCTGCTGGTGGCCGGCACCACTGGCTCGGGCAAGTCGGTGGCGGTCAACGCGATGGTGCTGTCGCTGTTGTACAAGGCCAGCCCGAAAGACGTGCGGCTGATCATGATCGACCCCAAGATGCTGGAACTCAGCGTCTACGAGGGTATCCCGCACCTGTTGGCGCCGGTGGTGACCGACATGAAGGAGGCGGCCAACGCTTTGCGTTGGTGCGTGGCCGAGATGGAGCGCCGCTACAAGTTGATGGCGGCCGTTGGTGTGCGCAACCTGGCCGGTTTCAACAAGAAGGTGCGTGATGCCGAGGCCTCCGGCCAGCCGTTGCTGGACCCCTTGTTCCGGCCCAACCCCGACTTGCCACAGGCCAGCGCCGACCCGTTGCAACCGCTGCCGGCGGTGGTGGTGATCATCGACGAATTCGCCGACATGATGATGATCGTCGGCAAGAAGGTCGAGGAATTGATCGCGCGGCTGGCACAAAAGGCGCGTGCCGCCGGCGTGCATTTGATCCTGGCGACGCAGCGGCCATCCGTGGATGTGATTACCGGTCTGATCAAGGCCAACATCCCGACCCGGATCGCCTTCCAGGTCTCCAGCAAGATCGACTCGCGCACCATTCTCGACCAGTCCGGGGCCGAGACCCTGCTCGGCAACGGCGACATGTTGTATCTGCCGCCCGGCACCGCGACGCCGGAGCGCGTGCACGGCGCCTTCGTCGATGACCACGAGGTGCATCAGGTGGTGTCGTGGCTGAAGGCGCAGGGCGAGCCCGATTACATCCAGGGCGTGCTGGAAGACGTGCAGACCATGGGCGATGGCAAGATCATCAACGAATCCGGCCTGCCCGAGGATGCGGAAGGCGAGGGCGATGGCGACAACGCGCTCTACGACAAGGCGGTGGCGATCGTTACCCAGTCGCGGCGGGCATCGATCTCCGGCGTACAGCGCCATTTGCGCATCGGCTACAACCGTGCCGCGCGCCTGATCGAGCAGATGGAACAGGACGGCGTGGTCAGCGCGCCGCAGCACAATGGCACCCGCGAGGTGCTGGCGCCACCGCCGCCGCGCGACTGATCCGGCCGGCTGCGGCCATCAGGCCTCGATTTCGACCGGGTCGCCGAGCCGAAGCCGGCCGCTGCCGCGCGGAATCAGGTTCTGGCCAAAAGCCACGCCCTTGTCGGTGCGCCGGTAGCCCATCAGCGTGCGCAGCGGCTCGCCGTTCGGGTCGCGCTCGCCGCGCTCGAAATCCACCGTGGTGAAGACGCAGCGGATGCAGGGCTTGACCACGTCGAAGTCGATGCCGCCAATGCGGATGCGTCGCCAATCGTCTTCGGCATGTGGCGCGGTGTTTGCAATCACCAGATTGGGCCGAAAGCGCAACATCGGCACTGGCGTGGCGAGGCGCTGGTTGAGCTGGTCGAGCGCTGCTTGCGAAATCAGCAGCAGCGGGTAGCCATCGGCAAAGCTGACCACGTCACCGGGCTGCGAGTGCGTGGGGCTGACCGGCCGCAGGCAATCGTCGGCCATGTGCACCAGCCGTGCCGGGATGCCAAGGAACTGGCTGATCCAGGCGTCGGCGGCGAGCGGCGCCGCGCCGGCGCTTACCTGGCTGTCCCACACGGTGACGTCGATGCGCTCGCGCTCCGGTGCCACCACGAGCGCCAAATCCGGCATTGCGGGTGCGCACAAGTCCAGGCCTGCTGCGCTCGGTGTCGCGCGGATCAGGGTCAGGCGCGGGTGCTTGCGTCCGGTCAGGAAGCGGCCAGCCGAATCCACCGCCATCCAACGGCGATCATGCAGCAGGCCGCGGGGCGTTACCACGGCTTCGGCGACCACCAGCGGGGCGCAGGATTTCAGTGGAAACAGGTGCAGGGCGGAGAGCGTGGCGGTCATGAACATCCGTCGGCGTGGCGCGAACTACAATGGTCGCATGAACGACATCTACGAATTGCATCAAGGCACGGCGCCATTGCTGGTCAGCCTGCCGCACGACGGCAGCGCCATCCCCGAGGCCATTGCCGCGCGCATGACGCCAGCGGCGCAACGCTCACCCGATACCGACTGGCACGTCAGCCGCTTGTACGCGCTGGCACGCGCGCTGGGTGCCAGCGTGATCCGGCCATTCCACTCGCGCTACGTGGTCGACCTCAACCGGCCCAGTGATGGTCACGCGCTGTATCCCGGCCGCGCTGAAACCGGGCTGGTGCCCATCGTGGCATTCGACGGTACGTCGATTTACCGCACCGGTGACGAACCGGACGGCGAGGAAATCCGCCAACGCGTGTCCCGCTACTGGCAGCCGTACCACGACGCCCTGATGGCGGAGCTTGCCCGCCTGCGCCGCGTCCATGCCCGGGTGGTGCTGTGGGAAGGCCATTCGATCCGTGCTGAAGTGCCGATGCTGTTCGACGGCCATTTGCCGGATTTCAACCTCGGTACCGCCAACGGGGCCAGCTGTCGTGCCGATCTGTGCGCAGCGCTGACGGCGGTGCTGGC
>DASSXP010000234.1:0-23038 GCA_035703755.1 Rhodanobacteraceae bacterium | reverse complement strand
CTGGCAGCCCTCCATCGCCACCATCGGCACGGTGCGTGCCGCGCAAGGCGCGGATCTCGCGCTGGATGTGGCCGGCATCGTTGACAAGGTGCTGGTCCAATCCGGCGCCGACGTCAAAGCCGGCCAGGTGCTGCTGGAGCTGCGCGCCGCCGACGACACCGCCGCCCTCAACCAGGCGCGTGCCGCGCTGGCGCTGGCCCAGGTCACCTACGAGCGTGTCAAGAAGCAGTTGGCGACCAAGACCATCGCCCGCGCTACCTACGACAACGCCGCCGCCGACCTCAAGGTCAAGCAAGCCAACGTCGCGCAGTTGTCCGCCGTGCTGGACAAAAAGCAGCTGCGGGCGCCATTCGACGGCCGCCTCGGCATCATCACCGTCAGCCCCGGCGCCTACCTCAATTCCGGCACCAAAGTGGTCACGTTGCAACAACTCGACCCGGTGTTCGTCGATTTCACGCTGCCGCAGAAGCAACTGGAACAGGCCCGCATCGGCGCCACCGTGCACGCGCACTTCGACGGCCTCGGCGGGCAGGCGTTCAGCGGCCAGTTGACTGCGGTCGACCCGCGCCTCGACACCGCCACCCGCAACGCCCGCGTCGAAGCCCGCTTTGACAACCCCAAGGCCGAGATGTTGCCCGGCATGTTTGCCCACCTCGAAATTGACAGCGGCAAGGTCGAACAACACCTCACCCTGCCGTTGACCTCAATTGCCTACAACCCGTATGGCGCCACCGTGTACGTGGTCGAGAAGGGTGCCGGCAAGGACAAGGACGGCAAGCCGATTGACATCGTCACGCAGACCTTCGTCACCCCGGGCGCAACCCGCGGCGACCAGGTTGCCGTGGTCAAAGGCCTCAAGGCCGGCGATCTCGTGGTCACCAGCGGCCAATTGAAGCTCAAGAATGGCACGCCGGTATTGATCGACAACAGCGTGGTGCCGTCGAACGACGCCAATCCGACGCCGCAGGAACAGTGACGCCGTCATGAATTTCACCGATATCTTCATTCGCCGACCGGTACTGGCGACCACCGTCAGCCTGCTGATCCTGGTGCTCGGCCTGCGCGCCGTGTCAGACCTGCCAGTACGCCAGTACCCGAAGACGGAAAACGCCACCGTCACGGTATCAACGGCCTACTTCGGCGCCGACGCCAACACCGTCGCCGGCTTCATCACGCAGCCACTGGAAGCGGCCATTGCCCAGGCCGAGGGCATCGACTACCTGTCCTCGTCCAGCACCAGCGGCGTGTCCTCGATCACCGCGACACTGCGCCTCAACTACGACTCCAACCGCGCCCTGACCGAGATCACCACCAAGGTCAACTCGGTGCTGAACCAGTTGCCACGCGAAGCACAGCAGCCGGTCATCAATGTGCAGGCCGGCGAAACCACCGCCGCCATGTACATGGGTTTCTACAGTGACGTGCTGGCCAACAACCAGGTCACCGACTACCTGTTGCGTGTGGTCAAGCCACAACTGGATGCGGTCGAGGGCGTGCAGAGCGCGGAGATCTTCGGCGCCCGCCAGTTTGCACTGCGCGCCTGGCTGGACCCGGCCAAGATGGCCGCACACGGACTGACCGCCAGCGACGTGCGCACGGCACTGGCGGCCAACAACTATCTCGCCGCGCTCGGCAACACCAAAGGCCAGATGGTCAGCGTCGCCCTGACCGCCGACACCTCGCTGCACTCGGTTGCCGAGTTCAAGCAACTGGTGATCAAACAGGCCGATGGCGCCGTGGTCCGGCTGGGCGATGTCGCCGATGTCGAACTGGGCTCGGAAAGCTACGACCTCAACGTCGCCTTCAACGGCAAGGAAGCCGTATTCATCGGCATCAAGGTGGCACCGGACGCCAACGTGCTGGACGTGATCCAGCGCGTCCGCGATGTCTTCCCCGGCATCGTCAAGCAGATGCCGAACGGCATCCGCGGGCTGATCGTGTACGACTCCACCGAGTTCATTTCGAGCTCGATCCACGAGGTGGTCAAGACCCTGATCGAAGCCTTGCTGATCGTGGTGCTGGTGATCTACCTGTTCCTCGGCTCCATGCGTGCGGTGATCATCCCGGCGCTGGCCATGCCGCTGTCGCTGGTCGGCGCCTTCTTCGTGATGCTGATGTTCGGCTACACCATCAACCTGCTGACCCTGCTCGCCCTGGTGCTGGCAATTGGCCTGGTGGTGGACGACGCCATCATCGTCGTCGAGAACGTCGACCGCCACATGAAGGAGGAAGGCAAGACACCGTGGCAGGCCGCGCTGCTCGCCGCGCGTGAGCTGGGCGGGCCGATCGTCGCCATGACCGTGGTGTTGGTGGCCGTGTACGTGCCAATCGGCTTCCAGGGCGGCCTGACCGGCGCGCTGTTCACCGAGTTCGCCTTCACCCTTGCCGGCGCGGTGACGGTATCCGGCATCGTCGCCCTCACCTTGTCGCCGATGATGGCCTCGCGCGTATTCAAGTCGGAACAGGAGGATGGTCGTTTCGTCAAGTTCATCGACCATCAATTCGAGCGCCTGCACGGCGCCTACCTGCGTCGCCTGCACGGCACCCTCGACACCTGGCTGGTGCCGGTGGTGATGGGCGTGATCCTGCTTGGCGGCCTGATGTACCTGTTCGCCACCTCGAAGTCCGAACTCGCGCCGCAGGAAGATCAGGGCGTGGTGCTGGCCAGCATGCAAGGCCCGCCCAATGCCACCGCACAACAGATGCAGACCTATGCCAAGCAGGTGTTCGACATTTCGAGCTCGATCCCCGAGTACCAGCAGATGTTCCAGCTGACCGGTTTTCCGGGTATCAACGGCGGCATGGCCGGCCTGATCCTGAAACCGTGGGATCAACGCTCACGCGGGGCCGCCGAAATCCAGACCGAAATGCAGGCGAAATGGAACCACATCGCCGGTGTGCGGGTGGCAGCATTCCAGTTCCCATCCCTGCCCGGCGCCCAGGGTCTGCCGATCCAGATGGTGCTCAAGACCACCGAACCTTTCCAGAACTTGAACGAAGTGGCACAGAAGGTGCTAGCCAAGGCCCAGGCCAGCGGCATGTTCTTCTTCGTCGACTCCGACCTCAAGATCGACTACCCGCAAACCGACGTGGTGGTGGACAAGGACATGGTCTCGCTACTCGGGCTCAACCTGCAGGACGTGGGTGGCGCGTTGGGTGCGGCACTGGGCGGCGGTTACGTCAATTACTTCTCCATCGACGGTCGCTCGTACAAAGTCATGCCGCAGGTGCAGCGCGAGGATCGACTGAACCCGTCACAGGTGCTGGACTACTACGTCCGCGCCGCCGACGGCTCGGTGATTCCGGCCTCGACCTTTGCCTCACTCAAGCACCAGGTCGTGCCCGAGTCGATCAACCGCTTCCAGCAGCTGAACTCGGCCACCATCCAGGGCGTCCCCGCGGTGACGCAGAACGAAGCGTTGGAGTTCCTGCGCAAGACCGTGGCCGAAGTCGCACCCAGCGGCTACGCGGTGGACTTCTCCGGCCAGTCACGGCAATTCATGCAGGAATCGGGTGGCTTTGTTTACACCATGCTGTTTGCGGTGGTCATCGTGTTCCTGGCCTTGTCGGCGCTCTTCAACAGCTTCCGCGATCCGATCGTGATCCTGGTGTCGGTGCCGATGGCGCTATTCGGTGCGCTGATCTTCATCAACCTCGGTTTCGCCACCATCAACATCTACACCCAGGTGGGTCTGGTGACGCTGATGGGCTTGATCTCCAAGCACGGCATCCTGATCGTGCAATTCGCCAATGATCTGCAACGTCTCGGCAAGAGCAAGCGCGAAGCCATCGAGGAAGCCGCGGCCGTGCGTCTGCGGCCGATCCTGATGACCACCGCGGCGATGGTGCTCGGCGTGTTGCCGCTGGTGCTGGCCGGTGGCGCCGGCGCCGCCGGCCGTCACGCGATGGGCCTGGTGATCTTCACCGGCATGGCGATCGGCACCTTGTTCACGCTGTTCGTGGTGCCGGCGTTCTACCTGATTCTCGCCACCGACCACAGCCGCGAGGAGTCGGCCCATCCGGAAGCCGGGCTCGACACCGAAGCCTTGCCGGGTTGATGATCGTCCCGTAGGTGGCAGCCACCCGCTGCCGCCTACGGGGTTCCTGCCACGCGTCACCTCATCATGAACGACGTCAGCCATTCCCCACTCGGCAAGGACACCCGTTACGGCGGCGGCTACGATCCTGCGCTGCTGTACCCGATCCCGCGCGCGCAGAACCGCGCCGGCATCGGCATCACCGCGCCGCTGCCTTTCGTCGGTTGCGATGTGTGGACAGCATGGGAGCTGTCCTGGCTCGATGCGCGCGGCAAGCCACAGGTGGCGATTGCGCGCATTCGTTTCGACGCGGCCTCGCCCTGCATCATCGAGTCGAAGTCCCTCAAGCTCTACCTCTACGGCTACGCCTCGCGGCGGCTAGCCAGCAGCGCGGCACTGATCGCGCAGCTCGAACACGATCTCGGCCACGCCAGCGGTGCCGCCGTGACCGTCACGCTGGTACTGCCAGACGCCTTTGCGGGAGAACGCATCCTCGCACCAAGTGGCGAAATCATCGACGACATCGCCGTCGATATCGATCACTACGGCCCGCCCCGCGCGGAGCTGCTGCGACATCACGCCGAGCAGGCCGATGAAACGCTGGTGACGCGGCTGATGAAGTCCAACTGTCCGGTCACCGGGCAGCCAGATTGGGCCAGTGTGCATATCCGCTATCAAGGCCCGCGACTGGACCGCGCCGCCCTGCTCCGTTACATCGTGTCGTTTCGGGAACACAGCGAGTTTCACGAGCACTGCGTCGAACGCATCTACGTCGATCTGATGCGGCAATGCCAGCCATCACGGCTCGATGTGTACGCGCGCTACACCCGCCGTGGCGGCCTCGACATCAACCCGTGGCGCAGCTCCCGCGACGCCGACCCTCCCACCACCGCACGCGCAGCGCGACAGTAGCACCCGCCGCGCTGCGGCGTGGGTTCAGCCTGCCGAAGCGGCGTGCCGGCCGGCCTTGAGGGCGGCGTCCAGCACCCGCCAGGATTCCAGCCCCCGCTCACCCACGAGTGCGCCGATCTGCGCCCGCAACAGGCGGCGCAGCCCCGGCATGGCCGCGCTGCCGGGTTGCCGATCCGCCGCAAAATCCAGCAATGCGGCGCCCGTCACATGCAATCCAGGCTGACCGCGCCACAGCCGCAGGCCGTGTTCGGCCACCAGCGTGTATTCCTGCACTGGATCGAGCGGCGCGCCGCTGTCGGCATCGATGTCGAGCTCGATGCCGTACCCCATCACGGCCAGCAAGTCGCGTTCAAAGCGCCGCAAGGTCCACGCCAGATCCGCGGCCGATTGCAGCGCATCGAGGGTGGCTTCATAACGCGCCAGCAAACCCGGCTGGTGATCGAAGCGTGGCAACAGCCGCACCAGCAGTTCGTTGAGATACAACCCCGACAGCAACTGCGTTCCAGCAAGAAAACGTGGCGGCCCGACCGGCTCCACCGCCGTCAGGGTCGCCAGTTCACCACGCCCGCGATACTCGACGACAAGCGACTGAAAGGGCTCCAGCACCGCCCGCGCCACCCGCGCGCGTGGCCCGCGTGCGCCCCGCGCCAAGAGACCGACGCGGCCGTGATCGGCGGTCAGGCATTCCAGCAGCAACGAGGTTTCACGCCACGCGCGTACATGCAATACGCACACCTGTTGCCGAATCGTCGTCATGTATCGCGCGCCGTGAAAGGCAAAATGGTAGCAAGTTGCAGCCATCTGGGCATGCAACAGCGGCGTCAGCAAGCGGTCGCGTGCACGCCACCCGTGCTGTCATTCCGCGCGCAGCGTAACGGCGACGCGGAATCGTCTTGCGCCCGCCGACCATGGCTTTTGCGACCGCGCGCCGAATGCCCGCGCAAACACCAGCCACACAGCATCTGCTGCCGGCAACGTCACCAGATCAAGTCGTCCGGGATTCCGTCAGCGTCGACACCGGGGGCTGCCGTGGGGTCCACCAGCAAGGCCAGCACGGAGGCATCGATGGCCGCCGCCTCACGGGCCACTTCAGCCGACACGATCAAGTAACGGCCCGCCAGTTGCACCACGCCCAGCTCACCGGCATTCAGCGCCCGCAGCTGGGGCTCATCCACGTGGACGCGACGAATCTTGCCCTGATGCTCGAAGTGGCGCATGGCCTCGGCCTCCGGCTTGTTGCGCGCCTGCCCTTGCAGCAAGGCTTGCAGTTTGCGTCGCATTTCCTTTTTGGCGCGCGCTTTCTGCTCGGCCTCACGCTGTTCACGGGCGCGATCACGCGCTTCGGTCTGCGCGCGTACGGCATAGGCCCGGGCAAGATCGATGTCGCCATCGGCCGCTTTCGGCTTGGGTTTGGCCGGGCCATGGCGGGCTGGGGCCTTGCCGCTCGGCGCGGCGGGACGCGGTGCCTTGGGCACCGTCTTGGCAATGCCGCTTTTCAACAGCAGGTCACGCAGGGATTCAGTCATCGAGGCGGCTCGATCAGTAGTGGGGCGGCGGTGGCTCGTCGCGGGCATCGTGTCCCACCGCGCTACGCAAGGCGGTCAGCTCGCGGCGCATTTCCGTCAGCATGCGCTCGATTGCCGCCAGCCGCAGCGACAGTTCCGCGTCAGCGGTGGACAAGGATGAAACCGCCTCATCCACGAAGGTGAGGCGTATTTCCAGTTCCTGCACGTGTTCTTCAGACACCATGCCGTGCCTCAATCCGGTTGCCGCACGCTGCGGCCGCGCCCGATACCGTAGTACGCAATGCCCGCCGCTTCCACCGTGGCGGGATCATACAAATTGCGTCCATCGAACAGCACCGGGGTGGCCAGCGCGGCGTGGATGGCGGCGAAGTCCGGGCTGCGAAATGCTTTCCACTCGGTCATCACCACCAAGGCATCGGCACCTGCCAGCGCGTGCTCCGGGCTGTCACAGAACGTGAGGCCGGTTTGTCCGGGATACAGCCGCGCCGCCTCGTCCGCTGCTTCGGGATCATAGGCCTGCACGCTGGCGCCATCGGCCCACAGCGCTTCCATCAGTACGCGGCTCGGCGCTTCGCGCATGTCGTCGGTGTTGGGCTTGAAGGCCAACCCCCACAGGGCGATGCGGCGGCCATTGAGATCACCACCGAAGTGGCGTCGCAGCAAGTCATGCAGGTGGCGCTTTTGCATCGCGTTGACGGCTTCCACCGCCTCCAGTACGCGCGCGCTGTAGCCGTGATCACGGGCCGTGCGCTCCAGCGCCTTGACGTCCTTGGGGAAACAGGAGCCGCCGTAACCGGCGCCGGGATAGATGAAGTGATAACCGATGCGCGGGTCGGCGCCGATACCGTGGCGCACCTGTTCCACGTCGGCCCCCACGCGCTCGGCGATGTTGGCGATTTCGTTCATGAAGCTGATCTTGGTCGCCAGCATCGCATTGGCGGCGTACTTGGTCAGCTCGGCCGAGCGCTCGTCCATCGCCACGATGCGGTCGTGGTTGCGATTGAATGGCGCGTACAGCGCCTTCAGCGTTTCCAGCGCGCGCTCACTGCGTGTGCCGATGACGATGCGATCCGGCCGCATGCAGTCGCTGACCGCGTCGCCTTCTTTCAGGAACTCCGGGTTGGACACCACGTCGAAGGGCACCTCGACGCCGCGCTTGGCCAACTCGGCGGCAATCGTCGCCCGCACACGGTCGGCGGTTCCCACCGGCACGGTGGACTTGTTCACCACCACCGCGTAGCGGTCCAGCTCGGCACCGATGGTACGCGCCACTTCCAGCACGTAGCGCATGTCGGCGCTACCGTCCTCGTCGGGCGGGGTGCCCACGGCGATGAAGATCACCGCGCCGTGACGGATACCGCTGGCCGCATCGGTGGTGAAGTGCAGACGTTCATCCTGATGGTTGCGCAACACCATCGGCTCCAGCCCGGGTTCGTAGATCGGAATGCGTCCATTGCACAAGGCCTCGACCTTGGCCTGATCCACATCCACACACATCACCTGGTTGCCCATTTCAGCCAGACAGGTGCCGGTGACCAGACCCACGTAGCCGGTGCCAAAAATCGTGACTTTCATTGCCCGCTCCACCCATTGCAACGGGATCGCCACCCGCGTGGGCGACCCGGAAAAACAGACGGCGCGCCGAGGCGCGCCGTCTGTTTCAGACAAAGACGCAAGCCAGCGGCTTACTTCTTGGCTTCGGCCGCCTTCGGCGGTTCGATCTTCAGCAGCTCGACCTGGAACTTCAGCGTCGAGTTGGGGCCGATCGGACCCGCGCCGTGATCGCCGTAAGCGAGCTTGGCCGGAATCCACACGGTGTACTTGCTGCCCACCGGCATCAGCTGCAGGGCTTCGGTCCAGCCCGGGATCACGCCGTTCAGCGGGAAGGTCGCCGGGGTACCGCGCTTGTAGGAACTATCGAACACGGTGCCGTCAAGCAAGGTGCCTTCGTAGTTGACCTGCACCGTATCGGTGGACTTCGGCTTCGGGCCCGTGCCCTGCTTCTCGATCTTGTACTGCAAGCCGGAAGCGGTGGTGTGCACGCCCGCAACGCTGCGGTTCTTGGCCAGGAACGCGTCGCCTTCCTTCTGGTTCTTGTCCGCGACCTGCTTCTCCAGCGCCTGCATCTTGGCGCGCATCTTCTCGGAGAACGCCTTGCCGACGGTTTGGGCTTCGGTTTCGCTCAAGGCCGGGGTACCGCCGCTCAGAATGGTTTCCACTGCCTGCGCAACGATCTTCGGATCAAGCTCCTCACGGACCGGAGCCGGAATGCCGCCGACCAGGCTCATGCCGACCATGTAGCTGTTCTTGTCCTTTTCGGTTTTCAACTGCGGACCGGCAGCAAACGCGGATGAGGCGGCGCCAAATGCCATCGCAAACGCGGCCGCAGTCAGCGTGAGACGCACAACTGGCTTCATAACAACTCCTGGGGTATTGAATGTGATCCGGCAAGCGCCGGGCCTCGAAAGTCCCGCCAACTCGCAGCGGACCGCCTATTTTGGTCCGGTCCACACGCGAAGGCAAACGGGTCCAAGCTCCGACAACGAAATTTGCGCCAGGTTCCACTGCTTGACAGCGGCGGGCTTGACAAGTCGAAAATTAGTGTTATAGTTCACTACAACACCGCTTCAGCAGCACAACAACTCACCGCAACCAAGCCGGGAGAACACCATGAAACTCGCCAATTTAGCCGCCCTGATCCTTCCCTTCGCCTTGCTGCTGGTGCTGATCGCCGTCGTCGTGATCACGCCGCGCATCCACTCGCAGCACCGCCACCCGCCGGTCCAGGTGACCGAATTGCCCGCCACCATCGTCACCCCGGACAACGCCGACAGTCGCCCTCGACATGCCGCTACGCGCAGCATTGCGGACGTCCATGCCAGTCACGGCGGCGCATCGGCCCTGCGGATGCCCTACTTTTCGTTCGCCAGCGACGCCGATCACCTGCCGGGTCGCTGAGCCATGGGCATTTCCTGGAACGACAACGCGCCGATCTACCGCCAACTGCGTGAGCGAATGGTGGCCATGATCCTCGATGGCGCACTCAACGCCGGCGACGCCTTGCCCTCGGTGCGCCAGGTGGCCGCCGACTACCAGATCAATCCATTGACGGTATCAAAGGCGTATCAAGAGTTGGTCGACGAAAATCTGGTGGAAAAACGAAGGGGTCTTGGCATGTACGTCAATGAAGGCGCGCGCGACGCGCTGCTGGCATCCGAACGCGAACGCTTCCTCAATGAAGAATGGCCCGCACTGCGGGCACGGCTGGAACGCCTCGGCCTGGATCTGGCGACACTGCTGCAACACGACAAGCCGCACAAGGAGGAGCAATCATGAGTGCCATCGTCAGCGCAAGCCATCTGCGCAAACGCTACAAATCCACCCAGGCGCTGGACGACGTCAGCCTGGAAATCCAGCCCGGCCGCATCGTCGGCCTGATTGGCCCCAACGGTGCCGGCAAGACCACCGCGCTCAAGGCCATCCTTGGCCTGACTGATTTTGACGGCGAGCTCAAGGTGCGTGGCCTCGATCCCCGCACCCAGCGCGACGCGCTGATGCGCGAGGTCTGCTTCATCGCCGACGTCGCGGTGTTGCCGAAGTGGATTCGTGTCAATGAAGTGATCGACTTCGTGGCCAACGTGCACCCGAAGTTCGACCGCGCCCGCTGCCAGCGCTTCCTCGCCAACACCAAGTTGCAGCCACGGCAGCGTGTCAAGGAAATGTCCAAGGGCATGATCGTGCAGTTGCATCTCGCCATCGTGATGGCGATCGATGCCCGGCTGCTGGTACTGGATGAGCCGACCCTCGGCCTCGACATCCTCTATCGCAAGCAGTTTTACCAGCGTCTGCTGGAGGACTATTTCGACGAGAACAAGACCATCCTGGTCACCACCCATCAGGTTGAGGAAATCGAACACATCCTCACCGACCTCATCTTCATCCGCGACGGCAAGATCAGCCTCGACGCCAGCATGGACGAAGTCGGCGAGCGCTTCACCGAAGTGATGGTCGATGCGGCCCACGTCGAAGCCGCACGCGCGCTGCAACCGCTGGATGAACGCCAGGTGTTCGGCAAGAGCATTTGCCTTTTCGACGGTGTGCCACGCGCGCAACTTGAACACCTTGGCGAAACCCGTCGCCCTTCGGTCAGCGACCTGTTCGTCGCCACCATGAAAGGAACCTACGCATGAAAACGTTCTATTGGCTGGTCAAACGCGAGTTCTGGGAACACCGCGGCGGCTTTCTGTGGGCGCCGGTGTGGAGCGCCGGGATCGTGTGGCTGACAACCCTGATGGGCATCATCTCGGCCGAAGTTTTCCGCAGCAAAGCCGGCATCCGTCTCAACGGCGTTGATATCGGCAGCATGAGCAAGAGCCTCGATGCCGACAATCTGACCAGGGTCGGCTACGCCATCGATGCCTACATGATGAGCCCGGCCTTCCTGGTCAGCGTGGTGATGTTCGTGGTGGTGCTGTTCTACGCCATGAACACGCTGGCCGAAGATCGCCGCGACCGCAGCATCCTGTTCTGGAAATCATTGCCGGTGTCGGACCGCGACACGGTGCTGTCCAAGTTGTTCTGCGCCGCCGTGCTGGTGCCGGCGATTGCGATTGCGGTATCGATCGCGGCCAGCCTCGCCATGCTGATCCTGGTCGCCGTGGTGGCCGCATTCCATGGCTTCAATCTCGGCCAGGTGCTGTGGTCATTGCCGCACCCCTTCAGCATCGCCTTCAACCTGATCGCCAACCTGCCGCTGTATGTGGTCTGGGCACTGCCCTCAATCGGCTGGCTGCTGCTGGCCTCGGCCTGGTCTCGTTCGCGCACCTTCCTGTGGGCCATCATGCTGCCGGTCGGCGCTGGCGTGCTGGTGTCCTGGTTCAATCTGATGGGCTCGATCGGGATCGAAACGAGCTGGTTCTGGAAGAACATCGTCGGCCGCGCCTTGCTCAGCATCTACCCCGGCAGCTGGATGCCGGAGCAGTTCTACGACGCGGCCAGACAGGGTGACATCAAGGATCCCTCCACCCTGTTCAACGTGCTGCACGTCGACTACTCGCTGCTGCTGACCGCGCCGTTCCTGATCGGCGCCGTCGCCGGCATCGTGATGATCGCCGCCGCCATCTGGTTGCGCCGCTGGCGCACCGACGCTTGATGAAACGCAGTCCCGCCTTTCCGACTCACACCACACACTGCGAGGCCCTGTCATGAAATCCGTTCATTTCGCCAAAGCACTGATACTCGCTGGCCTGCTGGTCGGCGCCACCACCATGGCAAGTGCCCACGACGGCATCATTCCCGGCGTCAAATCCGCCCTGCAGCAGGCCAACACCGAACTGGATGCCGCCGAACACCAGCTCACCACCGGCAACTTGACCCTGTCGAGCGACGATGAACATGCGCCCAAAGCCGAGATCACACCGCAAGACAGGCTGCTGATCGAGGGTCAGCCGGTGTCACTTGATGGCACACAGCAGGCCTACCTGCATGATTACCGCGTGCAAGTCATCGCCATCGGGCTTGACGGCATCCGCATCGGTCGCCGCGGCACCGAAATCGGCATGCACGCCGTCGGCCCGATGATCCTCAAGGCCCTGTTCGGTGCCGACGATGACAGCATCGAGCGCGAGATGCAGGAAAAACTCGCACCGATCCAGCAGGACGTCCTGAAGCTGTGTGATCGCCTGCCCGCGCTGATGGCATCCGAACGGCAACTGGCTGCCGCGCTGCCAGCGTTCAAACCCTACGCCAACATGCACGAGGACGACATTGACGACTGCCGCGAGGAAGCGCTGGACCTGAGCAGCGCGACGGCAAGCAGCGCCAAGCGCTAAGCCGCACTCCCCTGCAACATGCGCGGCCGCGCCAGCCAGGATTGGCGCGGCCGCGCACGCCCTGTCACCGCCCATTCCTGCCGCGCCTTCGGCACCTGTCGAGACCTTGCCATGAATCTGACCCGTCGCAACGCCCGCATCGCGGGTCTGTTCTATCTGATCGTCGTCCTGACCGGACCGTTCGTGCTCATCTACGCGCCCGGCCAGATTATTGTCACCGGCGACAACGCAGCAACCGCCGCGAACATGCTGGCCCACCTCGACCTGTTTCGTGCATGGATCGGTGTTGGCTTGCTCTCGGAACTGGCCTTCATCGCCACCGCGCTGGCCTTGTATCGCCTGCTGCGGGATGTGCAGCCGCAATTCGCTGCCGTGATGGCGCTGCTGGTGCTGATTGATGCGCCGCTTGCCCTGCACGGCCTGTCCAATCAGATCGCCGTGTTGAAGCTGTTGCAAAACCCGGCACTGTTTGCGTCCTTCGACGCGTCACAACATGCCTTGCTCGCCACCCTGCTCTTCACCGCCGATGACTATGGCAGCATCATTTCCGAGGTGTTCTGGGGTCTGTGGCTGCTGCCGCTCGGTGCCCTGGTCTATCAATCACGGGTCATGCCGCGTGTGCTTGGCGCCTGGCTCGTCCTCAATGGCCTGACCTACGTGGCACTGGCCGGCATCCGCCTGTTCAACCCCGGTTTTATCGACAAAGCATCATCGCTTGCCACACCGGTGCTGCTTGGCGAAGTGGCTTTCATGTTGTGGCTGTTGATCGTGGGTACAACGGCGCCCCGTCCTGCAACACACGCCGCCACCACCCGCCACGCCGCGCAAGCCCGCTGAAGCCCGCGTTGCCTTGCTGGCGCGTGTTGCTCTCTCCTTGACGCCCTTGCCGCCATTGCCCGTCACTGGCGGCGCCATGAACCCACATGTACAACCACTGCCCGGAGAAACCCATGTCACGCCGGCCACGAAAACGCTTGCAGCGCATTCTGATTGCCACGCTGGCGCTGTGCGCCCTTTTTGCGGCCACCCTCTTGGCCTTGTTATGCAACGCCTCGGTGGAAACGACTGTCAGCGGGGCGCCAACCCGGTTGCGACTTCATCTGCCCGGCGGCCGGGATATCGCGTTCCCGCTCTACACGGCGGCTACGGGAACCGTGCACCTGGCTGGATTTCTCGCCGGACCGATAATCCGCAACCACGGCGATCATGGCTGGTCGGCGGACTGGTTTTGTATCGACCGGGCAAGCCACCTGGAAACACGCACCATGCCGATCCGGATCGAGTGCAACGGGCGCCAAATGGACTACGCGCCCCGCCCTGCCCAGATACCGGCCGCCGTGGCCCCGATGCCCGAGCGCATCGCGGTGCTGAGCGACATCGAGGGCAACATCCGATTCCTCGATCGGGCGCTTTTCCAGCTGGGCGTGACCGACCGCTCCGGCCACTGGGCGTTCCACAACCAGCACCTGGTGATCCTCGGTGACTCCGTGGATCGTGGCCGCGATGTGTCTGCGGTGCTGTGGCGCTTGTACACGCTGTCGCAGCAGGCCGACATTGCCGGTGGTGCCGTGCATGTACTGCTGGGCAACCATGAACAGTATCTGTTGCGCACCAATCCAAGCCGCTCCAACGCGGACGCTCGCTTCGCGTTGAACGCCATCGGCGGCTACGCCACAGCCCACGCCGCCGACACCGTCATCGGCCAGTGGCTGCGGCAACAACCGGTTGTTTTGCAGCTTGGGGACGTGCTGTTCGCGCATGGTGGCATCAGCCCACAGGTTGCCGGCGCCGGGCTGGGTGTCGAAGATCTCAATACCGCGATGCGCAATTACTGGCGCACGCCAGCGGAACAGGTGCGGCACTCGCCCGCACTGGATGCCGTTCTGGGCCTGCAAGGCGTCACCCAATACCGCGGTTATTTCCGTGCCATGGAGGGGCGCTATCCGCGTGCCACCGAGGCGGACGTCGCCCGGGTGCTCGACCAATTCGCGGCGCGGCTGATCGTGGTTGGACACACACTCGTGCCGCAGATCAGCCTGCTGCATGGCGGGCGCGTCTACGCCATCGACGTCAACAGCAACGAAGCCGCCGCACAAGCGCTGGTGTTCGCGCACGGCAGTCCGCGCATAGTCGACATCGGCACCCCGCGCGCGCTGGCTGTGAGCGCACACCGGCCAAGCCGGGATTTCAACCTGCTGGACGCGGCTGATCGCCGCCTGCTGTTCGATGCCATCGGCGACCTGCAGCGTCTGTCCGCGCTACCGCACCCTTACTGACGACGACAAGGTCCCACCTTTCCCATCCACCCGCGCCAACACACCCGCACCACCCAGACCATCGCCGTGTCCGCAGGGCCTGTGCATGCCCGCCATTTCAACGACTCCCCCAGCACAAGGAAATCTGCATGACCGTTCGAACGATCATCGCCACCGTTGCTTTCACCCTCACCGCCAGCCTGGCGTTGGCGCAAAGCCCCTCCGAACAAGCCTTCAAGAGCCAGGTCGCGCTGGATGGCTACACCGTCCATTACCTCGACGCCAGCGGCAAGCCACTCGATTTCACTGCGTTCTCCAAGATTGCTTTTCCGGCCAGGGCTTCGACATGCGCAAGGACACGGATGCCAAGACCGCCGATGTGCAGTTGAAACCGGCCGACGACAAGCCCCCGAAAGTCAGCCTCGCGGCAATGCAGAAAATGCTCGCGGACTACGCCACCCTCTCGATCAAGGTGGGCGCGGCGGTACCTGACATCAGCGGCAGCGGGCTCGATGGCAAAAAGGTGACCCACAAGGCCGCCAGTGGCAAGTACAGCCTGTTGAGCTTTTACTTTTCCGAGTGCGCGCCATGCATCGCCGAGGTGCCCGACCTCAACGCCTTCGCGGCCCGCCACCCGGACGTAAATTTGCTCGCGGTGACGTTCGACTCCACCGAAGAGGCCCGCGCCTTCAAGGCCAAGCATCATTTCGAGGTCACCACGGTGGCCGATGCCCACGGCTACATCAGCACGCTCGGCGTGAAAGCCTACCCCACACTCGTCATCATCGATCCCGCCGGCAAGCTGGTCGCCAGCAAATCCGGCGGCGTCATTTCCACGGTCGCGCCGGATGGCCTCAAGAACCTGGAACGCTGGTTCGAGGCATCCACCCACCACGGCTGATTCAGGGCAACGCTGATAAAGTGGCGCAAACGGGCGTGGCGGTCTAGCGCGGCCGCCACGGTACGGTCCGCGGATCGTCACTTGCCGTGGATGCCGCCCCTGGTCAGGGCCATCGGATCGAGCAGCTTTTTGAGTTCGGCTTTTGGCACGTTGGTGGTTTCCAGTGCCACATCGAGGATCGGGCGCTTTTCCTTGTACGCCTGCTTGGCGGCGGCGGCGCCTTTTTCGTAACCGATCACGGGATTCAACGCGGTGACCAGGATCGGATTCTTGTCCAGTGCCTCACGGATGTGCTCGCGATTGACCTTGAAGCCGGCGATGGCCTTGTCCGCCATCAGCACCGACACGTTGGCGAGGATCTCGATCGACTGCAACAGGTTCAGTGCAATCACCGGCAACATCACGTTCAACTGGAAGTTGCCGGCCTGACCGCCAACGGTGATGGTGGCGTCGTTGCCGATCACCTGTGCGGCAACCATGGTGGCCGCTTCCGGGATTACCGGATTGACCTTGCCCGGCATGATCGAGGAACCCGGTTGCAGCGCCGGCAGCTCGATTTCGCCCAGGCCCGCCAGCGGACCGGAGTTCATCCAGCGCAGGTCATTGGCGATCTTCATCAGGCTGACCGCGTAGGTCTTCAATTGCCCGGACAGCTCAACCGCCGCGTCCTGCGAGGAGATGCCTTCGAAGTAGTTGGCTGCGGATTCGAACTTGACGCCGGTGAGCTTCTTCAACTCAACCGCCACCGCCGGGCCGATTTTCGGGTCGGCGTTGATGCCAGTGCCGATGGCGCTGCCGCCAAGCGGAAGGCGGCGCATGCGCTTCAGCGCGTCCTCGATGCGCTCGATGGCCGACGCCACCTGCGCCGACCAGCCGGACAGCTCCTGGCCAAAAGTCAGCGGCATCGCATCCATCAGATGGGTGCGACCGGTCTTGACCACATTCTTGAGTTCGCGCGCGCGCGCATCGATGGCCTTCTTGAGGTGCTTCAGCGCCGGCAACAGTTTCTCGCTGGCGGTGAGCGTGGCCGCGACGTGGATCGCGGTCGGAATCACGTCATTGGAACTCTGCCCATAGTTGACGTGATCATTGGGATGCACCTTGGCGCCGGCCTGCGCGGCGAGATGGGCAATCACCTCGTTGGCATTCATGTTGGAACTGGTGCCGGAGCCGGTCTGGAACACGTCGATCGGGAAATGCGCGTCAACCTCACCGGAAACAACTTTGTCGGCCGCCTTGCGGATCGCCTGCGCCTGGGTTTTTTTGAGATGGCCGAGCTTGAGATTGGCTTCGGCGGCGGCGGCCTTGATCAGGCCCAGCGCACGGATGAACTCGCGCGGCATGGCGAGGCCGGAAATCGGAAAGTTGTCCACCGCGCGCTGGGTCTGCGCACCCCACAGCGCGGACTCGGGCACTTGCAACTCGCCCATGCTGTCGCGCTCGACTCGAAACTTGCTCATGCCAACTCCCAAGGATGCAGTCAAAAGCGCCATTGTAGCGTCTGGGCATGCAAACAAGGCCAAATGCGCCACCGCGCGCGCCGCCGCCGGTGGCTCGCAGTACAATGGCGGGCTTGCCCTGCGCCGGAATCGCCATGTCGCTCGAACCGTTGACCGCCCTGTCGCCGCTGGACGGCCGTTATGCCGCCAAGGTGGATGCACTGCGCCCGATTTTCAGCGAGTTCGGCCTGATGCACCGCCGCGTGCAGGTGGAAATTCGCTGGTTGCTGGCATTGGCGGCAGACCCCGGTCTCATCGAGCTGCCGGCGTTTTCTGCCGCCGCGGCCGCGCGCCTGCAAGCCATCACGGATCGTTTCAGCGTCGCCGACGGTGAACGCATCAAGGTCATCGAAGCGACCACCAATCACGACGTCAAGGCGGTCGAGTACTTCATCAAGGAACGCATCGGCGACGATGCCGAACTCGCGCAAGCCAGGGAGTTCGTGCATTTCGCCTGCACCAGCGAGGACATCAACAACCTCGCCTACGCCCTGATGCTGCGCGACGCGCGCGATGCGGTGTTGCTGCCGGCGCTGGACCGGATCATCGCTCGCTTGCGTGACATGGCGCAGGCGAACGCGGCGCTGCCGATGTTGTCACGGACCCACGGGCAAACCGCCTCGCCCACCACGCTCGGCAAGGAGCTGGCCAATGTGGTCGCGCGACTGCAACGCCAGCGCAGCGAACTGACAGCGATCACCATACCGGGCAAGATCAACGGCGCGGTAGGCAACTTCAATGCCCACCTCATCGCCTACCCGGAGCTCGACTGGTGCGCGTTCTCCGCGCGCTTCGTCGCGTCGCTGGGACTGGAGTGGAACGAATACACCACCCAGATCGAACCGCACGATGGCATCGCCGAGCTGGCGGACGCGCAGCGCCGCATCGACACCATCCTGATCGATCTCTCGCGCGACGTCTGGGGCTACGTGTCGCTCGGCTACTTCAAGCAAAAACTGAAAGCCGGCGAAGTCGGCTCCTCGACCATGCCGCACAAGGTCAACCCGATCGACTTTGAAAACGCCGAGGGGAACTTTGGCGTCGCCAACGCGCTGTTCGGACACTTCAGCGAAAAATTGCCGATCAGCCGTTGGCAGCGCGACCTGACCGATTCCACCGTGCTGCGCGCGCTGGGCGAAGCGTTCGGCCACGCGCTGATCGGTTTCGCCTCGCTGGAAAAGGGCCTTGGCAAGCTGCAAGTCAACCCCGAACGCATCGCCGCCGACCTCGATGCCGCCTGGGAAGTGCTGGCCGAAGCGGTGCAAACCGTGATGCGTCGTTACGGCCTGCCGGAACCTTACGAACAACTGAAAGCACTGACCCGCGGCCATGGCATCACGCGCGAATCCATGCGCGCCTTCATCCAGTCACTCGAACTTCCATCCGTGGCCAAACAACGCCTGCTGGCGCTGACGCCGGCGAGCTACATCGGCGCCGCCACCGAGCTCGCACGGCGCATCTGAACGCCCATGAATCGTGACCGGCAATGGCCGCGAGACGGCAGCCGCATTCAGCCGGGCAAAATGCCGCCTGTTCGCACACGCATGTTTCAGCGCCAGGGCTTTCAGGCTGACCGCAGTTGTCCATGCAGGGCGGCAAGCAGCGCCCCAGCCTGCCCACCATCACCACAGGCCTCCGCGTCAGTCGCCGCGCCGTGCAGCGGCAACTCGCCGAACCACGCCAGTTCGTTGGCCAGCGCAGCGACCTTGCCCACGATCAGCAAGGCCGGCGACTGCACGGCATGGTGCGTGGCCGCCACCGCCAACTCGCCCAGAGTCCCGCTGACGACGCGCTGATTTGGCGTCGATCCGTTTTCGATCAGGGCAAACGGGGTCGCGGCATCCAGACCCGCCGCGATCAAGGAAGACTGCACGCCGGACAACTGCGAAACCCCCATGTACAAGGCCAACGTTTGCCGCGAGCGCGCCAGCATGGCCCAATCCGGCGCATCGCCCCCGTCACGGCGATGCGCCGTCGTCAGCACCAGCGACGCCGCGTGGTCACGGTGGGTCAAGGGAATGCCAGCGTAGGCGGCGCAGGCCACCGCGGCCGTGATGCCCGGCACGACCTCGTAGGGCACGCCGCGCTGACGCAAAAACTCCAGCTCCTCACCGCCGCGGCCGAACACGAACGGGTCGCCACCCTTGAGCCGCACTACACGCTTGCCGGCTTGGGCATGGACCAGCAGCAAGCGATGGATCTCATCTTGTGTCGCATGGTGATTGCCAGCTTCCTTGCCGACCTCGATGCGCTCGGCATCGCGGCGTGCCAAGGCCAGCACCTCGGCGCTCACCAGGCGGTCATGCAAAATCACGTCCGCCTCGTTCAAGGCCCGCAAACCGCGCAAGGTCAACAGGCCGGGATCGCCGGGGCCGGCTCCCACCAGCACCACCGACCCCGCGTGCGGTGGCACGCCGTGGCGCAACGCGTCGGTCGCCACGGCCTCGGCCTGCGCACTCCGGCCCTGCCGCAACAACGTGGTCACCGGCCCGCTGAACAGCCATTCGTGGAACGCGCGCCGGGCAGCCCCCGGCGCCAACGTCCGCCGCATCCGCAGCCGCAAGCGTCCAGCCAACGTAGCCAAGGCACCCAGCGAAGGCTCCAGCAAAGCCTCCAGCCGCTCACGCAACAGGCGCGTCAACATCGGCGCCCGGCCGCCACTCGAAATGGCTACCGTAATCGGCGCCCGGTCAATCACCGCCGGCACATGAAAACTGCACAAGGCTGCATCGTCCACCACATTGACCAGCACGCGACGGGCGGCCGCGGCGGCCGCGACGGCGAGGTTGACCGCGCGCTCATCGGTGGCCGCAACCACCAACCACGCATCGTCCAGCAAGGCCGGTGCAAACGACTCGGCCCGATAGGCGAACGCGCCCGCCCGAAAGCGCTGCTGCAAGCCGCGGGTCAACGTGGACGCGACGACGGTGACCGCCGCGCCGGCGGCCAGCAAGGCCTGCGCCTTGCGCTCCGCCACGACACCACCACCTACCAGCACCACGCGGCGGCCTTCAAGATCGGCGAACAAGGGATAAAGTTTCACGAAAACGTTCCGGCAAGACTGAATTCAAACACCCTAATGGCCCGCGCGACAGCGGTGAAATGACCCGGCAGGCTTTGCATATTCGCCGGCGGCATGGCGCTTGACATATGGACGTCTAAACGTCTAGACTTCCTGAAATGAGAGCAATCCAGCAGCAGCCCCTGTCATTCATGCGATGTATCCGTACTTCGCTCGTCCGCCCTTTCCCTTGTCGAACGACCACGGAATATCGTCATGACTCTGGTTCAATTGCGTTACCTGGTGGCCATCGCTGACGCTGGCCTCAACATCACCCTGGCCGCGACCCGCGTCCACGCCACCCAGCCCGGCCTGAGCAAGCAGCTCAAGCAACTCGAAGACGAACTCGGCTTCCGCCTGTTCACCCGCGCCGGCAAGAGCCTGTCCGCGGTGACGCCGGCAGGCGCCCAGGTACTGGAGCGCGCCCGCGTGATTCTGGCCGAGGCGCTCAACATCCGCGCCATCGCCGCCAACCTGCGCAAGGAAGCCCAGGGCGACCTGCGCATCGCCACCACCCACACCCAGGCGCGTTTTGCCTTGCCCAATGCCATCGCCGCCTTGCGTCAGGCATTCCCGGATGTCGGCGTCCACCTGCAACCCCTGCACGACTCCGACGTGCTGCCGCGTCTGGAATCCGGTCATGTCGATTTCGCCGTGATCAGCACGCCGGGCAAGACGCCGGACGGCGGCCTCGCGCTACCGGCGTTCCGCTGGCAGCGGGTCATACTCGCACCCGCCGACCACCCGATTGCCAAGCGCAAGCGTCCACCCACCCTGGCCGAACTCGCCGCGCTGCCAATCATCAGCTACGACTCCTCGCGCAGTGCCGGCTCGTCTCTGCGCCGTGCCTTCGCCGAAGCCGGCCTGCAACCACAGATCAACCTCACCGCGGGCGATGCCGACCTCATCAAGACCTACGTGCGCGCCGGCCTTGGCATTGGTGTTCTGGCCGAAATGGCGATACTGCCGAGCGACAGCGATCTGGTTGCCATTTCCGCCGAGCACCTGTTCCCCGAATGCACCGCGTGGGTGGTGATCCGCCCCGGCACCGTGTTGCGCGACTACGCCTACGCGTTCATCGACGAGCTGGCGCCACACCTCGACCGGCGTGACATCACCCGCGCACTGGCCGGCGACGGCATCCCGGACTGGGGCGACATTCCGAACTGGCAGCAACGCCTCGCGCTGGCCGCCTGATGACTGCACGCATCGCCCCGGCACTGGCCGGGCGATGCGTTTGATGGCGGAAAATCCCCGTTCGCGCGCCCAAATCCCGTCCGTGGGCCACGCTCTGTCGCTGGCTTCTGTGCCCGCGCGACGGCACTTCAGCCGGACGCCCGGGCACGCACCCGCTTGCGGCCATTCACAGCGCCAGGTGCAAGCCGCACTCGCGCTTGAGGCCGAAGAAACGCGTTTCCTCGACGCTCATGCCGGGCTGCCAGCGGGCGGTCGAATGCACGTCGCCGATGGATACATAGCCGTCATTCCACAACGGATGATACGGCAACTGGTGTTGCTTCATGTAGGCACCAATCTCGCGGTCGCTCCAGTCCGCCAGCGGATGCCACTTCCAGCGGTCGCTGCGGCGCTCGGCGAAGGCGATGTTGGCGCGGCTGCGGGATTGGTCGCGGCGCAGGCCGGCAAACCAGCTGTGTGCGCCGAGTTCGCGCAGCGCACGCTGCATCGGCTCGACCTTGCGCAGGTGGTTGTAGCGATCAAGCCCGGCGAGCCCCTGCTCCCACAGCTTGCCGTGGCGCGATTCCATCCGCGCCGGGCTGATCGCGGACTGGTAAACCTTGAGATTGAGCGACAGGCGGTCGGCCAACCGCTCGACGAAGGCGTAGGTCTCCGGGAACAGGTAGCCGGTATCGATCAGCACCACGGGAATGGATGGCAGTTGCGAGGTCAGCATGTGCAGCGACACCGCAGCCTGGGCGCCGAAGCTGGACGACAGCACATGGGCGCCGGACGCGTTCTTGAGCGCCCACTCCACTCGCTGCTCGGCCTTCAAGGTGCCCAGCCAGTCATTGAGCTCGGCGCGGGCGCGTGGCGATTCTTCCGCGTCCTTGAGGAATTGCGTGTTCATGCCGTTGCCTCCACCGCTGCGGCATCGAGCACACCGCTCCGCAGCAGATAATCGCCAAAGCCTTCACCGACCTTGCGTCCCGCCGCATAGCCCCGAAACAAGGGTTCAAGCTCGGCCAGAATCGCGGCCTCGTCAATGTTCTCGCGGTAAGGTCGATTCATGCGCTGGCCGACGAAATCGGCGCCGAGGCGCAGGTCGTAACGACCCACCGCGCGTCCCACCAGGGCAATTTCACCGAGGTAGGGGCGTGAGCAGCCGTTCGGGCAACCGGACAGGCGCAACAGGATCGGCGCATCCTGCAAGCCGTAACGCGCCAACACCGCTTCCAGCTTGTCGAGGATGGTCGGCAGGTAGCGCTCGCTCTCGGCCATCGCCAAACCGCAGGTCGGCAGGGCGACGCAGGCGATCGCGTGGCGGCGGATGCCGCTCTCGCGCCGGTAATCATCGAAACCGTGCGCGGCCACGATGGCATCGATGCGAGCGCGGTCGGCGGCCTCGACATTGGCCACGATCACGTTCTGGTTGCAGGTCATGCGGAAGTCGCCGGCATGTACCTTGGCGAGTTCTCGCAGACCGGTTTGCAGGCGTTTTTCACCGCGATCCAGCAAGCGCCCGGACTCGATGTGCAGCGTCAGATGCCAGCGACCATCGGCTCCCTCGACCCAACCGAAGCGATCGCCGTTGTGGTCGAAATGGAATGGCCGCGCCGCTTCCAGCGCGAAGCCGAGACGCGCTTCGAGCTCGGCCTTGAACACGTCGGTGCCGCGGTTATCGAGGGTGTACTTGAGGCGCGCGTGTTTGCGCTCACCGCGGTCGCCCCAGTCGCGCTGGATGGCGATGATCGCCTCGGCGCTGGCACGCAGACGCTCGGCCGGGACGTAGCCGATCACCTCGGCCAGCCGCGGATAGGTCGTCGGATCGTTGTGGCTG
>DASSXP010000231.1:0-8822 GCA_035703755.1 Rhodanobacteraceae bacterium | reverse complement strand
GTTGCAGCCAAGGCTGTCCAGTGCATCGAGAATGCGCTGTGGACTCAGGCTTGACATCACTTCCAATACGCCACTGTCCGCTTCCAGGGTGATTTCAGCCCGTGGGTCGAGATTCAGCAGCGTGGATTCAAGGGTGGTGCGGTCCGGTTTGTTGGCGCAAAGCTGAAATTGCATCGGGTTCTCGCATGGTTTGCATGGCTGGAGCCGGCGATGATGAAAGCCTGCTGCCGCCATGGCACTGACGTGGATCAAGGCAGCGGCGGATTCGACACGGTCGGCCGAGCCCGCTCGTTGAGCTGCCACAGCCGCCACAACAGCAACAGGAAGGCCAGCGACCACAGCGTGGCAGAGCTGCGAAGCAATACGTCACGCGGCAGACCGGCTCCTGGCCAGGCGGCCAGTCGCAGCAGCGTTGCCATAGCCAGCAACACAGTGGCTGTCGCGACATCGCCGAAACGACCAAACGGTTGGCGCGCCCGCACCGTCGCGGTACGCGCCATCATCACCAGGGTCAGGCTGCCCAACGCACCCACCGTCAATGCGTGCACGGCATGCGTCGTCGGCGGCAGCCAGCCGCATTGCGCCAGGCCCTTGAGCGCCAGTCCGGGGATCAGCCACAGGTAAGCCAGCGCCAGTGTCCACAACTCTGTTCGCGCCCGGGCGTGGCGGAGTTGCCAGGCCGACACCCGGTACAGGCTCAGTCCCGCCGCAGCGAGACAGAACAATCCCGCCAGCCACGGCCAGGCGAGCAAGTCGGCCAACATGGCGACCGCCATCAAACCGGCCAGTGGCAATTCGTAACCGCTGCGGACGATGTCGCGGCGCGGAATGCCGTTGCGTACCAGAAAGCCGCCCACGGCCGATGGCAACACCCGGCCACCGATGACCAGCATCAGCAGGGAGAACATGTCCAGAGTGGCGAGCAGCGCGCGGGTTTGCAGCCATTCGCCGAAACGCCAGGCGCCAAGCCACCATGCCGTGTCGAGAGCCAGCAGCGCGCACAACAGCAGCGGCACGATGCGGTTTTCCCAACGCTTGGCGCCGCGCCACAAGGGGCGTGCGGCGAGGTACAGCACGGTTGCCGGGAAAGCCAGCCCGGCCAGCACACTCCAGCCGTGTGCCGGCCATGTCGCGGCCAGCCGTGCCAGCAGCCAGGTAGTCAGCAACAGCGCGGTAGCCGCCTTGCCGGCCTTGGCGACCAGAAAGCCGGCGGCCACCAGCATCGCGTAGCCGAACAGGAGTTCATGCCCATGCCAGCTTGCGCTGGCGAGTCCGGCACGACGCAGCAGCAACCACAGGGGCACCATCGCGGCCGCAAACAGAGCGGCCAGAGGAAACAGCCAGCGATCCGGGCTGATGCGGGGGTCCGGCTTGCGGGCAGCGTGGGTGGCGCGGGGTTCCGTCATGGTGGGTAGAGGTTGGCGGGAAAGGGCCTTCCGTCGACAAGGTTCTTGTCAGGATCGGCGCGAGGTCGCACAGTATGCACTTTCACGTTACGGGGTCGGTCCATGCGTTGGGAAAAATTTCGTCGCAGCTCCAATGTCGTCGATGCCGGTTCCGGTGGCGGACCGCGCCGCTTCGGTGGGCTGCCGCACATCAGCATCACCGGCATCATCATCATCCTGATCATCAGCTGGATTACCGGCCAGAACCCGTTGAAGTTTCTCGGCCTGCTGGGCGGCAGCGGTGGCGTGATGTCGAGCCAGACGGCAAGCCAGCCGGCGGCTACCACCCCCGATGCCAGCACCGATGCCGAGCATGATTTCGTCAAGGCCGTGTTGGGCAGCACGGAAGATGTATGGGGCGAGATCTTTCGCGCCGGCGGCGCGCGCTACACCGATCCCCAACTGGTGCTGTTCAACGGCTTCACGCCGACCGCCTGTGGCGCCGGGCAAACGGCGATGGGGCCGTTCTACTGCCCGGGTGATCAAAAGGTCTATCTGGATCTCGCGTTCTTCAATGAACTGGAAACCAAGTTCCACGCCAGTGGCGATTTCGCCCGTGCCTACGTGATTGCGCACGAAGTCGGTCACCATGTGCAGAACCTGCTCGGCATCTTCGACAAGGTGGCCCAAGCGCGCCAGCAGGGCGCCGAAATGGAAGGCGCTTCGGGGCTGTCGGTGCGGCAAGAGCTCCAGGCCGACTGCTTCGCCGGTGTGTGGGCCAATCATGCCCAGCAGCGCATGCAGTTCCTCGAACCCGGCGACATCGAGAGCGCGCTGGCCGCCGCGAGCGGCGTCGGCGACGACACGCTGCAAAAGCAGAGCCGTGGCTACGCGGTGCCGGATTCCTTCACCCACGGCACCTCGGAACAGCGGGTGCGCTGGTTCAAGGCCGGTTTCCAGTCCGGGTCGATCAGCCAGTGCGATACCTTCAAGGCGCAGACGCTTTGAAGCACGTCGGCTGACGCACGTCGGCGGTCGAGCAAGCACAGCGGGGAACGCCCCGACGAAAGCCTGGGCGCCCGTTCCATCGTTGTCTGATGACAAGCCGGGTGCGGCCGGGCACATGGTGCTGACAGGGCGCCATTTCCGGTTTTGCGGCATGGCATGGCGGGGTGCATGATGCGGCGTTTTCATTTGGCCGAGCCCGTGGTGATGCTGGCCACGGTGCTGCAATGGCTGCTCTTGTCCAGCCTGACCGGCGCGGTGGTGGGGCGGCTTCCAATGCGCCGATGGCGGCGATCCTGATGGACATCGAGCTGTTCGGTGCCGATGCTTCGCTGTATGTGGCCGGGGCGTGCGTCGCGGCCTACCTCATCATCGGTCACCGCAGCGTGTATCCGGAACAACAGGTCGCCTTCAGCAAATCGTCGTGGATTTTCGCCCACACGGGATTGCCGGTTGGCCAGGAAAAAGTGCGGTTGTCACGTGGCTTGACGCGCTGGTGGCGCCGGCGTCACCAACGCAAGCCACCTTCGGCATAGGGTCGCCGACTACAGCGGCACCGAGAGGACATTGTCCGCCCGCTTGCGCATGCGCGCGGACGCCGTCTGGGTCATTGCCCCGATTGAGGTATCGATAGCGCTTGTGCGCGCCCGCAGAATCCGTTATTGTGTATCAATGTATTAACGCGTTATCACATTGATACACGATTCCGACAGGGCAATGCCATGAAACAACGCGCCATCGACCCCGAAACCACCATCGACACAGCGGAAGAAAGCCTCTGCAAGGCCTTGTTGTCACTGCGTTCGGTGGCGGAAATGCGCGCCTTCTTGCGCGACTTGTGCACGCCAGCGGAGATCGAGGCGCTAACCGACCGCTGGCGCGTGGTGCCATTCGTGATGGATGGCGTGCCGTACCGGGAAATCCACGAACACACCGGCGTCAGCATCACCACCATCGGTCGCGTCGCCCGCTTTTTGAATCAGGGCAACGGCGGCTACATGGCCGCTGCCAACAAGCGGGCCAAAGCCGGCGCGGAAGCGCGGCAATGAGCCCGCAACGCGATCGCCTGCGTATCGCCGTCCAGAAATCCGGGCGCCTGGCCGAGCCGGCGCGGGAGCTGCTGGCGCGCTGCGGCTTGCGCTTTCGCCACAGCCGCGATCGTCTGTTCTGCTTCGGCGAGAACATGGCGGTGGACTTGCTGCTGGTGCGGGATGACGACATCCCCGGTCTGCTGGCCGATGGCTCGGCCGACCTTGGCGTGGTCGGTCGCAATGTGCTCGCGGAAGACGCGCTCGGCCGTGGCGAGGAGGCGCCGCGTGAATTGCGTGCGCTCGGTTTCGGCGGCTGCCGCCTGTCCATTGCGGTGCCACAGGAATGGAGCTGGAGTGGACCGGCGCAGTTAGCGGGCAAACGCATTGCCACCAGCTACCCACGCTTGCTGACGGCCTGGCTGACGCAACAGGGCATCCGCGCCGAAGTGGTGACCTTGTCGGGCTCGGTCGAGATCGCCCCGCGTCTCGGCAGCGCCGATCTGATTTGCGACTTGGTGTCGAGTGGCGCCACCCTGATTGCCAACCAGTTGCGTGAAGTCATCGAAGTCGCCCACAGCGAAGCGGTACTGGCGGGCACGGCGAATGCGCCGCTGGATGAGCGCGGCGAGTTGCAGGCGTTGCTGTTGCGCCGTCTGGATTCGGTGCTGGATGTGCGCGAATCGCGGCTGGTAATGCTGCAAGCGCCGCGCACCGCCTTGGCGGCCATTTCGGACCTGTTGCCGGGACGCCCGGCGCCCACCATCACGCCGATCGAAGGCAGCCCGGATCGCATTGCCTTGCAGGCGGTCTGTAACGGCCAGATTGATTGGTCGGAACTGGAAGCGATGCGGCGCGCCGGCGCCTGCGCAATGCTGGTACTGCCAGTGGAGAAGATGCTGGCATGATCCGTCGAAACTGGGATGTACTGGACGCATGCGCACGCGCCGAACTGCTGGCGCGACCCGCGCTGACCGACGATGCGGCACGGCGCGCGCAGGTGGCCGATATCATCGCCCGCGTGCAACGCGGTGGCGATGCAGCGTTACGTGAGCTGACGCGGCAACTGGATGGCGTGGAACTGGCGGATCTTTCGGTCAGTGAGGCCGAGTTCGTTCGCGCCATCGCCGGCGTGCCAGCGGCACTGGCGCGGGCGATCAACGATGCCAAAACGCGAATCGAACACTTCCATCGCGCCAGCCTGCACGGTCCGGTGCGGGTGGAAACCGCCCCCGGCGTGGTTTGCGAGAGCCTGCCGCGGCCGATCCAGCGGGTCGGCCTGTACGTGCCGGCCGGCAGCGCGCCGTTGCCCTCGACCGCCCTGATGCTGGGGGTGCCGGCACAACTCGCTGGCTGTCCAGACGTCGTGCTGTGCACACCACCGCGTGCGGATGGCCGTGTCGATGCGGCGGTGTTGTACGCGGCCCAATTGTGCGGCATCCGGCGAGTGTTGAAACTGGGTGGCGCGCAGGCGATTGCGGCGATGGCCTGCGGCAGCGCCAGCGTGCCGGCATGCGACAAACTGTTTGGCCCCGGCAATGCCTGGGTCACCGAAGCCAAGCGCCAGGTCACGGCGCTTGGCGGTGGTCCCGCCATCGACATGCCGGCCGGGCCGTCCGAAGTGATGGTGATTGCCGATGCCGTGGCCGATCCGGCCTTCGTCGCCGCCGACCTCTTGTCGCAGTGCGAGCACGGCCCCGATTCCCAAGCCGTGCTGTTGTCCGATGACGCGGGACTGCTGGACGCCGTCGCCCTGGAAGTGGAGGCACAGGTAGCGGGCTTGCCACGGGCCGCGATTGCGCGTGCATCGCTGCGTCACGCCCGCTTGCTGTGGGTGGCCGCGCTGGATACTGCTTTCGACGTCGCCAACGCCTATGCCCCGGAGCACCTGATCGTGCAGTTGCGTGAGCCGCGCCGCTGGCTGGATCGCATCCAGAATGCAGGCTCGGTGTTTCTCGGCGACTACGCCCCGGAATCGCTGGGTGACTATTGCAGCGGCACCAACCATGTATTGCCAACCTACGGCCATGCGCGGGCCTGGAGCGGCGTGTCCGTTGCCAGTTTCCAGAAACGCATCAGCGTGCAGGAAGTGAGCGCGGAAGGGCTGCGCAGCATCGGCCCGTGCGCGGTCACTCTGGCGCACGCCGAGGGCCTGGATGCCCACGCGTGCGCAGTCAGCCGGCGGCTGGAAAAACTGGAGTGCAGCGCATGAGCGTGATGGATTTGGCACGAGCGGAAATCCGCGCCCTCAACGGCTACTCGTCGGCGCGGATGGAAGCCGGACAGGCGGCAGTGATGTTGAACGCCAACGAGTCGCCGTGGCCGCCCGCGGCAACGCTGGTTGAGCTCAATCGCTATCCCGAACCACAACCGGCACGTTTGTTGGCGCGACTGGCGGAACTCTACGACGTCGAGGCAAACCAGGTATTTGCCGGACGCGGCAGCGACGAGGCCATCGACCTGCTGTTGCGAGTGTTCTGCCGCCCCGGACGCGATACCGTCCTGATCGCGCCGCCGACCTTCGGCATGTATCGCGTTGCCGCGACGATTCAGGGCGTCGCGGTGCGCGAGGCGCCGTTGCGGCGCGGGCACGAATTCGATCCGCAAGCGCTGCTGGCGGCGGTCGATCAGCACACGCGGCTGGTGTTTCTGTGCTCGCCCAACAACCCGACCGGTGGGCTGATTCCGCTGCCGATCATCGCCCGACTGGCAGCCGAGTTGCAGGGCCGGGCGCTGCTGGTGGTGGACGAGGCCTACATCGAGTTCGCGGGCAGCGCCAGTGCGACCCGCCTGTTGGCCGAACAGGATAACGTGGCCGTGCTGCGCACCTTGTCCAAGGCCTGGGCGTTGGCCGGTGCGCGGGTCGGTTGCCTGCTGGCCGCGCCCGCCGTCATCGCGCTGCTGCGGCGCGTGATGGCGCCGTATCCCTTGCCGAGCCCGTGCGTCGAAATCGCGCTTGCCGTGTTGGCGGATGTCACGGCAATGGAATCACGGGTTGCCCTGCTGGTGGCGGAGCGGCAACGCATGGCGGCCGCGCTTGCCGGCTTGCCGATGGTGCGGGAGGTGCTGCCGTCGGCCGCGAACTTCCTCTGCGTCCGTGTCGACGATGCCGCGCGGGTGTGGCGGGAATTGGCCGCGCACGGCGTGATCGTGCGTGATGTGTCGCGGCAAAGCGGCATCGAAGGCTGCTTGCGCTTCGGCGTTGGCACGGCGATGGAAAACGACGCGCTACTGGCGGCGCTGGCGTCGACCCGGGTGGCGGCATGAGCGGACGCAAGATTTTGTTCATCGATCGGGATGGCTGCATCCTGACCGAGCCCGCGGATGAGCAGGTCGATCGGCTCGACAAGCTCGGGTTTTTGCCGGATGTGGTGCTGGCGCTGCGTCGCATCGTCGATGCCGGCTTTGAGCTGGTCATGGTCAGCAATCAAGACGGCCTTGGCACGGCGTCTTTCCCGCAAGCCGATTTCGACCCGCCGCAGCAGATGATGCTGGCGATCCTGGCCTCGCAAGGCATCCGTTTTCACGAGGTGCTGGTCGATCGCAGCTTCCCGGCCGATGGGCTCGACACCCGCAAGCCGGGGGTCGGGCTGGTGCGCCACTACCTGGCCGATGACAGCTGGAGCCGGGCCGATTCGGCCATGGTCGGCGACCGCGAAACCGATCTCCAATTCGCTGCCAATCTGGGCGTGACCGGCTACCGCGTGGGAGCGGCGGGGCAGGGA
This sequence comes from Rhodanobacteraceae bacterium, assembly GCA_035703755.1. Classification (GTDB taxonomy): domain Bacteria; phylum Pseudomonadota; class Gammaproteobacteria; order Xanthomonadales; family Rhodanobacteraceae; genus DASSBG01. The sequence continues at coordinate 1,679 of DASSXP010000231.1, read as the reverse complement.
TGGCTGGCCATCGCGCATCAGTTGCTGGATCGCCCGCGTCAGGCTGAGGTGCGCCGGAACACCAATGAAACCCGCATCACGGCGCGGGTCGATCTCGACACCGTGGCGGCACCGCGTATTTCGACCGGCATCGTCTTCTTCGACCACATGCTGGAGCAGCTCGGCAAACACGGCGGCTTCACCCTTGTGCTTGAGTGCGCGGGCGATCTCGACGTCGACGATCATCACAGCGTCGAGGACTCGGCACTGGCCATCGGTGCGGCGATCCGCCAGGCACTCGGCGACAAGCGCGGCATCCAGCGCTATGGCTTCTGCCTGCCGATGGACGAAGCGCAAGCCCGCGTCACGCTGGATTTGTCGGGGCGGCCCTGCCTGGTCTTCGACGGCCACTTTCCCGTCGCCCGCGTCGGTGCGCTGGCGACGGAGATGGTGCCGCACTTCTTCCGCTCCCTGTGCGACACGCTGGGCGCCAACCTGCACATCGAGGTGCGCGGCGACAACGCGCACCACATGGTCGAAGCCTGCTTCAAGGCGGTGGCGCGCTGCCTGCGTCAGGCCATCCGCCGCGACGGTGACGAGCTGCCAAGCACCAAGGGGGCGCTGTGAAGTCTGACGTGGTGCTGGTGGATGCCGGCGGCAGCAATCTCGGCTCGGTGCGCTACGCGCTGGAGCGCCTTGGCGTCGATGCCGCGGTCAGCGCCGATGCCGCGCGCATCCGTCGCGCCAGTCACGTAATCCTGCCGGGTGTCGGCACGGCGGGTGAGGGCATGCGGTGGCTGGCCGCGCTCAAGCTGATCGAGGTACTGCGCGAATTGACGCAGCCGGTGCTGGGCGTCTGCCTCGGCATGCAGTTGCTGTTCGAGCACTCCGACGAGGATGACGTGGCCTGCCTCGGCCTGATTCCGGGCCGGGTGCAGCGGATAGCGGATGCACCGGGGCGCCGCGTACCGCACATGGGCTGGAACCGCCTGCACAAACAGCGCGACGATCCCTTGTGGCGCGGTATCGACGAAGGCGCCTGGGCGTACTTCGTGCATTCCTACGCGGTCGCCACCAACGCCAGTGCCGTGGCCTCCACCTCGCATGTTGGCGCGTGGGCGGCCATGGTCCGGCAGCGCAATTTTTGCGGCATGCAATTTCATCCCGAACGCTCGTCGGCTGTCGGCGCGCGCCTGCTGCGGAACTTTCTCGACTCATGAGCTTTGACATCATTCCCGCCATCGATCTGCGCGCCGGGCAAGTGGTGCGCCTCGCGCAAGGAGACTACGCGCGCCAGACCCGTTACGCCGATGCCCCGCTGGTGGTTGCCACGCGTTACGCCGAGGCCGGCGCGCGCTGGCTGCACCTGGTCGATCTCGATGGCGCACGCGACGGCGCTTTTGCCAATACCGCGCTGCTGCGCGAGGTTGCCGCCCTGGGCCTGCGTGTGCAGGCGGGCGGCGGCGTGCGTGACGAGAGCGATGTCGAGCGCCTGCTGGCGGCAGGCGCCACGCGGGTGGTAGTGGGCAGCGTGGCGATCCGCGAGCCGCAGCGCGTGGCGGACTGGATCGCGCATTTCGGTGCCGAACAGCTGGTGATCGCCCTCGACGCGCGCTGGCGCGATGGCGCCTGGCGCCTGCCGAGTGCCGGTTGGACGCAGGAAGAAAACGCCGACCTCAGCGCGCTCGCCGACCACTACG
>DASSXP010000160.1:0-3776 GCA_035703755.1 Rhodanobacteraceae bacterium | reverse complement strand
GCGTTCTACGATCCGCCATTCAGCAATCACCGCAACGCGGGGGATCTTGCCAACGCGGCGGTGGAATGGCTGGCCGACATGGCGGGCATGATCGGGCCGGCGCCGTATCCGGTATTTTTGGCCCGGCGCCGGGATGGCTGAGCCATTTCAGCCGTAGCGTGGCTGGCGCTCCCAAGCCAGCGCGGTGGCCACGATGTCGTCCAGGTCGTCGTGGCGCGGCTGCCAGCGGAGCAGCGATTTCAAGCGCTCGCTGCGCGCGATCAGGATCGGCGGGTCGCCAGCGCGGCGCGGTTCCTCGGTGACGTTCAGGGTCTTGCCGCTGACCCGTGCCACCGCGTCCAGCACCTCGCGCACGCTGTAGCCGTGGCCATAGCCGCAATTGAGCGTGACCGAGGCGCCGCCGGCGCGCAGGTAGTCGAGCGCTTTCAGGTGCGCGTCGGCGAGATCGACGACATGGATGTAGTCGCGGATGCAGGTGCCGTCAGGGGTGTCGTAATCGGTGCCGAACAGCTTGATGCCCGCGCGCTTGCCGACCACATGTTCACAGGCGACCTTGATCAGCAGCGTGGCCTGCGGCGTGGATTGGCCGACGTGGCCTTCCGGGTCGCAGCCGGCGACATTGAAGTAGCGCAGGATTGCGTGCCGCATCGAACTGGCGGCGGACAGGTCGCGCAGCATCGCTTCCGACATCAGCTTGGATGCGCCATAGGGGTTGATCGGTGCCGTCGGCGTGTTCTCCTCCGCGATGCCGCCGGCCGGCATGCCGAACACCGCGGCGGTGGATGAAAACACGATGTTGGCGACGCCGGTGCGGGCGCAGCAAGCCAGCAGGTTGCGTGTTGCACAGGTGTTGTTGCCGTAATACTTGAGCGGGTCGGCCACCGATTCCGGCACCACCGTGTGCGCGGCGAAATGCATCACGGTATCGACGCCATGTTGCTCCAGCAGGTGCGACACCAGATCGCTGTCACCCACATTGCCCACCACCAGCGGCGTATCGCCGACGGCCTCGCGGAAACCCGAGTAGAGGTTGTCGAGCACAACCACCTGTTCGCCGCGCTGGCGCAGGCGTTGTACCACATGGCTGCCGATGTAGCCGGCGCCGCCGGTGACCAGTGTCGTCATGCTTCTGTTCCTTGGAATGGGTGGGGCCGGATAGCCGGGGCAGGCGGCGCGCGGGTCGCCGCCTGCACGCATGCGTGGGGCGGGATCAACGGCGCAGTATCAGCTGGAAGTAAACCACGTTTTGGTTGCTGGATTGGCCGGCGATGGAGCTGCGCCGCTCGTAGCGGGTGTAGCTCAGGTTCCAGTTCAGGCGCCGGGTCATCTGGTAGTCAAGGCTGGCACTGAGGCTGCGGGTACGATCATTGCGATTGATGGCCTGGTATGTTTCACGCTCGGCGCTGGCGCTGATGCCGAGCGACAGTCGTGGCCGCAGGCGATAACCGACACCCGCATTGAAACCGCGGCCTTGCCGATCGAGCGTGGTGGATTCGGGATAGTCGTAGTCGCGCCAGTACGGTGTCAGAGTGAAGCCGGCGCGTTCGCCCTGCCAGCTGTAGCCAAGGTCGACACTGCGTTGCAGGTAGGCCTGGGCGGTGACGCTGGCGTCGCCGGTGTTGACGCCGGAGGGCAGGGTGCCGCTGATGTTGCTGCCGAGCATGGCGTCAGCCGCATCGGTGTATTGCCGGGCCAGTGACAGGTTGAAACGGCTGCGTGTTTCCGGCTGCCAGCCGAGGCTCAGTCGCAGCAGCGGGCCATTGCTGTCCTGCATGGTGGCATTGTCGAAATCCAACTGCGAGTAGCCGGCCGCCAGATCGAGGTCCAGGCGGTTCAGTTTGCGTGAGTAGTCGGCGTAAAGATCGTAGCGGGTGAAGTCCGCGCCCAGCGCGGCGTGCTTGAAGCGCACCGCTTGACCGTTGACGTTGGCGCTGATGCGGCTGGTTGCATCGATATCATGGCCGAGGTTCAGGGCTGCCGCGGTACGCCGGGTGTCGAACTGTTGCGTCTGTTCCGCGTGTGACTCGATGTAGCGCAGGTCGAACTGGCCGTTGATTGCCTTGCCGGCGCCGAACAGCAGGCTGGGGCCGGTGGCGAAGGCGTTGGTCTGTTGCTGGTTGTCCGGGCTGTCGGCGGCCAGTTCGTTGATGGGCTGCACGCTGCGATTGTCCTGGAAACTCCAGTTCAGCCGTTGCGGCACCAAGATCCATTCGGCAAGGCCGTTCAGCGCGCTGCGGGTGGTGCTGTCGTAGGTGCCGTCCAGGTATTTGCGGTATTCCAGCGAACCGGCAAGGTTTACCCGCAGGCGGGCGCCGTCCTGTTGCAGCGTGAAGTCGATGCCGGGAATGAAAATGTTCTCGGAGACCGGGTCGGTTTCGCTGAAGTTGATGTTGTCGTTGTGCTGGAGGCCCAGCCTGACCGTGTAATCCAGATCGACCGCCGCCGCCGGCATGGCGCCAACAGCGAGCAGGGCGGCCGCAACCGCACGGGGCAACATGTGCAAGGCGAATTTGTTCACGGTGCCGCCTTTCGCCCGCCAGTGTCAGGGATTGTGGTTGAACACCACGCCGGCAAGCTTTTGCGGGTCAAAGCTGCCGGCCGCCTCGGCGATCGCGGCCGGTGTGTCGCGGCCGTAGCCGGCGACCACCACCACGAAATCGGCGAGATCGGACAGGATGCGCGCATCGGGGGCATTCTTGATGGCCGGTGCGTCGAGGATCAGGTAGCGGTCGTGGTAGCGCCCACGCAGCGAGTCGATCATGGTGCGCATGCGCAGCGAGGAAAACTGTTCGCCAACCAGCTCCATCGAGCGCCCGGCCGGCAGCAGTTGCAACCGCGGGATGCCGGTGCGACGGACCACGTCCTCGATGGTGCGATGCGGGTCTTCCAGGTAATCGATCAAGCCGCCTTGGTCGGGTGGGACATCGAACGCCTTGGCTTGCGAGGGATTGCGCAAGTTGCAGTCCAGCAGCAGTGCGCTCATGTGCTCGCCGAAGGCAAACGCTGCGGCGAGGTTGCGGGCGACGAAGCTGGCGCCCGATTGCGGACTCACCGCAGTCACCATGGTGACGAAGTTCTGACCGCCGCCCAGCGCCAGCAAGCGGGTGCGAACTTCCCGGAATACGTCGGCGTAGCGGCGCGAGCTGTCGTCGCGGTGGATTAGCTTGCGCGATTCGAGCGCCACAATGCTGAGCGCCTGCGGCTCGATGTGGCGGCCGATGGCACGGGATTCCGGGTGGTTCGGATCGGCGGGTTCACTGCGGGCGTTCATAGGAGTTTCTTGAGGCGCAGGAAGAACGTGACGAGATAGGCGCCGAACACCACCGCGACCAGCAGGGCGCTGATCAGTGCGCGGCGGCGCTGGGCGCGATGGTCGGCCGGGGTGGCGTAGTGCGGGACTTCCGCCAGCACGGGAATGCCGATGCGCTCCAGTTGCCGCGGCGTCCGCGCGCGTGGGTCGAAGCGCGCCAGCAGGAACAGCAGGCCGAGTGGGGCCGCGACACCGAAGGCCAGTCCGGCCAGCGCAAAGTGCATCATGCGCAATCCAACGGGGCGCAGCGGCAGTACCGCCGGGTCCTGGATGCGGAAGCTGAGGCCGCGATGTTCCTTGTCGAGGTTCATCGACACGCGGGCATTTTCACGCCGCTTGAGCAGGTCCTGATAGACGTCGCGGTTGACTTCGTAGTCGCGGGTCAGCTCCGACAGCGCGTTCTCGGAATTGGCAATGCGCTTGGAGCGCTCCATTTCGTTGGCCAGCAGGCCGCGGGTGGCGCCGA
>DASSXP010000055.1:0-14840 GCA_035703755.1 Rhodanobacteraceae bacterium | reverse complement strand
CAGCGGCCCGTAAGCCCAGGGCAAAAGCATCATGCACCCTACTTGACGGGGAAGTCTCCTACGGATTGTTAGCCGGGGGATGACAAAGTGGCAGGCGCTGTGCCCGACCTCGCAGAAGGACGCTGCCTGCGTCCTTCTGCTCGGAACGGCCCATGATGTCATCTGGCGATTTGCAGGCGATGTGACCAAGCAAGCAATGGATGCACTACAGGGCCAGCTCGCGCGTTCGACAGGTGGCAATTGAGTGCCTGTTGGCACTGGGAACAGTGTTTGGCCGAGCAAACACCGAAAACCTGTCGGAATGTTGCGGTAATGGGCCGCTGCGTGCGCTTCAAGGCGTCATGCGGCCAGCTTGCAGGCGAACAGCACGAGAGCGTGCGCCGCCGAGCCGGCCATTTGCGACCTGCATTGTGGCGGCATCAAGCTCGACCAGCGGCGTGAACTTGCTGGCGATCAGTGCGGCGATGGCGACGCCGTCGCGGTAGAGGATGCGCGAGCCGGTGACGGCGGGGATCTTGTCGCCGGCGAGCAGGGTGCCGACGAGGTTGAGCGGGTCGCAGCCCGAGACGATCACCTCGCTGCCATCGGCCGGGCGACGGCGCACGTGCCGCAACAGTTCCACCGCTTCGGGCAGGGCGAATTGCTCGCCGACCAGGCCGTCGATGAAGCGACCGCCGCGAATGTCGCCGCGTGCTTCCATGCGTTGGTACACGCGGCGCAGGTCGCGCCACGGCGGCAGCCAGTCCGGTTCGCGCTCCAGCAGCCGCCAGCCGACCACGCCGTAGCGGCGCAGCAGTGTGCGGGCGATGTGGTCGATGAAATCCGTGGCGCCATCTGTCGGCGTGGGTGCGCGCAGCAAAGACCAACGGCCGGCGTCCTCAATGCCGCTCAGGGTATTCTTCAGCAGCCGGCGCCGCGCCAACCGCTGTTTCTTTGCCGCCGGCATCAGCAGTGCACGCAAACCGCTGAAGCTGTCGGCGTTGACGCGGCCGGCGGCGACCAGTTCGCCCAGTGCATCTTCGACTTCGCTGCGCAGCAGGTGGCATTCACTCATCAATTCATCGAAGAACAGCGCGCCATGTTCTTGCAACGTGTCGTGCAAGGCGTGCGCACGCGAGGACAGTAGCGCCGCCGGCTTGCTGCTGTCGGCCAGTGCGCTCCAGTGCGCCAGTTGGCGCCGCGGCAGCAGGGCGATGGGTGTGCTTCGCAGCGGGCCGGTTTGGCGTGGTCGGTCGGCCTCGTGACTGGCGCCGCCAAGGCGCGTCCACACCACCCGCCCGGCGCGGCCGAGATCGTCCAGCCAGCCGATGCTGTAGTCGGCGACGCGGGCGGGCAGGATGTGGCTCTCCCAGGCGCCGGCGGCAGCCTCGAAACCTTCCAGCTGGCCGAGGATGCCGGCCAGGGCTTCCGGCCCCTGCACTTGCGAGCCGGGCGCCACACGTTGCCATTCGAACAGGAACCGCATGAAATCCGGTCGCGTGACGGGCTCGATCTCGCGCCGCAAGCGGCCGACCGTGGCACGGTGGATGCGCGCCAGGAGATGGCGCTCGCACCATTCCGCACCCGCCGGCGCCGCAGCGAGCGATTCCGGCGTGAAATGCCCTTGCATCGCCACGCCTTGCGCGCGCAGCGACTCCAGTGCGATGTCGATGTCGTGCGTGTTGACCATCAGGCTCGTCGCCAGCGTGGCGACGGTGACCGGCCCGAGCGCGCCGAGCCGCGCGCGCAGCAATTCGTTCAGCGCTTCCTCGCGGGTCCAGGTTTGCGCCGCGTAGTCGGCGGGTGCCTCGATGGCGGGTGAGATCGTGTTGCCGGGATGCAGGGCGTGCCACAGCGGCAAGCGTTCGGCGGCGACCCAGTGAGTGACGACGCTCAGCGGCAGACGCAGTTGGCAGGCCCGTTGCTGGCGCGCCAGCGTCGCCAGCCAGTCGAGCCAGTGTGGCTCGGCGGCGGCCTCGGCGGCGGCGACAAAGCCCAATGTCAGCAGGGCTTCGTGCATTTCCTCGCGGTCGCGCACGCGTGGCCAGGCGTCCTGGCGCACCGCGTTGATGGCCTCGCTATCGAGTGCGGCGAGTTGGTCGCCCGCTTCGATGCCCGAGATGCCGCGCGTCTGCACCGCGCGGGTGCGGCGTTCTTCCAGTGGCGCATCGTCGAGGAAGGCGTAGGGCGCGGCGTTCAGCACGCCGGCGGCGAGCGGCGATGGCGCTGGCAGATCGCGGCAATGCATGCGCACGCGGCCGGCTTCCAGTTCGCGCAACAGCCACTGCAATCCGTCGAGATCCATCGCATCAAAGAGGCAATCAGTCAGCGTCTGCCTGACCAGCGGATGATCCGGCACGCGGCGTTCGCCGACGATGTTTTCCAGGCAGGCGACCTGATCGGGAAACACGCGGGCCAGCAGATCCTCGCTCTTCATCCGCTGCAATGGCGCCGGTACCTTGCGCCCGCCCTGAAAGCGCGGCAACGCCAGCGCGGTGGTGGCGTTCCAGCGCCAGCGGGTCGGGAACAAGGGTGCATCCAGCAGCGCCTGGGTCAGCACCTGCGCAACCGTGTTGGAGTGGAGGTAGCGCGCCACCTCGTCGAGCGGGAAACTGTGCGCGGTGGACAAGGACAGCACGATGGCGTCGTCGGTGGCGGCGGCCTGCAACTCGAAGTTGAAATTGCGGCAGAAGCGCTTGCGCAGCGCCAGCCCCCAGGCGCGGTTGAGGCGGCTGCCGCAGGGACTGTGAATCACCAACTGCATGCCGCCCGATTCGTCGAAGAAGCGTTCCATGGCGAGGTGGCATTGCGTCGGCACATGGCCCAGTGCCGCGCGGGCGCCGGCAAGATACTCGACCAGTTGCCGCGCGGCGCTGTCGTCCAGTGCAAGCGTGGCCTTGAGGTGGTCGATGGCAGATTCACTGCCATCCACCAACCGCGCGTCGATATCGCCACGCAAGCGCGATACCGCGGCGGACAGCTCGTCGCTGCGTCCGGGAGCCTCGCCGAGCCAGAACGGCAGGTTGGGCGGCTGTCCCTTGGCGTCTTCGACCCGCAGGCGGTCGCGCTCCACGCGCAGGATGCGGTAGCTCTGGTTGCCGAGCTGGAAGATGTCGCCGGCCATGCTCTCGATGGCGAAATCCTCGTTGACGCTGCCGACCACGCTGGCTTGTGGCTCCAGCACCACGGCGTAATCGGCGGTGTCGGGAATGGTGCCGCCTGAGGTCAACGCGACCAAGCCGGCGCCACGACGGGCGCGCACTTGCCGGTGCACGGCATCGCGGTGCAACCAGGCGCCGCGCATGCCGCGCTGGGTGTTGATGCCGTCACTGAGCATCCGCACCAGGGCGTCGAAGTCGGCGCGTGCCAGCGCGCGATACGGATGGGCGCGACGCACCAGTGCGAACAGCGCCTCCTCGTCCCAGTCACGGGCGGCGACCTCGGCCACCAGTTGCTGCGCCAGCACATCGAGCGGTGCCGGTGGCATCACCAGCGCATCCAGCTCGTCACGGCGTACCGCATCCAGCAATGCCGTGCATTCGACCAGATCGTCCAGCGTGCTCGGGAACAAGCGACCCTTGGGCGTGCCGCCCACGGCGTGGCCGGAACGCCCGACGCGCTGCAGGAAGGCGGCGATGGAGCGTGGCGAGCCGAGTTGACAGACCAGCTCCACGTCGCCGATGTCGATGCCGAGCTCCAGCGAGGCGGTGGCGACCAGCACCCGCAATTCGCCGGCCTTGAGGCGGCGTTCGGCGGCCAGCCGGTGTTCCTTCGACAGGCTGCCGTGGTGGGCGCCAACCGCGTCGGCACCAAGCCGCTCGGACAGTTGCCGCGCCACCCGTTCGACCATCCGCCGCGTGTTGACGAACACCAGCGTGGTGCGGTGCGACTCGATCAGCGCCACCAGACGGTTGTAGACGAGAGCCCACACCTCGCCCGCCATCACCGCGGTCAACGGCACCGGCGGCAGTTCCAGCGCCAGATCGCGCTGGCGCGTGTAGCCTTGGTCGATGATCGCACAATCGGCGTCCGCATCCGCGGGCGCCGTGTCGGCGAGGCTCGCCAACGCGGCATCGTTGCCGGCGCCGACGAGGAACTTCGCTACCTGCGCGATCGGTTTTTGCGTCGCCGACAGGCCGATGCGTTGCAGTGGCCGCTGACACACGGACTCCAGCCGCTCCAGCGACAGCGCCAGATGCGCGCCGCGCTTGCTGGCGGCGATGGCGTGGATTTCGTCGACGATCACCGTGCGCGTAGTCGCCAGCATGGCGCGACCGGACGCCGAGCCCAGCAGCACGTACAGCGATTCGGGTGTGGTGATGACGATATGCGGCGGTTGCTTGCGCATCCGTGTGCGCTCGCCCGGCGGCGTGTCGCCGGTGCGCACCGTGGTGCGGATTTCGACGTCAGGCAGGCCGCGCCGTGCGAGTTCGGCACGGATGCCGTCGAGTGGCAATTCGAGGTTCGTGTGGATGTCGTTGGAGAGCGCCTTCAACGGCGACACGTACACGACATGGGTGGCCTCGGGCAGCGCGCCGTCGTGGTCAAGACCTTCGCGCACCAGCGCGTCGATCGCCGCCAGAAACGCCGTCAGCGTCTTGCCCGATCCGGTGGGTGCGGCGACCAGCGTGTGCCGACCCGCGCGGATCTCGGGCCACGCCGCTGCCTGCGCCGGCGTCGGCGCGGGGAAATGCGCGTTGAACCAGGCCGCAACGGCAGGATGGAAGTGGGTGGTGGACATGGGGTGCACTCGCTGCGGGCAGCGTAGCAAAACCCGCATGCGTCGCACCAGTTGAGACGACGCTCACGCCGCTGCCGACACCTCCACGGGTAGCTCTGCGTAGAAAACGCTGTGCGGTGGCAGCCGGATGCCGCCGTCATGTGGCACACCGGTGGCAAGACCGTGACCATCGAGCGGTTGCAGCGGACCGAGCGGCTCCGGTACGGACGTACACTCGTTTGCACCAAGGTTGAACAACGCCAACACCCGTTGCGTTGGCGACGATCGCACAAAGCCGAGCACCGGTTCGGGCAAATCCAGAAAGCGGATGGCGCCGTCAATCAGCGCGGGCTGTTGCTTGCGCCAGGCCAGAAAGCGGCGAAAGCCCTGCAAACTGGAACCGGGGTCCGCCTGCTGGCGCGAAACCGCCAATGCCCGATGCTCGGCCGGCACCGGCAACCACGGTGCCGTGCTGCTGAAGCCGGCCTCCGGGCTGTCGTCCCACGGCATCGGCGTGCGGCAGCCATCGCGGCCCTTGAAGTTGGGCCAGAAGGCGATGCCGTACGGGTCACGCAAGGATTCGTAAGGCACCGCCGCTTCGGGCAAGCCGAGCTCCTCACCCTGGTAGATGCAGGCCGAGCCACGCAAGGAACACAACAAGGCCGTGAACAGTCCGGCCAGTTGCGGTGAGGCATTGCCGCCGCCCCAGCGGCTGATGACGCGTTCGGCATCGTGGTTGGAAACTGCCCAGCACGGCCAGCCGTCGCTCATCTGTGCCTCCAGCGCTTCGGCCGTGGCGCGGATGTGCGCGGCCGAGAAATCTCGCGTCAACAGCTCAAAACTGTAGGCCATGTGCAAGCGGCCTGGCGCGGTGTACTCGGCCATTGTCGCCAGCGAGTCTTCGGCGGAAATCTCGCCCATCGCGGCCACGTCGGGATACTGATCCATCAAGCGGCGCAGCTCGGCCAGAAACTCCAGGTTTTCCGGCTGGGTGTTGTTGTAGAGGTGGTACTGATAGGCGTAGGGGTTGTCGACGGTGAAGCCGCGGCCTTGGCGTAGATGACCCGGCTTGGCCGGATTGTTGCGCAGCAGGCGGTCGTGGTAGCAGAAGTTCACCGCGTCGACGCGCAGGCCGTCAACGCCGCGATCAAGCCAGAAGCGCACGTTGTCCAGTACCGCCGCGCGCACGGCCGGGTTGTGGAAGTTGAGGTCGGGTTGGGCGGTCAGGAAGTTGTGCAGGTAGTACTGCTCGCGGCGCGGTTCCCACTGCCAGGCAACGCCGCCGAACAGGCTCAGCCAGTTGTTTGGCGCGGTGCCGTCCGCGCACGGATCGGCCCACACGTACCAGTCGGCCTTGGGATTGTCGCGGCTGCCGCGACTTTCGAGGAACCAGTCGTGCCGTTCGGACGTGTGGCTCAACACCTGATCGATCATCACCTTGAGACCGAGACGATGCGCCTTCTCAACCAGCCGGTCGAAATCTGCGAGTGTGCCGAACAAGGGGTCGACGGCGCGGTAGTCGGCGATGTCGTAGCCGAAGTCGGCCATCGGCGAGCGGAAGAACGGCGATACCCAGATCGCATCGACGACGAGTGAGGCGACGTAATCGAGTCGCTCGACGATGCCGGGCAGGTCACCCACGCCATCGGCGTTGCTGTCGAGAAAACTGCGGGGATAGATTTGGTAGGTGATGCTGCCGCGCCACCAGTGGGAGTCACTCATCGCGTGTCGCCTGTTTGAGAGGGGCAAGAACACGCGTTGTTCGGCGCGCCTGCATGGTCTGGAAGCTTACGTGCAGTCAGCCACGACACGACAGCAACCTGCATACGTATTCATTCGTGTTGCAACTGCGTCAAGGTCGCTGGCCCAGTGACGCCACGCATTACGGCCGGAAGTGGAAATTGGCGCCTTTTGAGCTCAATGCAACACGCCGACAAAAATGTTGCGGTGCGATTTGCGCACCGTGGTGGACGGCATGAATACGTATGCAGGTTTGTTTTGAACCGAAGCATCCTGTCTATGATCCATCAACGAGGCGTTAACGAACCCGATTGCCCGTGTTGCGGCGAGGGGAGATCCCGCGACAACCGGGCGCAGTGAGTAACAACCACGTAACCGAGTGAGGGAAACGATGAAGACTTTCGAGCGCAAAATCCTGGCGATGGCAATCGCAGCGGCCTGCCTGGGTGTCTGCGCCCAGGCGTCGGCGGGAGCCGCCACCGAAGCCGCCAACGGCAGCACCCAGCAACAAACCGACAACGACCAGTCCGGCGCCTCGAGCAAGGCGGACAAGGACAAGAAGGCCGACGAAGAACGCAAAAAAAAGGTACAGCAGCTGGAGACGGTCGAGGTCAGCGGTTTCCGCAGCAGCCAAGTCAACTCGATCGCCACCAAGCGCAACTCCGACCAGATTGTCGAAGCGGTCAGCGCCGAACAGATCGGAAAATTGCCGGGCGTCAGCATTGCCGACACGCTTGGCCGCTTGCCGGGCCTCGCGGTGCAGACGCTGTCGGGCCGCCCGCAAGTGGTCAGCATTCACGGCCTTGGCCCGGACTTCAGCACCGCGCTGGTCAATGGTCGTGAACAGGTCAGCACCTCGAACAACCGCGACGTGCAGTACGACCAATACCCGTCGAGCTGGTTCAACAGCGTGGTGGTGCATCTGAGTCCGTCGGCCAATCTGCTGGGGCAGGGCCTGTCGGGAACGGTGGACATGCGCACCATCCGGCCGTTGGAACAGGACCACCGTGTTGCCGCGCTCAACGCGCACTACGTCAAGGACAGCATGGGTCAGGTGGCCAAGGGTCCCGGGGTCAGCGACAAGGGTTACCAGTTCAACGGCGTCTACGTGGACCAGTTTGCCGACCACACCTTTGGCGTGACACTCGGCATCGACTTCGAATCCAACCCCGCGCAGATCCTGCACCAGGCGCCGTGGGGCTACCCGAACACCTCGGATGGCCCGCTGGTGGTGGGTGGTTCGAAGAACTACGCGATCTCGGATTCGATGAAGCGCAGCGGCTTTCTTGCCACCTTGCAGTGGCAGCCGAATGATAACTACACCAGCACGCTGGACATGACCTATGACAACTTCCGTGAAACCCAGCAGCTGAAGGGAGCGGAGTTTCCCCTGTTCTGGGGCGGCGGCGTCACCCTCGAACCGGGCGACGTCAAAGACAACATGGTCATGAACGGAACCTGGCACAACGTCAAGGCCGTGCTCCGCAACGACTACAACAAGACCCGCGCCAAGGTGTACAACTTCGGCTGGAAAAACGAACTGCGTTTCAACGAAGACTGGACGGCGGCTGTCGATGCCAGCTACTCGCGCGCCGCGCACCGTGACACTTTGCTTGAAAGCTATTCGGGGACAGGCTATGGCGTTGGCAGCGGTGCCACCGACGACATCGGCTTCACCGAGCGTGGTGACGGTTTGTTGTACCTGGATCCGACCCTGGACTACTCCTCCGATCAGATTGTGCTGACCGACCCGCAGGGATGGGGCGGTGGCGCCACCCCGTCAATCGTGCAGGCTGGTTTCATCAATGCGCCACGCACGCGCGACTATCTGATGCAATTGAAGCTCAGCGTGCAGCGTGACTTCGTCAGTGGTCCGATCTCCAGTGTGCAGTTCGGCGTCAACCGCGGAACGCGCGACAAGACCTACTTCATTGACCAGTCCTTCCTGACCCTTCCCAATGGAGATCAGACGTTCAACACCTTGCCGATCGGCGCCAAGACCGCGCTGATCCCGGGTTACACGATCGATGATCCGCTGGGCTTCATGGGTGTGGGTCCGCAGATCATCTACGACCCCATCGACCTGCTCAACAGTGGCGTGCTGGTGCGCTACCCCACAGCGTTGTCCTCCATCGCGGTGCCACCGAACTGGCACGTGCGTGAAACGGACGTCACGCCCTATCTGCAATTCAATGTCGATACCAGCTGGGGCAATGTGCCGGTGCGTGGAAACTTTGGCGTGCAGGTGGCACACACCAGCCAGAACTCGGAGGGCCAGCGCGTCGAGGCCAGTGCCGGCGGTACCAATGGCTCCAACGCCATCTTGGTGCCGATTGCCGGTGGCACCAGTTACACACGCTGGTTGCCGAGCGGCAGCCTGGTGTTCGGCCTGACCGAATCAACCGATCTGCGCGTTGGCGCAGCGCGTGTGATGGCACGGGCGCGAATGGACCAGATGAGCGCCAGCATCGGTCTCAACACCAATATCACCCACCTGCAGGAGACCGATCCCAACCAGTCCTACTTCAGCGCCTCCGGCGGCAACGCCAAATTGCTGCCGACCATGGCTGACAACTACAACATCAGCCTGGAACGCTATTTCGGCGACGGTCAGGGCTATGCCGCGCTGTCGGCGTACTACCTCAGTCTCAAGGATTACATCAACCCGAATGCGGCTTACGAATATGATTTTGCCGCCTTCGTCGATTCCTATCTGACGCCGGAACAGCAAGCGCTGCTTGGCACCACGCACGGCATCGTGTCTGGCCCAACCAACGATGGCCACGGCCACGTGCAGGGTGTGCAGGCCACCTTGAACACGCCGCTCAACCTGCTGACGCCAGCGCTGGATGGCTTTGGCGTGATCCTGAGCGGTAGTTACACCAAGAGCGAGATCCTGTTTGCCGGCAACAGCGATCCGATCACCGTGCCGGGTCTCTCCAAGCGCGTGTTCAACAACACGATCTATTACGAGCACAACGGCTTTCAGGCGCGCATCGGGCAGAGCTATCGCAGCAGCTTCCTCGGTGAAGTGGCCGGTATCAGCGCCACCCGTATCGAGCAGACCATCAAGGGCGGCAGCACCTACGACGCGCAGATCAGCTACACGCCAGGCGACGGTCCGCTGAAGGGCATGACCTTCCTGCTGCAAGGCTCCAACCTCAGCGACAAGAAGTTCATCACGTTCCAGAACCACGATCCGCGGCAAGTGCAGACATGGGAGCAGTACGGTCGTCGTTACGTGTTGGGCGTGTCGTACAAGTTTGACTGATTCATCACTGCGGTACCCCTCCTAGGCCCCGTTGTGATGTCCAGCGGGGCCATTTTTTGAATGAGGATGAGGCGATGGACGAGGCAGTAATCCGGCAGGTGGTGATCGTCGGTGGTGGTACCGCCGGTTGGATGACTGCGGCGCTGCTGGCAAAGGCGATGGGCGATCGGGTGGCCATCCGCCTGATCGAATCGAGCGAGATCGGTATCGTCGGAGTGGGTGAGGCGACCATTCCGCAGATCCGCCACGTCGGCCGTTTCCTTGGTGTCGATGAGGACGAGATCCTGCGCGAGAGTTTCGGCACCATCAAGCTGGCGGTGCAGTTCAACGATTGGTGGCGGCTTGGCCACAGCTACTTCCATGCCTTCAGTGACATTGGCCTGCCGCTTGGTTTGGTTGCCTTCCAGCACTACTGGCTGCGCAGCCGCCGGCGGGATCCTTCGGCGCCAGACCTGTGGGCCTATTCGGTCGATGCCATGGCCGCGGCGCAGAACCGCTTTTCGCGGCTGGAGAACCTTGGATCGAGCCCGCTGACTGGAGTTCGCTACGCCTATCATTTCGATGCCGCCCGCTTCGGCCAGTTGTTGCGCCGGCAGGCGGAGAAGCATGGTGCGCGACGCACCGAAGGCAAGGTGGTCGGGGTCGAGCTCGGTGCCGACCATGGTTTCATCGAATCGGTACGGTTGGCGAGTGGCGAAGTGGTGAGCGGTGATCTGTTCATCGATTGCTCGGGCTTCCGCGGCCTGCTGATCGAAGAAGCGCTCAAGACCGGCTACGACAGCTGGCAACATTGGTTGCCGTGCGACCGGGCGGTGGTGGTGGCAAGCGAACATGGCGAGCGTGTCCGGCCCTACACTCAGGCCAGTGCGCAAGCCGCCGGATGGCAGTGGCGCATCCCGTTGCAACACCTGGCCAGCAATGGCCATGTCTATTGCAGCCGTCACGTCAGCGACGACGAGGCAACCGCA
This sequence comes from Rhodanobacteraceae bacterium, assembly GCA_035703755.1. Taxonomy (GTDB): domain Bacteria; phylum Pseudomonadota; class Gammaproteobacteria; order Xanthomonadales; family Rhodanobacteraceae; genus DASSBG01. Next base: position 4,162 of record DASSXP010000055.1, on the reverse strand, counting down.
ACCTTGTTGTCCGGGCTCGAAGGCAAGCGGTTGGGTGATGTGCGACAACTGCGCTTCCACACCGGCATCCGCAAGCAGGTCTGGAACCGCAACTGCGTGTCACTCGGGCTCGCCAGCGGCTTCATCGAGCCGCTGGAGTCGACCAGCATCCATCTGATGCAGTCGGCGGTTAGTCGCCTGCTGACGATGTTCCCGGACCGCCATTGCGACCCGGCGCTGGTGGCCGAGTTCAATCGCCAGACCCGTGCCGAGTACGAGCAAACCCGCGACTTCATCGCGTTCCACTACCAGGCGAACGAGCGCGGCGATACCGCTTTCTGGCGTGACTGCGCCGCGATGGCACTGCCCGATGGCCTGGTAGAGCGGATCGAACTGTTTCGCCAGAGTGGTCACGTGTTCCGCCAGGGTGAGGAACTGTTCACCGAGGTCGGTTGGCTGCAGGTGCTGATCGGCCAGGGCGTCGTGCCGCGTCGCTACCACCCGCTTGCCGATGCGCTGCCGGCAGCCGAGTTGGAGGCCTTCTTGGCCGACATCCGCACGCTGGTGCAGCGCGCGGTCGCCAGCATGCCCGAGCACGTACGCTATGTCGCCGAGCATTTCAAGGCGGTGGTCGCATGATGCGCGCACGGACGTTCATTTCATTGTGCTTACTGGCCCTGCTGGCAACGTCGTGCGTGGCCTCGACCCCGGCTGTACGTTCCGGTGTGTGGTACGAAATCTTCGTGCGCAGCTGGTACGACAGCAATGGTGACGGCGTCGGCGACTTGAACGGGGTCACGGCCAAACTCGACTATCTCAAGGCTCTTGGTGTCGATGGCATCTGGCTGATGCCGATCAATCCTTCGCCGAGCTATCACGGTTACGATGTCACCGATTACCAGTCGATCAACCCCGAATACGGCACGCTGGACGACTTCAAGGCACTGCTGGCGGCCGCCCATCAACGCGGCATCCGGGTGATCATGGACATGGTGATCAACCACACCAGCAATCAGCATCCATGGTTCAAGTCGGCGAAGGCGGCCAGCAGCCCGTACCGCGGCTGGTACATCTGGGCCGACCAGTACACCGACGTCGACACGCCGAATGCATTCGGTGGCCGGGCCTGGAACAGCACCGGCAATGACTGGTACCTGAGCATATTCGACAGCGGCATGCCGGATCTTGATTTTGACAATCCCGATGTGCGTGCGCGCATGATCGCCATCGGCCAGTTCTGGTTGCAGCAGGGAGTCGATGGCTTCCGACTCGATGCCGCGCGCCACCTCTACGAGGATTTGTCCTCGGACATGGCAGGCACCCGGGCGATGCAGAAAAATATCGGCTGGTGGGCCGAATACCGACACGGACTGGATGCGGTCAACCCCGCGGCCTACCTCGTCGGCGAGGTCAGCGTTTCGGATGCCGACCGTCTGGCGCGTTACCTCGGGCCGCTTGATGCCGTGTTTGATTTTCCGGCGGCGACCGCAATGATCAATGCCGCCCGGAGCGAGAGCCGGCAGGACATCGCCGCCAGCTTGCAGAACATGTACCAGAGCTTCGCCTACGCCGCCTATGCCGGGGGCGGGCCACGTGCCGTTGGTCAGCGCGAGACCGCTGGCAGTGGCGTCATCCAGGATGCCCCATTCCTGTCCAACCACGACCAGGATCGCGTGATGAGCCAACTGGATGGCAGCGATCGCCACATGCGGATGGCGGCAGCGATGTTGTTGACGTTGCCGGGCCAGCCCTTCCTTTATTACGGCGAAGAGCTCGGCATGCGTGGCCGCAAGCCGGACCCTGACCTGCGCGCACCGATGCGCTGGCAACGCGCGCCGGATGCGCTGGGTGAAACCCGTTGGCACGCGGTGGCGGCTGAAAATGGCCCGGCGATTTCCGTCGAAGCCCAGAGCGGCGACGCCAACTCTCTGCTCAATTTCTACACGCGGCTGATCCACTGGCGGATCGACCTGCCGGTGCTGCGCAACGGCAGTTTCCATGCCTATCCTGCATCCAGTGATCATCTGGTGGCGTGGGTGCGCGGTGAAGGCGATGAGGCCGTGCTGGTGGTACACAACCTGGCGGGTGCGGCGCAGTCGATGGCGCTGAACGTGCCGGACGAGCCGGCCTTCACCAACGTGGTGGAGCAATCCGGTGCTGGCGCGTCACTGGCCGGCAGCACGCTGCACATGCAGCCCTACAGCACGGTCGTGATCCAATGAGCCGCGCTGCCTGGGTGCGCTGGGGGCTGTGCGGCCTGCTGATTGGCGCGGTGATGCCAGTGGCGGCGCAGAGCGGCGGCTTCGATATTCCCGCCGATCACGGCCATGTGCGGGTGGAGCTCGCCGCCACCAACATCGTCCACGTCAGTTACCGCGATGACGCCGCGGCGTCGCTCCACGCCACGTCGGTGATCGACCCCGGATTCCTGCATCGCGTACGTTATGCGGGCGCGGTGGTGCGCATGGGGGAGCGGTTGGAGTTGCGCTCGCCGGCGCTGCGCGTGACCTGGAATCCAGCCACGGACACACTCGCCATCGACAGCACCGATGGCCGCCGGCTGCTTGCCCAGCACGCACCCACCAGCATGCGGCATGCCGAGTTCGCGTTTACCCACGCGGCCGATGATGCGCTGTATGGAATCGGCAGCGATGATCCGGGTGAGGCGACGCCAGCCGGCTTGCTGCGACGGGGCACCTGGAAGGCGCAAGCCGGCCAACAAGGCCACGCCGGTTCGCCCTGGGTCTGGAGCAGCGCGGGCTACGGTTTGTTGCTCGACAGCTTCGGTGGCCGCTTCGAACTCGATGGAGCCACCTTGCGCGCCACGCCGGCAGCGGATGCGCCGCGCGACTACTACGTGATCGTCGGCACGCCGCCGACGCTGTTTGCCGGGTTGGCCCGCATCAGCGGCGGCGCACCGATGTTCCCGAAATGGTCGCTTGGGTTCCTCAACAGCCAATGGGGTATCGACCAGCGCGAGCTTCTCCAGATAGTTGACGGCTACCGCCGCCGCCACATTCCGCTCGACGGCGTCATCCTCGATTTTGACTGGAAGGCCTGGGGCGAGGGCGATTACGGCGAATTCCGCTGGAATGAGGCGAAGTTTCCGGACGGCGCCAACGGCAAACTGAAGGCCATGCTCGACCGCCGCGGCGTGCATCTGGCCGGGATCATGAAACCGCGCATTCACGTCGATACCGTCGAGGGACGCTACGCCAGCGCGCACGATTTGTGGCTGGCCAGCAGCACAGTGGCTCCGGATTATTTCTCGCACAAGCCGGTGCGCGACATCGACTTCGACAAGCCGGCCGCGCGGCGCTGGTACTTCAACGCGGCGTTGCGGCACTCGTTCCGCACCGGCATCGCGGGTTGGTGGAACGACGAGGCCGATGCCAGCGGCGACGACAGCCAGTTTTTCAATATGCAACGCGCGCTCTACGACGGGCAGCGGCGCATCAGCGATCAGCGCGTGTGGTCGCTCAACCGCAACTTCATGCTCGGTGCGCAGCGCTACGCCTACGGCCTGTGGTCGGGCGATATCGAATCCGGCTTCGCCAGCATGGCGGCCGAACGCGCGCGCATGCTGAGCGCCATCAACGTCGGTGCCGCGAAGTGGGGCATGGACGGTGGTGGCTACAAGTCACGGCCGAGTGACGAAAACTACGCGCGCTGGATCCAGTTCGGTGCCTTCACGCCGATCTTCCGTGTGCACGGCAGCCTCGGCGAGCGGCGCCAGCCGTGGTTGTACGGCAAGCAGGCCGAGCGCGCCGCCAGTGCGGCGATCCGCCTGCGATATTCACTGCTGCCCTACATCTACGCCTATGAGCGCGCCACACTGAGTGCCGGGATCGGCGTGGTGCGGCCGCTGCCGTTCGCCTTTCCCGCTGATGCGCGGGTGCGCGATGCGGTCGACAGCTGGATGTTTGGTGACTGGTTGCTGGTGTCGCCGGTGGTTGAGCAAGGGCAAACACGAAAATCGATTTATCTTCCCGCTGGCCACTGGATCGACTGGTGGAGTGGACAGCGCCATGCAGGTGAGCAGATGGTCGAACTGACAATCGACAACCGCCAGTGGTCGGACATTCCCCTGTTCATCCGCTCCGGCGCGATCATTCCGCAACAGCCGCCGATGGATTACGTCAGCCAGCAGCCACTGCATGAGCTGGCAGTGGCGGTGTTCCCC
>DASSXP010000294.1:0-5312 GCA_035703755.1 Rhodanobacteraceae bacterium | reverse complement strand
CGATCGCGATCATGTGCAGCTTGGCCTTGATCTGCGCCGCCAGCTTGTCGGCCCCGGCGCGTTCCGCGCGCGGCCCCACGCGAACCCGCCACCAGGTGCCATCGGCGCCACGGGTGTCATCGACGAACGCATCGAACCCGGCCGCATGCACGCGGTTTTTCATCGCCAGCGCGTCGGCGCGGCTGCGCAAGGCGGCCAATTGCACCGCCCAGCCGGCGGAGGCTGCCTTGCGGGTGGGCGCCTTGGCGTCCGGCGCGGCAGGCGCCGCGCTCTGCGCCACCGCGACCAGCGCCGGCTTGGCGCCGTGGATGGCATCCTGCAATTTGAGCCGCGCCGTTTCCGCGCTGGCGCGACCCGCGAACGGGCCAACCCGAACCCCGGTGGCCGGCTTGCCGTTGATCGGCACCTGTTCAAGGTGGGCCTTGTAACCGAGCTTGCGCACCTCGGCCAGCCGCGCTTCGGCGTTGCCGCGATCCGCGTACACGCCCAAGCTGACCAGATAGGCGACAGTCGTGTCCGCCGCTGCCGCAGTCGCCGCGGGCGCAGCGGGTTTGGGCTTGGGAGCCGCCACCGGCACGCTCACCTCCGGCTTGGCCGGTGCTGGTGTGGGCACCGCTGACGCGGTGTTCGCGGACGCGGCCAGCGCCACCGTGGCCGCACTCGACGGGCTGGCCGGTGCCGGCTCCGCCATCGGTTCAGGCGCCGGGCTCGCGGTACGCGACGCCACGCTGCCGCTGCCCGCCGGCGGCAAGGCATAGACGCGGCTTTCCATCTTCACATCCGGCGCGGGCGGAATATCCAGGCTAAGGCTCTGTTGCGCGTCCGTCTTGGGCGGCGGACCGGAAAAGAACATGGGCAAAAAAATGACTGCCAGCGCAACCAGAACGGCGGCGCCCAGCAGTCGCTGTTTCAGTGCAGGCTCCATCGACGCGCCTCGCAAGCTATGCAAGCGCGGATTATAGCGGCCCCAGCCGCGGCAGAACTGAACCGGCGAGATGGAAAGAGCCAAATGCCAGCACCCGATCGCCGGGCAAGGCCTCAGCCTGGGCCGCGGCCAAGGCCGCCGCGGGCGGCCCGTGCAGCACGATGTCCGCCGTCGGCCAGCCCTGCCGCACGCGCGCGGCCACGGCATCGGCAGCAAGCCCACGCGCCCCGGCGTCGGTCAACGCGCACAGGTGCCAGCGGGCGATGTGCGCGCCAAGGATGGCGGCAATTGCCGGAATATCCTTGTCCGCCAGTGCGCTGAATACCGCCAGCGTGCGCCCAGCCAGCGGATGCGCCCGCAGCCATCCCGCCAGTGCGCGGGCCGCGTGCGGGTTGTGCGCCACATCGACGATGACCTCGGGTGGGCCGGCAAACCGCTGCACGCGGGCCGGCACCGTGAACTCGGCCAGCCCGCGCTGGTAATCCGCCACCGGCCAACCGAGCCGCGCCGTCAGCGCGTGCAAGGCGGCCAGCGCCACCGCGGCATTGTCACGGCGCCCCGGCGCGTCCAGCGCGGCGGTGGGCACATCCAGCGTCACCGCGCCGGCCCGCCAGCGCAAAACGGGGGCGTTGGCCACCAGGTCGAAATCCACCCCGATCCGCCGCACATCCGCTGCACGTTCGCGCGCGGCGTCCAGCAAGCCCGCTGGCGGCTCACGGTCACCCAGGATGGCCGCTCGCCCGGCACGAAAAATGCCGGCCTTCTCGCGCCCGATCTGGTCACGGTCGCGGCCGAGATATTCCATGTGGTCAAGGTCCACGCTGACCACGATGGCGGCATCCGCAGCGACCAGATTGACGGCATCCAGGCGACCGCCCAGCCCGACTTCGAGCAAGGCCACGTCGATGCCGGCATCGGCCATCAATTCCAACGCGGCCAGGGTGCCAAACTCGAAATAGGTCAGCGGCAGCTCGGCGCGCGCCGCCTCGACGCGTGCAAACACGGCAATCCAGTCCGCATCCGGGCACTCCTGACCATCAATCCGCAGGCGCTCGGTGTAGCGAACCAGATGCGGCGACGTATAGGCACCCGTGCGCTGCCCAGCCGCGCGCAGCATGGATTCCAGCATCGCCACGGTGGTGCCCTTGCCGTTGGTTCCGCCCACGGTGATGACCGTAGGCGCCGGACGCCGCGCACCCAGACGCTGCCACACGGCCGCGACACGGTCGAGGCCCAAGGCAATGCCGGCGGGATGCTGATGCTGCTGGTATTCCAGCCATTGTGCGAGCGTTTGCGGGTTCATGCGCGGTGGTAGGGGTGACCTGCCAGCAAGGTGGTGGCGCGATACAGTTGTTCAATCAGCAGCAGCCGCACCAGCATATGCGGCAGAGTCAAGGGTCCCAGCGACCAACGCTGTGCGGCGCGTGCCAGCACCGGTGCCGCGTGGCCGTCCGGGCCGCCGATCAGAAACGCCAGATCGCGGCCCTGCATGCGCCACTGCGCCAGTTGTTCGGCCAGTTGCTCGCTGGACCAGTTCGCGCCACGGCCATCCAGCGCAATCACATGGGCATCGCGTGGCAATGCCGCCAGCACGGCCTCGCCCTCGCTCGCCACCGCCCGCGCCGGGTCGCGTCCCTTGCCGCGCAAACCCGGCTTGAGTTCCACCAGCAACAGCGGCAACGCCTGCGCCAGGCGCTTGTGATAGTCGGCAAAGCCGTCGGCCACCCAAGCGGGCATGCGGTCGCCGACAGCGATCAGGCGCGAGTGCATCGGCAGGTTTCCGCCTTGAAGAAAGCCGAAATTGTCGCACGTCCGCCGACGGGCGGCGCACGCTGTCAGCCGCCAAGCGACAGCCAGGCAGCGCCCGCGAGCAGCGCAAGGCTTGCATAAAAATTGAGCGAGAAGCCGAAGAAGCGCCACATCGGTGAAATCGTGTACCCGGCAACGAAAAGAATCCGTCCGGCAAGGAACAGCCATGCGGCAACGGGCAGTATGCCGAAAAGCGCAGATGGCGCCTGGCTCGCAAATGCGGCGAGAGCCAGAACACCCAGCAGTGTTTGCTCCAGGGTGTTCTGCAAAACCGCGTCCCTCAGCGTTTTGCCGGAATGCGCCGCACGGTAGCCGAGAATGGCATCGGCGGATGCTGCACGCTGGAACATCACGGAAAGGATCGCCGCAGCCAACGGAACGGCATACGCCCACGACACGCCGAGCAGAATCTCGCTTGGAGAAGCAGCGGCCGGCTGGGGCAGACGGCAACCGGACCACGCCACCACGGCCACCACGCCGATTGCCATGGCAACCTGGATGTGCACGACCGCGCGATAGTTCAAGCAAGTGTTCCTTGCAAGCCGATGAGTGAACCAGGCAGCGCCGGCAAGGCCGTTTCATGCAGCGCGAACGGGGGCGCGGACGGCCAGCCATCGCACTCCCCCGCCGATGTCGCTTCGCTGCGCCTACTTGATCAGGCGCAGCGTGAACGGGTAGCGGTACTTGACGCCTTCGTTGGACTTGATTGCGGCGATCACGGTGAAGACAAGAGCCGCCAAGGCAATCAACACCCACAGCGGTACCGTCAGCAGCAGGCCGAGCCCGAAGGTCATGAACGCAAACACCCACATTAGCAGGAACACGATCGCCACGGTAATGTTGAAGTTAGTCGCCTCCTTGCCCTGGTCGTCAACGAACGGCATGGTGTCGCGCTTGATGAGCCAGATCACCAACGGCCCGAGAAAACACCCCAGACCACCGAGCTTGATCGTCAGCACCGCCGCCAGAATGGCCGACAGATGCGCGAACATGGCCCACTGGCGTTGCTCGGCGGGTACCGCACTGAGCTCGGTGGACGGCGGTGCGGCCGGCGGCGGCGTGGGTGGCGCTGACGGCGGTGTGGGCGACGGCGGCGGAACGGAATCCGGTGGCACGCTCATGTTCGACTCCCGGCGATTGGATGACGACACCACTGTCGCGGGCCGGATCGCGAGCGTCAAGTGACGGCTGTCATCCGTGCTGACTTCGATCTGGTCGCCACCAATCCTTCGAGCATCCGAACTTGCTTGCTGCCGGGAAAGACCGCTGTTTCCAGCGCCGCTTCGGCCACGCCGAGGTGCGCCGACAAGACGCCCTTGAATACCGCGCGCAGATCGGTGGTGGCGTGCAGATCCCGGCCCTGGTAGAGCGCGCGCCGACCGATGCCCGGCCAATTGCCGGCCACGCGACCGCCAGCAATCGCGCCACCGGCCAAAAACAGCATGCCACCCGTGCCGTGATCGGTGCCGCCGGTGCCGTTGATCGCCGCGGTGCGTCCGAACTCGGTGGCGATCACCATCACCGTGCGATGCCATGCATCGCCGATGGCATCGCGGCAGGCCTTGAGACCCGCGTCCAGTTCGGCCAGCTTGCGGCGGAGGATCGCCGCCTCGTTGGCATGCGTGTCCCAGCCGCTGTCCTCGACGAAGGCAATGCGGGAGCCATCCGGTTTGCCCATGAAGCCACCCGCCGCCGCCAGCAGCATGGGCAATTGTCCGCGCGTTCCGCGTGCGCTGGCCATGCCGTGGCGCAATGCCATCGTGGTGTCCGCCGATTGCGCCGCCAGCGCCTGTTCGAATGCGCCACGCAAGGCGGGATCGGCGGCATACAAGGGTTGCAAGCGTTGCAGCCACACCGGACTGACCGCGGTCGGCAGCGGCGGCGACCAGGCGTCGACGCGGGCCGGGCCGCGCATGCACAGTGGCATCACACTGGCCACCGCGAGTCCACGGGCGCCCGGCAACGCCGCCACACAGCGATTGAGCCAGCCCGTCTGCGCGCCATGCGGTGCGCCAGTGCCGTTCTCGACGCAGTCTTGTGCGTCGAAGTGGGAGCGCCCCCAATACGGTGGCGCGGCAGCCACCAACGGCATGAATTCGCCGGCCGCGTACAGTTCGGCGGCATACGCCAACGCGGGATGCAAGGCGAAGGTGGCATCGAGCTTGTGCGCCGCTTTGGCTCCGGCGGCGGCACCGGCGGGCGACAGCGCCAGTGCACCGCGGATGGCGGCATAGCCGGGATCGCCCCACGGCGGTACCGCCTCCAAGCCGTCGAGGCCGCCGCGCAACAGCACGAACACGAAACGCGCGTCGGCGCCGGTCGCCGCCACCGTCAAGCGCGGCCACAACACCAAGGCGCCAGCGGCCGCCAAGGTGCTACCCAGAAAATGTCGGCGTGTGATGGTCATCTCATGCCCTCCACTGAAATGCCGGACAGGCGAACAAGGTCGCCACCGCCTGCTGCACGGATTCGGCGCGACGGATGGCCGCGGTCGTGTCGGCATCCAGCGCGCTGCCCAGTGTGGTCCGGGCCAGCTCGACGGGCTTGATGTCCGCCAACGCCACGCGTTGCGACAAGG
>DASSXP010000159.1:0-2633 GCA_035703755.1 Rhodanobacteraceae bacterium | reverse complement strand
CGGCACTTCTTCACCGGCGGGCTGATGCCGGCGTCGGACACCTTGCTGTGGTTCCAGTCCGCGCTGCACATCGAGCAGCGCTGGCATGTCGACGGCACGCACTACCAGCGCACCGCCAACCACTGGCTGGCCAACCAGGATACGCACCACGAGGAGGTGATGAAGGTGCTGGCGCAAGCCTACGGCAGCAAGGCCGCGCCGCTGTGGTTCCAGCGCTGGCGCATGTTCTGGATGTCCTGCGCCGAGCTGTTCGGCTACGCCGACGGCCAGCAGTGGCTGGTCGCGCACTACCGCTTCGTGCGCCCCGCGGTCGACGCCCGCCCATCGATCGCCGCGGAGGCGCCATGAGAATCCTGACGACCTTGCTGCTGGCCTGCCTCATGCTGTTCAACGTCAACACTTTCGCCAGGGAGCTGCCGCCGATCACGCCGGTGGCCCATGTCGACCTGCCCCGCTTCATGGGCGACTGGTACGTGATCGCCACCATCCCCACCCGCTTCGAGAAGCACGCGTACAACGCGGTCGAGGTCTACACGCTGAGGCCCGATGGCAACGTCGCCACCTCGTTCCACTTCCGCAACGGCAGCTTCGACGGCGAACGCAAGGAGATCCACTCCACCGGCTTCGTCAAGCCCGGCACCGGCAACGCGGTGTGGGGCGTGCAAGTGTTCTGGCCGCTCAAGGCGCAGTACATCGTGGCGTGGCTGAAGGACGACTACAGCCAGGTCATCGTGGCCCGCGACGCCCGCGACTACATGTGGGTGATGGCGCGCACGCCGACCATCGCGCAATCCGACTACGACGCGCTGCTGGCGCGGGTGAAGGCGCTGGGCTACCCGATGGACAAGGTGCGCAAGGTGCCCCAGCAAGCCCGGCAATGACCGGACAACCCGCCGCGCCCGCCCGGAAGCCCCGCCGACGCGGGGCTTCTTCGTTCCGGCGCAGGTCCGGTCTCGTGGGCGCGCCGCGCCCTACGGTAAACTCCCACGCTCGCGGGCCTATAGCTCAATGGTTAGAGCAGGGGACTCATAATCCTGTGGTTATGATCTGCTACGACATGAGGCTGGAAGCCGACGCAAGAACAACGAAATACAAAAAGGGCCTATAGCTCAATTGGTTAGAGCAGCAGACTCATAATCTGTAGGTTCCAGGTTCAAGTCCTGGTGGGCCCACCATCTGCGCACACTCGCGCGAAAGGTACAATTTCAGTACAGTTGTCAGGCGCCGCACGCTTCGGGAGGTCGCATGGCAACGCTCGTAAAGACCCCTTCGGGGACATGGAAAGCCGTCATTCGCAAAGCCGGCTGGCCAACCACGTCCAAGACCTTCCGCATCAAGCGCGACGCCGAAGACTGGTCACGCCGCACCGAAGACGACATGGTGCGTGGCGTCTTCATCCAACGCAGCAACGCAGAACGCATGACAGTCGAGGCCGCGCTCAAGCGCTACCTCAAGGAAGTCACCCCGACCAAGCGGCCAACATCGCAGCACACGGAACGGCGCCGCGCACCGATCCTGATCGCACACCTTGGCCGTTACTCGCTGGCCGCTCTCACACCGGAAGTCATCGCGCAGTATCGCGATGAACGACTCGCCGGCGACGTGGGCCCAGATGGCAAGCGTCACCCGCGCAGCAACAACACAGTGCGCATCGAGCTGGCATTGCTCGGACACCTGTTCACCGTGGCACTCAAGGAATGGGGCTTGGGCCTGACCTACAACCCGGTGCAGAGCATCCGCCGGCCAGCGCCCGGCCCAGGCCGCGACCGCAGGTTGTCACCAGCCGAAGAAAAGCGCCTGCTGACCGCCGTCGATGCGCACTGCAATCCCATGCTCGGCTGGATCGTGCGATTGGCGCTCGAAACCGGGATGCGCTGTTCGGAAATCACCGGCCTCAGCCGCACGCAAATTGATCTCAATCGACGCGTTGTCCGTCTGCAACAGACCAAGAACGGCAGCTCACGCACCGTGCCGCTGACGCACGAAGCTACCCGGGTGCTGCGCGAAGCGCTGGGCAACCCCATCCGCCCCATCGACACCGACCTGGTGTTCTTCGGCGAGCCCGGCCGCACCGACGGCAAGCGTCACCCATACCAGTTCAACCCGATGTGGTTGAAGATCAAACGCGACTGCGGTTTGGCCGACCTGCACTTCCACGATCTGCGCCATGAAGCGGTGAGCCGACTGGTGGAAGCCGGCCTGTCCGATCAGGAAGTCGCCGCCATCAGTGGGCACAAGTCCATGCAAATGCTCAAGCGCTACACGCATTTGCGAGCCGAAGATCTGGTGGGCCGTCTGGACTCTATCCAAAAAGAACGAACTCCCTGACACACGTTTCGCATGGCCGCCACCACGAACAAGCATTCTCGTTTAGTTGACCACCCATTTCTGCAACTACTGCCCCTGCGCGCATGTGTTCCCCCTTCAGCTGTCATCACATTACGGTAGCCCTATGTCCACTGGGTAAACTTGGCTATGCCGGTGAAAAGAAGGGCTCTATCGCGTTTCGTGTGGAAATCGCTCATTTAGCCGTCTGAACTAGCGCAGCGGTCCATGGGTTGGTTGGCAGATGTTTGAGCTTGCCGCCGATGAGGTAGGCCATGGTGATCAGGCGGCGGTCGGTAGCGTAACCA
>DASSXP010000026.1:0-34219 GCA_035703755.1 Rhodanobacteraceae bacterium | reverse complement strand
CTGTTGTGGCTGGCGGCCATCGTCGTCGCCTGGCGTGCCTGGCGACGCGCAGCGGCCGACGCGCGTGCCTTGGCGTTTCCCTTCACCCTCGCGGTGGTGGCCGCCGTGTTCCCGCTCAACACCCATCTGGCCTTCTACTCGGCCTGGTGGGGCTTGCTGTTCTGGTGGCTGCTGGTCCAGTGGGGCGCGGCCATTGGCTGGCGCGACCGGCCAGCACCAAATGGAGCGGTCAGGTGAGCGCGCAACGGCAGCTGGTAACGGCTGTGGTCACCACGCTCGACAACGCGGCGACCTTGCCGCGCTGTCTCGCCAGTGTCGAGTGGGCCGACGAGTTGCTGGTGCTGGATTCCGGTTCCACCGACACCAGCTGCGAGATCGCGCTGGCCCATGGGGCGCGTATCGAAACCCAGGCGTTTCTCGGCTATGCGCGACAGAAGCAGCATGCCATCGATCTGGCGCGGCACGATTGGATTTTGCTGCTGGACGCCGATGAATGTCTGGTTGCCGGGGCGCGTGAGGCCATTGAGCAGGCGCTGCGCACGCCGCGTGTTGGTGGTTTCCGCCTGCCGCGACGAGAGCAGATGTTCTGGCGCTTTCCGGCGCCGGGGTCCCAGGTCAACACACACTTGCGTTTGTTCGATCGCCGTCGCGCCGGCATGAATCAGGTGCCGATTCACGCCGCGGTGGAGTTGCACCAAGGCCATGCGCCGGTTCTGCGACGCGCTGTGCTCGACCACTACGGCGAGCCCGACATCCATACCAAGGTGGAAAAAATCAACCGCTATTCCAGCGGTCTGGTCGAACACAAACTCAAAAAGCGCAGCCGCTTCGTCGGCTTGCGCATGGTGCTGTACCCGCCGCTGTTCTTCCTGCGCCAATACCTGTTCAAACGCTATTTTCTGAATGGTTGGGCCGGCTTCATCGCCAGTGCCATCGGCGCGCAATACGTGTTCCTGAAATACGCCAAGTTGCATGAAGCGCGGCGGCAACGTCGCTGACCCCGCGCGTCGCTGTCACCACTCGGGCGGTCGCTGCTGTCCATGGAGTTCGAAGTCATCCGTGGCGGCCTTTGCGTGCTGCGGCGTAATCCTTCAATAAACCGGCGGCGCACCGGGTGGGCGGGTCTTGAAGCGTTTGTGCGTCCACAGGTATTGGCTGGGCGCGGCGCGCACCATGCGCTCGATTTCGGCATTGACGCGGGCGGTGTCGGCTTCGATGTTCGTACTGGGAAACTCGGTCAGCGGCGCGCCGATGTCGATCCGGTAGCCGCCGGCGGGCAGGCGGCGGTGGGCGAATGGCAGCACTGCCGCGCCCGACAGCCGCGCCAGGTGATGGGTGGCGGTGATGGTGGCCGCGGGGACGCCGAAGAACGGCACGAACACATGGTCCTTGCCGCGCATGTCCTGGTCGGGCGCGTACCACAGCGCGCCGCCGCCTTTCAGAAACTTCACCGCGCCGCGCAGGTCGGTCTTGGTGAACATCGCGCGGGCGTAGTGGAGGCGGGCTTTGAGCACGGCGCGCTCGAACACGGCGCTGTCCATCTCGCGGTACATGCCGGCGATGGGCTGACGCGATGACAGCAATCGCGCGCAGAGCTCCAGATGCGAGAAATGTCCGCCGACCAGCAATGCGCCGCGGCCTTCAGCGGCCAGTTGTTGCAAGTGCGCCAGCCCGTCGATTTGCAGCGGAATCCCGGCGATGCTGCGGTCATTGGCCATCCAGCCGAGCGCGAATTCGGCCAGCATGCGGCCGGCGTCGCGGAGATTCTCCCCGACCATCGCCGTCTGCGCGGTGGCGGGCAGTTCCGGTAGGCACAGCGCGATGTTCCGCGCGGCCACCTGTCGCCGTTGCCCCGGAATGTGCGCCAACACCGTGCCGATGCCGCTGCCGATGGCCAGCGCGAGGCGCTGCGGCAGGCGCCCCAACAGCCAGGTAGCGCCGAGGCCCGCCCACGCCGGCCAGTGCCGTGGGTGCAGCAAGGCCGTGGGAAACGGAGGGACGCGGGCGCCGGTCATGGGTTGCAATTGTACGGGCACGCGGACGGGCGTTTGCAGTGGTCGCTCACGGCGCCGGGCCATACAGTTTGGCCAGCACCGCGGCGACCGCGGGCGCGGCGCGGTGCAGCGTGTGCGGGTCGGAAAAATGCAATTCGCTGGTGACGGCGAAAAACTCTTCAACGCACTCCGCCGCGTAGGGATCGATCAGCGTGTCCCGGCCGCGTTCGACCGCGCGCACATGGGCGTCGAACGCCGGCTGCATGGCACCGATCCATTCGCGGCTGCGCAGCGTGGATGGCAGCCGTGGCGTGCCATCCATCGCGCCATCCAGCAGGTCGAGTTTGTGGGCAATCTCGTGCACCACCACGTTGAAGCCCTCGAATGGTGCGGCGAGATCGGCTTCGACATCCGCCCAGGACAGGATCAGCGGGCCTTGTTCCCACGCTTCGCCGATCAGCGCGTCGTCGAATTCGGTGACCACGCCGGTGGATTCGTCGTGGTGCTCGCGGCGGGTCTTGAAGGCGCCGGGATAGACGATTACCTGCGACCAGCCGGCCAGCCAGTCAAAGCCGCGATGCAGCACCGGCAGGCAGGACAGTGCGGCAATGGCGAGGCACTGTGGCGGGGTCAATTCGTGGCCACCTGCGGCGGCGAAGGATTTGCGCGCCAGGAAACGCCCGGCCAGCGCGCGCAACTGCGCATCGCTGGCGGCGTCGAGTTGGTCGAACAGGGCCGAGCTGGCGCGCAGCGCCTGCCAGGCGCTGTCCTCGATCAAGGCGTTGTCGCGGCCGCGCAGCCAGGAAAACCAACGGCTCATCGCGTGGCAATTGGGCGACGTGGCGGGGCGGGCATTGGTGCACTCCGGCGACAGCAAACCGCCATGCTAACGGCCCCCGTCGCCCCGTGCAGCCGTCATGGCATCCGCGCCAGTGCGCCGCTTACTGGGCCTGGTAGCGTTCCACGCTGGCGACGATTTCACGCTTGGCGTCCTCGACGCCGCTCCAGCCGTCCAGTTTCACCCACTTGCCGTCTTCCAGATCCTTGTAGTGGGTGAAAAAGTGGCTGATCCGATCCAGCCAGTGCTGCGCCACCTGGTCGATGTCGTGGATGTGGGTGTAGCCGCGGAACACCTTGTCGAGCGGCGTCACCAGCAACTTTTCGTCGCCGCCGGCCTCGTCGGTCATGCGCAGCATGCCGACCGGACGGCAGCGGATTACCGAGCCGGCCACCAGCGGCAGTGGCAGCAGCACCAGCGCGTCCAGCGGGTCGCCGTCGCCGCCCAGGGTCTGCGGGATGTAGCCGTAGTTGCAGGGATAGCGCATCGGCGTGGTCAGCACGCGGTCGACGAAGATCGCGCCGGAGGTCTTGTCGATCTCGTACTTGACCGGATCGGCATCTTTGGGGATTTCGATGATGACGTTGATTTCGTCCGGCACATCGCGGCCGGCGGGGACGAGGTCGTAACCCATGGTGGAAGTCTGCGCAAAAAGGGGAGCCGGTTAGGATACGTCATTGGCTGCTGCAATGCAGCAATCGCGTGTGTCCGCCGTGCCCGCGGTCACACGTAGCGCAAGCGCTCCACCGCGAACGCGCCGTCCTTGTCCAGCCGCTCGCCCAGCTTGCGCAGGTGGTGGAAGCCGGTCTGCCCGCGCTCGCGGCCCACCATGAACACCGGGCCGTAGTCGGTGTGGCGGGCGGTGGCTTTTTCCACCTCCTCGGGCTTGCACCAGAACTGGCTGCCCTTGATCTCCAGCAGGGCGATGCCACCGGGTGTCTCGCGCTCGGCGAGGCTCAGCACGAAGTCGGGATAGAAGCCGTCGCCGTCGTCCCAGCGGTACAGGCCCACTGCCTCGGGCTTGCGGTAGTCCGACGGGTTGCGGTGCCACCAGCGCACCAAGGGGCTTTGGTCGAGCAACGCGGCCACGGCTTGCTCGTCTTCGTTCAGCCCGCTGGGCATCACGCCGTACAGCGCGCGACGCGCGGCGGGCAGCCGCAGCTCGCTGTCGAGCGCGGCCAGCAGCGGCGTGTCCACATCCACGATCTGCTCGTGGCGCATGCGCCGGTAGGCGGTAGTCAGCAGTTGCGGATGGCGTACCAGCACCAGGTCGAGTTGTTGCAGCAGCAGCTCCTCGTCGTCCGGCGGCACGGCATTGCTCTCCACGATGGCGCGGCGGAAGCGCTCCAACAGCCGCAGTTGCAATTCGCGGTCGTTGGATTCTTTGAGGCGCAGGCGAATCTGCTCGGCGCGCTCGGCCACGGCGGCGGGCGCGAGGTCGGCAAACACGTCCTTGCCGTCCTCGCCCACATGCTGGCCCTGGAACAGGTCTTGTTCTTCGCGGCTCACCCGCTCGCGCACGCGGGTGCGGCTGTTCAGCACCTCGCCGTTGAAATCCACGAAGTTCATCAGCCGCGCCTCGAAGTCGGCGGGGGCTGGCGGCAGGCGTTCGCTGCGCAGCACGGCCGGCGCATCATGGCGGCGAGTGTAGCGGTGGGTTTGATCCGGTATGCCCGTGAACAGCGGCAGCATGGGCGCGTTCGCGGGCGTGGCGGCCTCCGCTGCGTTGGCCTCGCCGCCGCTCAGCGGCAGCAGGCTTTGCGCCAGCGGCAGCCAGGGCATCGGCGCGGCGGCGGCCTGCCCGGCGTCGGCAGGCGTGTCGGGCAGGGTGATGGTCTGCACGCCTTGCGGCGTCACCAGCAGCGACAACGGCTCGCCGCTGCGCGCCACCTGTACGCAGGCGGTGTCGCCGACCACGGTGAGCACGGTTTGCGTGCCGACCTCGGGCGCTTGCGTGGCCAGCGCATTGATCTGCGCGCCGGCGTCCAGCAGACCTTCCTGCGACGCGGCATTGGCCAGAAACACGTAGCCGTACTGCAAGCTCTCGGGTAGGTCGTCGCGCGCCTGCAACAAGGCGTGACGACGCACGATGCGGCCGATCACCTGCACGCCGAAGGCGGCATCGCGGGTGCCGCGCAGCGCGGCCAGGGTAAACGCGCGCGGCGCGTCGAAGCCCAGCGCCACCGCCATCTTGAAAATCAGCACCTCCACCGTGGGGTCATTGGCCAGCGCCAGCAGGTCGGGGTCGGGTTCGGCGGCGGTATGCACGCGCACCGCGCTGGCGGCAAAGCCCAGGGTTTCCACCAGATGGCGTTCGGCGGCTTTTTGCGCCGCGCTGCCGTCGGGTACCTGCACCAGCATCAAGGGCGTCAGCGCCACGCCGGCCTGCGTCAGTTGGCGCTGGATTTCGCGGTGGGTGGCGGCGCATTCGCGCAGCGCCAGGTGCTCGAAGTCGATCAGCTGCTTCGCGTTGCCGTCCTTCGCCACGAAACGCACCACCCGCACGCCGCGCTTGAGCAGGCCGGCGTCCACCGCGTCCTGGCGGCTCACCGAAGCCCAATCGGCGGGCGCGCCCAGCCGATAATGGCTGTCGCGCTCGAATGCCTGCATGTCGGCGTCGCGCGGCGTGGCGGTCATCATCAGGGCGTAGTCGGGCTTCAGCACTTCGGCAAAGAAGGCGCGTGCCTGCGCGGCCTTGTGGAAACCGTGGTGCGCCTCGTCCACCACGCAGCCGATGCGCACGCCATCCAGGCGCGCCTGGGCAATCAGCGCGTCCAGCGACTGGCCGTCGTCGCCCTTGCTGCGGGCGCGGCGGCTGTCGGCGTTGCGCGCCGCCACCGAGCCCCAGGTGGTGACGAACACGCCGCCGCCATCCACCGCGCCCAGGCGCCGGTCGCTGTCGAGATCCAGCAGGCGCAAGCTGGGCGCGTGCGCCGCGATCACCGCGCGGGCCTGTTCCACCAGGCCGGCGAAGGGCGCAAACCAGAACCACAGCACGCGCCGATCCTTGCTGAAACGCGCCAGCGCTTCCACCGCGATGATCGTCTTGCCCGCCCCAGTGGGCGCTTGCAGCACCACCGCGCCGTCGCGTTGGCGCACGGTGCCGCGCGCGGCAGGCAAGTCGAGGCGTGGGTCGTCGTACATCGCGGCCACGTTGTCGAAGCGGGCCACAATGCCGGCGCAGACGTCTTCCTGGAAGGTCTTGAGGTTCAGCATGTCAGCGTCCGAAACGTGCGCGCAGCGCCTGCGGGATGGGTTGCCAGTCGGCGTCCGGTGCCAGCGCGCGCACGCGCTCGGGCGCCCAGCAGTAGATGGTGGGTTGCTGCGCCTCTTGCAGCCATGCGCGCAGCTTGGCTACGTGTGCCTCGCGGAAATCGGCCAGATAGGCCAGCGCGCCGTCGGCGGCGAAGCCGCCGCCCGGCCACGGCGTGAGCGCGCGCTGGTGGATCAGCTGCAGCGCCTGCCACACTTCGGTGTGTTCCAGTTTCAGCGCCAGCCGATGCGGCGCGATGCGCCGCGCGCGCAGGTAGGCGAAGCCGCCGCCCAGGCCCGCCACCGGCGCACCCTTGGCGTTGACGTAGCCGCCCAGCACGCGGCGCACGCGCTCGGCGCAGACGTCGCGGCAGAGGTTCTTGTCCGGTTCCTCGGCGGTGGCCTCGGCGCTGGAAACGAGGATAAAGCGGCGCGCGCCGCCGTCTTCGGCGTTGAGTTTGGCGACGGCGTGAGCGGTGGTGCCGGAGCCGGCGAAAAAATCGAGCACGGTGGCATCGTGGTCGCCCACAACACGCAAGACGCGCTCGATCAGCTCGACTGGCTTTGGCGTACTGAATAGATCGGAGGTTTGGAATACATCGCGCAGCATGGCTTTGGCTTGCCGCATGGTCGGCAAATCCGACCAGATTGTTGGCCAGGGGCGCGATGGCGACTCGGGTGCCCACTCGCGGGTGTAGGGTTCCCACACGGTGCGTCCGAGTTTTTCGCGCTGCTTCCAGACCAGGCTGTCGTCGGCGAGGTGCTGCGCTACGCCCTCTTTGCCTTTCGCCCAGCGAGCTTCCTCGCCATTGTCGTGGATCGGGTAAACGTCGATGCCATCGGGGCCGGGGATCGGAAAGAACATGGACGGCCGATCCCGGCGCAGACTGTTTTTGCCGTTCTTCTTCAGCAGGCGGTCGCGGTAGCGGTGGTCGTTTTCGTCGACCTGACCGTAGGCGGCGATGATCTCCGGCGCTTCCTTCTGCACGAGCCGCAACATGTCGGCATCGCGCGCAAAGCACAGTAGGTATTCGTGGTCGGGCGTTACCGCGACCTTGTTATCGTTCGGGCTGTCGACCTTCTTCCAGATGAACTGCGCGACGAAGTTTCCGCCACCAAACACCTTGTCCATCAACATCCCCAGCCTAAACAGTTCGTTGTCGTCGATGGAGACGAAGATCACGCCGTCGTCGGCAAGCAGGTCTTTGGCCAGCCGCAGCCGCTGGTACATGAACTCCAGCCACAGCGAGTGGCGGAAGCGGTGGCTCTTGTCCACAAAGCGGTCGTTGTAGACAAAGTCGCGGTTGCCGGTGTTGTAGGGCGGGTCGATGTAGATGCAGCGGATGGTGCCGGCGTGGCTCATGCGCAGCGCGCGCAGGGCGTCAAAATTGTCGCCCTCGATGATGAGGTTGCCCCACGGCGCCGCGCCGTGGCTGAGGTCCTCGATCAGCGCCAGCGCCACATGGTCGGCGTTGATGGCGGCGTCGGCGTCGATCTCGTCGCGCTCCCACACCAGCCCCAGTTGGCGCTCGGCGTCGCGCCGCTCCAGCAGGCGGATCAGTGCGTCCTTGTCGAGATGCTGATAGTTGGGCAAAACGGTTCCTTGCCGGTGGTGGGCGTTGCCGGTGCGGATCAGCGCAGTCGTTTTGGCTTGGGTTTGGCGCCGGCGCCGATCAGCAACAGCTCCATTTGCGCTTCCAGCCGGATCACGCGCTCGGTCAGTGTTTCGATCCGGCTTTGCTGCGCAGCCAGGATGTCGGCTTGCTGCTTGACCCGATCCTCCATCTGGATGATCGTGGTCAGTGCGTGCCAGATGGTTTGCGCGCCGCCCATTACGGCGTCTTGCGCGAGCGCAGGGGTGTGCTTTCCGGGCCAGCCACGGCGGCGGCTTCCATGGCCGCGATGCGGGCGTTGCTGGCCGCGACGCGCGCGAATGCCGCGTCCATGGCCTGCATGGAACGCACGGCCGAAGCCTGTGCGGCCTCGGCCAGCGCGATCAGGTCGGCATCAGCCGGCAGGTATTGCGCCGCGCCGCTGCGCATCAATTCCGAGACGGTCATGTTCAGCCGCTTGGCTTTGGCGAAGATGGCGCGTTTTTCCTGTCGGGTGGTCTGTACGACGATGCGCTCGACGGCGGCGTTCATGGACATGCACCTGCGCGGTTACGGTCATGTCCATGGTATGTACACAGGGTGCCGGGCGCAACAGGCGTGCGTGCGGCGCGGTTGTGCGGGGCAGCTTGCGCGCGCGCGGAGTTCAGCGAAACGGTCGCTCGCGCAACCATTTGGTGGCGATCCATTTTTCGCCGTCGATGACCGGCAGGCCGGCGTGGAGCGAGCTTTTGTCGCCGCCGTGGTAGGCGAAGTAGACCGCCGAGCCGGCCAGCGCGGTGACGGTGAAGCCGACTTCGGGGAAGGCGGTGCCGCCGCCGGCCAGCGGGGTGTTGAGATACATCACGATGCTGGCGATGCGTTGGCCGCCGTGGCGGGTGATGGCGCTGTAGCCGGGTTGGGCGGGGTCGAACCAGTCGTAGTGCGGTTCGTATTGCTGGCTCGGCAGGTAGTGCAGGATTTGCAGGCCCTCGCCGTTTTCAGCCGGGATGCCGGTGAGCGCGGCGAGGCGTTGCTCGATGCGGGCGACCAGCGGGGTTTCCGCCGGCTTGAAGAACATGCCGTGGCTGGTGCGGCGTTGGTCGACCTGATAGCTGCCGTCGGTGGCAACGGTGGTGGCGCGGTCGAGTCGGGGCCGCGCCGCGTCGATCAGGCCGGCGCACTCGTCGGCATCCAGCAGGCCATCGAGCACCCGCACCACCGGCTTGTCGAGGCTGGCGCTGACGCGCACGCGGCGATCGCCGGCGTCGGCAATCGGCGCCGGCGGGTGTCGCGCCGCGTGCACGCGGGTGGCTTCGACGGTGGTGTCGAGTGCCACCGCCGGCCGGTCCAGTACCTTGGCGACGATGCGGCGACTGTCGCGGTCGGGATAGCCGGCATCGGCCAGCATTTTCAGGATCGCCGGGATGTCATGCCCGGCGCGGGCGGTGCTGCGTATCCAGTCGTGCAGCTTGTCGGCGTTGTTTCCCGAAGCCATCAAGGTTGCTCAGCGCAGTTGGGTCCAGAGGAAGTCGTAGGCCAGCGCGTGCATGATGGCCGACTGCTTGTTGTCGACGCCGGCGCCGTGGCCGCCTTCGGTGCTCTCGTAGAACCACACGTCGGGGAGGCCGTAGCCTTGCATCTTGGCCGCCATCTTGCGCGCCTGCACCGGCCCCACGCGGTCGTCACTGGTGGTGGTGAAGAACAGGATTGGCGGGTATGTGCCGTCTTTCTTCACGTTTTCGTAGGGTGAGAAGGTCTTGATGAAGTTCCAGTCGGCGCTGTCCGGGTCGCCGTATTCCGCAATCCACGAGGCGCCGGCCGAGAGGTGGGTGTAGCGCTTCATGTCGAGCAGCGGGATTTCGCAGACGATGGCGCCGAACAGCTCGGGGTAGAGCGTCAGCATGTTGCCCATCAAGAGACCGCCGTTGCTGCCGCCTTCGGCGCCGAGGTGCGGGGCCGAGGTGATGCCGCGCTTGACCAGATCCCGCGCCACGGCGGCGAAGTCCTCGTAGGCGCGCAGGCGGTTGGCTTTGAGCGCGGCCTGATGCCAGGCCGGGCCGTATTCGCCGCCGCCGCGGATGTTGGCGACTACGTAGACGCCGCCGCGTTCGAGCCAGGCGCGGCCGATCGAGCCGGAGTAGTGCGGTTGCAGCGAGACCTCGAAACCACCATAGCCGTACAGCAGGGTGCGGTTTTTACCGTTCGGTTTGAGGTCTTTCGATGCGATTTCGAAGTAGGGCACACGGGTGCCATCTTTGGAGGCGACGAAGTGCTGACTGACGGTGAACTTCGAGGCGTCAAAGAAGGCCGGTTCCTGTTTGATCGTTTCGGCCTTGCCCTGCCCGAGCACGCCGCGTTCGAGCGACGATGGCGTGAGATAACCGGTTACCACCATCCAGTACTCGTCGCTGACGTCGGGGTCGGTGTCGACCACGCGCACAGTGCTGAAGGAGGGCGCGCCCGGCAACGCGGCGCGGGCCCAGTCGCCCTTGCCGTCGGCGGGTGGGGTCAGTACGTCGAGGCGGCTTTTGACGTCGTCCAGCACGTTCACGATCAGGTGCTGGCGGGTCCAGCTGTAACTGGACAAGGCGGTATGGGCGTCGGGCTGGAACAGCACGGTGAAATCGCGCTGGCCGGCCATGAAGTCGTCGAACTTCGTCGCCAGCAGTGCGCCGCTGGGATAGGTGCGGGTGCCGATTTTCCACGGCGACTTGGTTTGCACCAGCATCCACTCGCGGTGCACGGTCATTTCGGCGTCGTCGGGGCGCTCGATGGGGGTCAGTTTGCCATCCTTGCGCAGAAAGACTTGCGCGTGGAAAAAGTCCTTCACCACGGCCACGAAGTCGCGCTCGAAACCTTTGCTGCGGTTGTGCCAGGCACGCACCGCGAGGTCTTCCGGTTTGCCGGCGTAGACTTCGGTGGCGGCGGTGAGCGGCGTGCCGCGCGTCCATTCCTTGACGATGCGCGGGTAGCTCGATTTGGTCATCGAGCCGGGGCCGAAATCGGTGCCGACGTAGAGGTGATCCTGATCGATCCAGCCGACGTCGGTTTTGGCGACCGGCAACTGGAAGCCGTCTTTGACGAAGGCCTTGGTGGTGAGATCGAACTCGCGCACGGCGACCGCGTCGCCGCCGTCCGGGGACAGCGACAGCAGGCAGCGGGTGTAGTCGGGTTTCAGGCATTGGCTGCCCTTGTACACCCAGGTCTTGCCTTCGGCCTTGTTGAGGGCGTCGATGTCGAGCACGGTTTCCCAGTTGGGCGAGTCTTTGCGGTAGTCGGCCAAGGTGGTGCGGCGCCAGATGCCGCGCGGGTGCGCCTTGTCCTGCCAGAAATTGTAGAGATAGCCACCCATGCGGCTGACCCAGGGAATGCGCGCCTCGGAATCCAGCACTTCGAGGATGGACGCACGCGTCTTGTCAAAACCGGCGGTGGCCATAAAGGCCTTGTGGGTGATGGCGTCCTGCTGCTTGACCCAGTCCATCGCGCGTGCGCCGTGGATGTCTTCCAGCCACAGGTAGGGGTCGGTGCGGGTGGGGCTCACGGTGCTGGCCTTGGCGGGGTGGGAATCGGCGGCATGGACCTGCGGCAGGGCGGTCAGGCCGAGGATCAGGGCGGTAGTCCACCAGAGTGGGCGCATCGTGGAGCTCCTTCGGAAACGGGAATGGGTGCAGCCTTGCACGGCTTCGGGTGGTGCGCCCGTGCCATTGGTCAGTTGTCGCGCGCTACCTTACCAGCCGCCGCCACCACCGCCACCGCCGCCACCGCCTGAACCGCCGCTGGAACCGGAGCTGGAGCCGGGCGCGCTGGAGGAGGAAGCGATGGCGCCGTTGAAGCTGGAGGAGAAATCACTGGAGAAGCGCGCGAAGTCGGCGCTGTTGAAGTTGTCGGTGTTGCTGCCGTGGTACCAGGTGGGGCTGGCCGCCTGCATCTGCATCGGCGTCAAGGCGCTGGCGAAGCGTTCGGCCCAGGCGTTGCCGACGCCGAGCGCCAGCGCGTAGGGCAGGTAGGCGGCGAACAGCTCGGGCTGCGATTCGGGCGCGTAGCGCGAATCGAGTTCCTGCTTCTCGGTCACGCCGAGGTACCAGCGAAAACCCTCGATGCGGTCGAGCAGTTTGGCGCCGATCCGGGTCGGTGCGCGCAACCAGTACATGAACGCGATGTTGGTGCCGAGCAAGGCCAGGAACACCGGCAGCACGGCAAAGCCGACCAACGTGCCCAGCGCGATCAGGGCGCCGATCTCGCCGATGGAAAAGATCGTCGCCATGATCCACAGTCCGACCGCGCCTTTTTCGCCACGCGCTTGCACGGCGGAGGTGATCAAAAATGCCACCGCGACGCTCCACACCGACAGCCACAGCAGCAGAAAGGCGGCGCCGGGGCCGCCGCCGAGGCTGGCCAGCCACGCCGTGACGACGGTGATGGCGAGCCCCGGCCACAGCAGGCGCAGGTTGGTATTGAAGTATTTCTTTTCGAAAGCCTGCTTGAGTGCGGCCTCGAACGCTTTGCTGGCGGCGCTGATGCGCAGGTGGTTGGCCTGCTCGAAATGCAGGGTTTTGCCGCCGGCGAACAGGGTTTGGTAAAGAGCTTGCTCGGGCGATGTCAGCGTGGCGTCGGCTGGCAGATCCTTGCGGAAGATTGACCAGCTGGCGTCGGCCGCGCGGCTGACATCAAGGCCGCCCTTGGCAGCGAGCCCGAGGATGCCGGCGGTGAAGCAGGTGTTGTCGTAACCCATCTGGCGGACAAACCGGAGTGCTGCCGCCGAGTCGCCATCGGGTGGGTCGTAGGCGGCCACCAGCGGCCCCGATGCGGGGTCGCGGCCGTAACGGTTCCACGCACGCAGGTAGTAGGCCCACAGCACGATCAGGCCGGCGAGCCCCCACAGCAGGTTGCGATTGTCTCTGAGCAGCCAGACGAGGCGCTGCGCTGCCGACGGTGCCCGCACGATGCCTTTGGGGAACTCCAGCACCACGCTCAGGTTTTCCTGTGCGCCCAGCGCGCGGGTGGTCGCATAGCTGGCGCCGTCGTCGCGCTGGCTGACACGCACGGCCTGCTCGCGTGAATCCATGCTGCCGGTGTAGCCGTAGGCTTTGAGTTGGTCGGCCGGGACATTGGTCGGCAATTGCAATGTCGCGCTGACACGGTTGGCTGCGAACTCCCAGCCGGTGCCGTTGACGTTCCAGTACAGCTCGTCGTGATCCGTGAAAAAGCCGATTTCGCGGCTGACCTGATAGCGCAGCACGTACTCGTGTTGGCCGTGCGGGACCATGCTGGCAGCGTTGCCGAGCTTGATGCGGATGCCATTGGCGCGGCGCTCGCTTTGCCAGTCGACATCCGCGCCGTCCAGCGTCGCGCCAATAAAGTCGAAGCCGACCCGGTAGCGGTTGTGGTGGCGGTCGCGGTAGTCGGTGGGAAAGTCGCGGTAGATGCCGTGGCGGATGCGCACGCCTTCCACGTTGAGCCGAATGTGCTCGGCGACTTCCAGCGTGCCGTCGGCCTGAATCGTGATGTCAGCGTGATAGTCGAGGATGCGCTCGTCGGCGCGGGCGGTGCCGGCCGCCAGCAACAGCGCGGTGATGAGCGACAGGAAGGCAAGGCCGAATGCACGCATGGGATGCTCCGTTTCAGTCCAGTGCCACCGCGACAGTGGCGCGGGCATCGTCGCCGGCGGCGAAGAACTCGGCCTGGGTAAAGCCGAGCGGCCGCGCCACCAGCACGGCGGGAAAGCGTTCCAGTGCAGTGTTGTATTGGCGCACGGAGCCGTTGTAGAAGCGCCGCGCGTGCGAGATGGCGTCTTCCACCGCCACCAGCTCGCGCGACAATTGCTGGAAGTTGGCGCTGGCCTTCAAGTCGGGCCAGGCTTCGGCCACCGCGAGCAGGCGCCCCAGGTCCTGCCCCAGCGCGGTTTCCGGTTCGCTCCGCGCGGCGGGCGATGGGCTGGATTGCGCTTGCCGGCGCTCGGCGGCGACACGGGTCAGCAGCGCGCTTTCGTGCCCGGCGTAGCCTTTGACGCTCGCCACCAGTGCCGGTACCAGATCGTGGCGACGCTGCAACTGCACGTCGACGTCGCTCCACGCCACCCGCACCTGGTTGCGCATTCGCACCCACCGATTGAACAGCCAGATCAAGGCGATGGCAAGGGCGAGTAGCAACAAGGTCATGGCCATCAAGCGGGGTTCCGTTGCGGGTGGGTGGGGGCGGCGGTATCAAGCGGTGGCGTTGCAGGGTTCGACTGGCGTGTCCGCTGCATCATACGAGCGACGGCGCGTGCGTCGCCACGGTGCCGCCGGAGCAGCTGCGCGGGCACGCGGGAAGGTCCGCAATCTGCGCAGACACGTCGTCCTGGTTGCGCGTGCCGTTGGCCGACGGCACCCTGGTGGCCACCCGCGAGGCGCCGGATGCCACGCAGTGCGGGGCCGGCAAAATCGTCGTTTTCGTTGGCGATGACGCAGTGGGCGCGGAACGACTGTATTTTCGCCAACGGCTTCGAGGGCTGACGCCGGGAGCAAGGTGCAGACAAACGTTTTTCGAGAAGCCCGTGGGCGATTCCCGGTCAATCCGGCGCCGTGATCCGCCCGCGTACCGTGCCGGCATGCCGGGCCAGGTGCTGTCGATCGGATACAAAACGGGGGCCGAAGCCCCCGTCCTGTCCTGTGCGCGTTTGCAGTCAGCCGAGATTCTCGCGGCGACGCAGGCCGAGGAACGCCAGCAGTGCCAAACCGGCGCCACCGAATAGACCGGCCCAGGTGCCAATGGTCGGTACCGGGGTGCTGGACTGTACGGGCGGGTCCGCCAACACCGTGCCCATCAGCTGGAACATGTAGTCCACGGAATTGGAGCCAGGATTGCCGGCGACCGCGCATGCTGTCAGGGTCCCCCAGGTCGTGCAACCAGAGCCAAAGCCGTCACCCGGGTTCTGCCACTGGCCCTGACTGCCGCTCTGGATGGTGCGGGTGGACCAGAACACCTGGCCGCCCGGGGTGCCGCCGAAGTCGTGGATGGCTTGAAAGCTCATCCAGTAGGTGCCGGGCGGCAAATAGCACGGCGTTGGCAGCACCACGTTGGTTGGCAGGGTTGGATCCGCCGTGGCTGTAATGGCACTGTATGTGCAAGTGGCGCTGGTTCCGGGCGCGCCACCAGCATCCGGGTAGATGCTGATGTTGACCGGAATGCTCATGCTCGTAATCGTAACGCTGAAAGAGGTCGTTACATTGATTTCGGTGAGCGACCAGCCTGGCGCTGGGACCACGAAATCGTCGGCACCCGCACTGTCATAACTATCGTAGCCAACTTCGAAATCCTGTGTCGGGGCGCCTTCGCCCGAGGCGCCTGTGGTCTGGTCGTACAGTACGCTGGCGTTGACGGCGTTGGTCGTGTAGGTCGTCGTGGAGGCATGCGAGGTCTGCATGGTCGCCATTGACACATCGGAAACCAGCAACAAGGCTGCGGCAATGCCGCCGGTCAACACGGTTTGGTGGCACTTCATCGATTGATTCCCCTTGGATTGCGAAGTAAAAAGATGCGTTTGCACTACTGCATCTTTGACTATAACAAAGGATACGTGCAACAACAATATGGCGGTTGTCGCAATGGTGTGACAGCGCGATCAGGGAAATAACGGATCGGTGGATGGCACGTCGACAGGCGCTTGCAGTGCTTCCACCAGCTGCGCAAGCGCCGCACCGTAGTGCCCTGCGCGTGCGCTATCGGCGCGAATGGGCTGCCTGACCTGCGCCGCGCTGGCGCTGCGTACGCCGCGCATGGACTTGTGCGGCGTGAGGCAAGCGGCATCGAACGGTAGCCCGCAGTGCTCCAGCAAGGTGCGGATCGTCACCTCCGGCTGCTGTTGCAAATGCTCAAGATGGAACGACCGCACGCGGCCCGGAAACTGCGTTTCCCAATGCCGACACAGGCGGTCGAAAGCGTGCCAGTAATTCGCCAGATCGTCGATGTCGTAGCTGAATGCCGCACCGGTCGAAAACAGTTGCCGGAAACACGCGAGGCAGGTTTCCAGCGGCTCGCGGCGGCAAACCACCACCCGCGCCGCCGGCAGCATCGCCAATGCGGCGCCCACAAACTGCCAGTTCAGGAGGCTTTTGTCGGTGGAGCGTGCGCGGGTTTCGCGCCAACGTTGCGTGCGCGCCAGATAATCCATGCCCAGGCGTTGCCAGTCTGCGGCGCCCGCCTGCGTTACCCAGTCGACAAACGGCTGGCCGGTGCGACGTGTTTCCTGATCCAGGATGCGGGGCAAATCCACCAGTTCGCCGGCACCTTCCACGTCGGCATGCGCGGACAGAATCTGTTCGATCAAGGTGGAGCCCGAGCGCGGCATGCTGACTACAAAGATGATCTCGCCACCGTGGGTGGCCGGCGGCGTGGCCGTGAGCGGACGCGCGAATGCCTGCTCGATCTGGCGCATCCAGCGCGAGTGCGCCGCGCCATTCCATGGCGTCAGGCGATGCTTGAGGGCGTTGGCCGTTGCCAGTACCGGCCAGGCTTGCGCGTGCTGCTGGCAATCTTCCAGTGCCTTGGCGAGTGCGAAGCCGACATTCACCCGCGTCGTCGCCTCCAGATCGGGGCGGCGCAAGATCCGGCGCATGGCCACGACATCGCGCTCGCCCAACGGCACCGTTTTCAGGTTGGCCAGTCCGAACCACGCCGCGCCGTGCGCCGAATCACGCGCCAGCACCGCGCGATATTCGGTCACCGCGGCGTCGATGAGCCCGAGTGCCTTGAGGGTGTCACCCAGCCCCATGCGTGCGCCGATATGCTCCGGCTCCAGTCGCAGCGCCCGCGCCAGCGCCTCGCGGGCTTGCTCCAGCCGAGCCGTGAGCTTCAGCGTCTTGCCCAGGTTGTACCAGCCGGCCGCCAACTCCGGCGCCAGTTCGGTGGCTGTTGTGAATGCCGCGAGCGCTTGATCCATCTGCTCGTCGGCACGTAGTGCACTGCCGAGGTTGGTCCACATCAAGGCGTCACCCGGGTCGTTCGCCAGCGCCGCTTGAAACACCTCGATGGCCTGCGCGTGCTGGCCCTCCAGATGCAGCAACAAGCCCTCCAGTCGAAGTGTCTCGCGGTGCTCGGGGGCCGACGCCATGGCCGTCACCAGGATATCCCGCGCCTGCCGCAGTTGCCGCTGGCGGATGGCGCCCGCAAGCAACTCCAGGCGTTTGGCAACCCGTGGGTCGAGGTCGGAGACACGGCTTTGCCATATCTTGCGGGTGACGCTGGATGCGTGGGCCAAGCGGCTCTCCGGTGCGATCGGGGTCAGGTTGCGGCGGGTGGAACAAATTGCCACGACAGTAGCGGCGCGGATCGAGTGCCGCAAGCCGTGGCTCGATGCACGCGTGCCGTTGCTCTGCGGGCGCGGAGCGTGGGTCGGAAAAACAAAGCCCCGCACGGTGGCGGGGCTTCGGGTGTCGCGCTCGGGTGTGTGGTCAGACCAGCAGCGGGATCAGCAGCAGGGCGACGATGTTGATGATCTTGATCAGCGGGTTGACGGCTGGGCCGGCGGTGTCCTTGTACGGGTCGCCGACGGTGTCGCCGGTGACCGCGGCCTTGTGCGCGTCCGAACCCTTGCCGCCGAAGTTGCCGTCCTCAATGTACTTCTTGGCGTTGTCCCAGGCGCCGCCGCCGGTGGTCATCGAGATGGCGACGAACAGGCCGGTGACGATGGTGCCGATCAGCACGCCGCCGAGGGCCTTGGGCCCGAGCAGGAAGCCGACCAGGATCGGCACGATCACCGGCAGCAGCGACGGGATCATCATTTCCTTGATCGCGGCCTTGGTCAGGAGGTCCACTGCCTTGTGGTATTCCGGTTTGCCGCTGCCATCCATGATGCCCTTGATTTCGCGGAACTGGCGGCGCACTTCTTCGACCACCGAGCCGGCGGCACGGCCCACCGCTTCCATCGCCATGGCGCCGAAGAGGTAGGGGATCAGGCCGCCGATAAGGAGGCCGATCACCACCATGTGATCGGAGATGTCGAAGGTGAAGATCTTGTCCGGCGCGGCGATCGACAGGTTGTGGGTGTAGTCGGCGAACAGCACCAGCGCGGCCAGCGCCGCCGAGGCGATGGCGTAGCCCTTGGTCACCGCCTTGGTGGTGTTGCCGACCGCGTCCAGCGGATCGGTGACGCCGCGGACCTCGGCCGGCAGTTCGGCCATTTCGGCGATGCCGCCGGCGTTGTCGGTGATCGGGCCGTAGGCATCCAGTGCCACGATCATGCCGGTCATCGACAGCATGGCGGTGGCGGCGATGGCGATGCCATAGAGGCCGGCGAAGTGGTACGAGCCCCAGATCGCCGCGCACACCGCCAGCACCGGCCAGGCGGTGGATTTCATCGACACGCCGATGCCGGCGATGATGTTGGTGGCGTGGCCGGTGGTGGAGGCCTGCGCCACATGCTTGACCGGCTTGAAATCGGTGCCGGTGTAGTACTCGGTGATCCACACCATCGCACCAGTCAGCACCAGGCCGATCAGGGCGCAGTAGAACAGGTTGGCGGCGCCGTAGACGCTGCCGGCCATCAGTTGCGCGGTGATCGGCCAGAAGGCGATGGCGGCCAGTACGCCGGAGACCGCCACGCCCTTGTACAGCGCGGTCATGATCTTGCCTTTGCCGGCCTTGACGAAGAAGGTGCCGATGATCGACGCGATGATCGAGGCGCCACCGAGGACCAGCGGGTAGATCGAGCCGTTGGGGCCGGCGTCCTGCGCCATCACGCCGCCGAGCAGCATGGTGGCAATCAGGGTCACGGCATAGGTTTCGAACAAGTCCGCGGCCATGCCGGCGCAATCGCCGACGTTGTCGCCCACGTTGTCGGCGATCACCGCCGGGTTGCGCGGGTCGTCTTCCGGGATGCCGGCCTCGACCTTGCCGACGAGGTCGGCGCCAACGTCAGCGCCCTTGGTGAAGATGCCGCCGCCCAGACGCGCGAAGATCGAGATCAGCGAGGAGCCGAAGGCCAGGCCGACCAGCGCGTGCAGTGCCTGCTCGGTGCTGTAGCCGAAGTGGGGCAGGGCGCCGTAGTAGCCGGCCACGCCCAGCAGGGCCAGGCCGACCACCAGCATGCCGGTGATGGCGCCACCGCGAAAGGCGACGTCGAGCGCCTTGCCGAGCCCGCCACGGGCGGCTTCGGCAGTGCGCACATTGGCGCGCACCGACACGTTCATGCCGATGTAGCCAGTGGCACCGGAGAGGATGGCGCCGATGGCGAAACCGATTGCCGTGCCCCAATTGAGGGCGAAACCGATCACCACGAACAGCACGATGCCGACCAGACCGATGGTGCGATATTGGCGGTTCAAGTAGGCGCGCGCGCCTTCCTGCACCGCGGCGGCGATTTCCTGCATGCGGGCATTGCCGGCCGGTTTGGCCAGAATCCAGCGGATCGACCAAATCCCGTAAAGAATCGCCAATATGGCGCACCCAAACGCAATCCACAGACCGTACTGTTGCAGCATTCGATGTCTCCCCAGGTTGTCGACCGCCGGTCGGCGGTTCGGTCGAGTATAGGCAAACTTGGCGGTCGCGGCACCCGCGCGGCATGACGCGGTGCCGCACGGCATGGTGGCGGGCGCGAGCGGGGCATTTTGGGTCGCTTCCCGGCCGCCGCAAGTGACGTGGTTCTGTCGTCCACGCGGCGGTGGCCGTTGGTTGGCCGCGCTTTGCGGCCGCCAGGTGCCGCCGCAACGGGGGTGCTTTTACAGCCGCTCAGCCACTGGCCAGTGGCAGCAGGACGGCACTGCGGCCGTCCGGCCCGTGTTCGATGGTGATGGTGGCCTTGCGGTAATCCGCCGGTTTGGCGAACAGGATGTTGGGCACGAAGGTCTGCGGGTTGCGGTCGTAGAGTGGAAACAGGCTGGACTGGATCTGCACCATGATGCGGTGGCCGGGCAGGAATTCGTAGTTCACCGTGGGCAGGCGGAATTTGTATTCCTGCACGTCGTTGGGCGGGATTGCCGTGGGCTCGGTGAAGCTTGCGCGATAGCGGCCACGGAAGATGTCCAGCGCCACCGGCAGTTCATAACCGCCCATCGCCGGATCGCTGGCGTCGGTGCCCGGATAGACGTCGATCAGCTTGACCACGAAGTCGCCGTCGCTGCCGCTGGTGCGGGCGAAGAGGTCGGCGACGGGGGCGCCCAACACCCGCACCGATTGGCTCAGCACCGGGGTCGAATAGGACAGCACATCGGGGCGCGATTCGGCGAAACGCTGGTCGTGCACCAGCCAGGTGCGCCAGCGGTCGTTTTTCTGCGGGATTGGCCGCGGCAGGTAGGGCACCGGTTTGGCCGGGTCGGCAACGTAGTGGTCGTTGCCGCCGGTCGCGGGCGTGAATGCCAAGCCGAAGTCGGCTTGCAGGAACAGCGGTGTCAGTGTCTGCGCGCTGGCCGGTTGCCAGTCGGCGAAGCGGTCCCAGCGCGTGCGTACCGGGTTGTAGATCATCGCTTCCGGCAACGGCGTTGCCAAAGGCGTGCCGCGCAGATAGTGGTTGAACCACGGGATCATCACCTGCTGGCGGAACTGGGCGGCGGTATCGCCGGGCCACTTCAGCGGGCCGATGTGCCAGCCGGCGCGGTTGATCTGACTGTGCCACCAAGGGCCGATCACCAGATGGTTGTTGGCGCCGTGGCCGGCCGCGTCGAGTGCTTCCCAGGCGTGCACCGCGCCGTAGATGTCTTCCTGATCCCACAGACCTTGCAGCCACATGGTCGGCACGTTCGACGGCTGAGCCGCGAGCAGACGGTCGAGCGCCTGCAATTGCCAGAAGCCGTCGTAGGCCGGGTGGGCGGCGAAGCGCCGCCACCACGGCAACTGCTTGAAACCGTGTTGCTCGGCCCAGGCGCCGGCCGAACCGGCATCGAGGAAGTTGCTGTAGTCGTCGTAGTTGCGGCGCGGCACGGCTTTGCCGGCGCCTTGTTTGGTTGTCTGGCTGGTGAAGTAGTCGAGGTTGACCTGCCGCAGCGCGCCGTAGTGGTACCAGTCGTCGCCCATCCAGCCGTCGATCATCGGGCTTTCCGGTGCCGCCACTTTCAGTGCCGGGTGCGGGTGGAGCAAGGCCATGGCGACGGTCCAGCCGTCGTAGGACGAGCCGATCATGCCGACCTTGCCGTTGGACTCCTTGAGATGCTTGACCAGCCAGTCGATGCTGTCCCAGGCATCGGTGGTGTCATCGGTCTTGCTCGGATTGAGTGGCCCGATCGGCGGCCGCGTCATCACGTACTTGCCTTCCGAGCCGTATTTTCCACGGACGTCCTGCCACACCAGAATGGTGCGGCCATCGGCCCAGTCGGTGTCGCCCGACCACACCGCGTCACGCATGAACGGGCTGTTGTTGGGAACGAAGCCGCTGGCGTTGTAGGGCGTGCGTTCGAACAGGATCGGCACGTCGTGCGCGCCCTTGGGGATCAGGATCACCGTGTGCAGCTTGACGCCATCGCGCATCGGGATCATTTCCTCGCGCTTGAGGTAGTCGTCGCCGGTTTGCGGTGCCTGCCAGTGGGCCGGAATGTCCGAGCCGGTCTGCACCATGTCGGGCGTGACGTGCGGCGCGGCGTGTTGCGCCACGGCGTTCAAGGCGAACAGCAGGCACGGCAGCACG
The DNA here is from genome assembly GCA_035703755.1 of Rhodanobacteraceae bacterium. GTDB lineage: Bacteria > Pseudomonadota > Gammaproteobacteria > Xanthomonadales > Rhodanobacteraceae > DASSBG01. The sequence goes on along the minus strand of DASSXP010000026.1, from coordinate 12,946 downwards.
AGCAGGGCCGCTGCCCGTGGCAGGCGGTGAACGCAGGGCTTGCGGGTCATGGCTGGCTCCAGTGTGGTCGGGTCCGCGAAGCTCCACACCATACGCCGTTTCAATCGGCCCGGATCAGCCTTCCCATGGCGGCAGCTTGCGCTTGACCGGCGTCAGCGTCGGGCGCAGGTAGCGCGGCAGGCCATCGCGACCGCTGGGTGGGGGCGCTTCGCCGCGGAGCAGCGGGCCGAGGTAGCGGCGGGCGGCCTGGGTGATGCCATAGCCGTCGCGGCTGATGAAGGACTTGGGCAGCTTTTTTTCCCGGTTGGCGATTTTCTCCAGCGGCGCCGGTTCGATCTTCCAGCGATACGGTTGCTCGCTGGTGCGGGTGATCACCGGCATCACCGCGTTGTTTCCAGCCAGTGCGTATTCGACCGCGGCCTTGCCGACTGCCAACGCCTGTTCGAGGTCGGTCTTCGAGGCCAGATGGCGGGCCGAGCGTTGCAGGTAATCGGGCAGCGCCCAGTGCACCTTGTAGCCGAGTTTGCCGCGGACCAGCGTGGCCAGTGCGGGCGCGACACCACCGAGTTGGGCGTGGCCGAAGGCGTCGCGGCTGTCGCTTTCGGCGAGGAACGTGCCACTGGCATTGCGCACGCCTTCGGAGGCGGCGATTACGCAATAGCCAACCCGTTCGACGGTGGCCTTGACGCGGGCCAGGAAGCGAGCCTCATCGAAGGCGACTTCGGGGAACAGGATGATGTGCGGCGGTTCGCCCGCCTCGCGCGCGGCCATGCCGGCGGCGGCGGCGACCCAGCCGGCATGACGGCCCATCACTTCCATCACGAACACCTTGGTGGACGTATCGTGCATGGATTCGATGTCGAGGCCGGCTTCCAGCACCGACACTGCGGTGTACTTGGCGATGGAGCCAAAACCGGGGCAGCAATCGGTGACGGCGAGGTCGTTGTCGACCGTCTTGGGCACGCCGATGGCGCAAAGCGGGTAGCCCAAGGCCTTGCCGATGCGCGACAGCTTCAAGGCGGTATCGGCGGAATCGTTGCCGCCGTTGTAAAGAAAACCGGTGATGCCGTGGGCGCGGCAGACCGCGATCAGCCGCTCGTACTCGGCGCGGTGGGTGTCGGGGGACTTCAGCTTGTAGCGGCAGGAGCCGAAGGCGCCGCCCGGTGTCCAGGCCAGCGCTTCGACCGCGCGGACGCCCAGTTTGCCGGTGTCGATCAAGTCTTCGCGCAGCGCCCCCAGGATGCCGTTGCGGGCGGCGTAGACGCGCACGCCGTGGCTGCGGGCGGTGGCGATGACCGCCGAGGCGGTGGCGTTGATGACGGCGGTGACACCGCCGGACTGCGCATACAACAGCTTGCCTGGCTTGGCCATGGGGGCTCCGGGTTTGACTATGGTGGCGGCTGTCGCTAGCGTGACAGGCTTCGATGAGTCTAACGCGGTTCCGCACGGCGCTTGCGCCGCCGGATTGCCGCATCTGGAGCCACATGCGACTGGTATTGATTGGTGCGCCCGGTTCGGGCAAAGGGACCCAAGCCGAACGTTTGAAGACGGCCTTGGGGGTGCCACACATTTCCACCGGCGATCTGCTGCGTGCGGCGGTCAAGGCCGGCACGCCGCTGGGCCTCAAAGCCAAGGCGGTGATGGATGCCGGGCAGCTGGTGTCCGACGACGTGGTGCTGGGCATGCTGGAAGAACGCGTGTCACTGCCGGATGCCGCAGCCGGCTTTATCCTCGATGGCTATCCGCGCAACCTGGCCCAGGCCGATGCGCTGGACACGCTGCTGGCGCGGCTTGGCCAGCCGCTGGATGCGGTGGTGAGCCTGGATGTGCCGTTCGACGCCATCGTCGAGCGTTGCCGCCTGCGTTTCGAGGCCGAGGGCCGTGCCGACGACAATCCCGACACCGTGCGCAAGCGCCTGGGCGTGTTCGCCGAGCAGACCGCACCGGTGGCCGATTACTACCGCCAACGCGGGCAGTTGCAGCATGTGGCCGGTGTCGGCGCGATGGACGAGGTGTTTGCGCGCATTCTGGCGGTGTTGCCGCCCGAACGTGACGCGGCGGTCGGCTGAGCCGCCGCCGCATGCCGGTCTTTGCCGCTGCGCCGGTTGCGCATGTGGAGTCATTTCGTGCTTGAGTTCATGAACACCTTGCAAGGCTTGTTCTTGCTGCGCCGCGGGCCGCAGGATTTTCCCTTTTCGCCGACGCTGCTATGGGGTCTGGTCGCCGTCAATCTGGTCTTTGATGTGGCGCTGGGTGGGCTGCTGGGCACGCCCGGCACCGCGCTCGCGGCATCGCTGGCAACCACCGCGGTGGTGCTCGGCTTCCTCTACTTGTTGCTGAAAAGCCGGCAAATGCTGGCACGCTTCGTGCAGGCCGGAACGGCGCTGTCGGCCGCCGCGCTGGTGTTCAGCCTGCTCGCCATCCCGGCGCAGGTGGCGTTGACGCCGATGCCGGTCGATCCGGCCTTGTTGACTGAACCGCAACGATTGGGTCTGTTGTTTGCGGCCTTTCTGGGTGGCTGGTCGCTGGCGATCACGGCGCATGTGTTGCGACACGCGCTGGAGCGCAGCTTCTTTCAGGGATTGTTGCTGGCGCTGCTGATGAACTTTGGCGCCGCCATCGCGGTGCAGCTGGCCGTGCCCGCACCGCCGGTGCCATGAAGCTGCACATCCTCGGCATTTGCGGCACTTTCATGGGCGGCGTGGCAGCCTTGGCGCGCGAGCTGGGCCACACGGTCGAAGGCTCGGATGCCAACGTCTATCCGCCGATGAGCACGCAACTGGAAGCGCTCGGGATTGCCTTGCAATCGGGTTACACCGCCGAGCATCTGCAGCCCGCCCCCGATCTGGTGGTGGTGGGCAACGCGATGAGCCGTGGCAATCCGGCGATTGAATACCTGCTGGATGCCCGCCTGCCCTACATTTCCGGCCCGCAGTGGCTGGGTGAGCGGGTGCTGGCCGAGCGCGCCGTGCTGGCGGTGGCCGGCACCCACGGCAAGACCACCACCACCTCCTTGCTGGCGTGGCTGCTGGAGGCGGCGGGCCGGGCGCCGGGTTTTCTGGTTGGCGGCGTGCCGGCCAACTTCGGGGTGTCGGCGCGCCTGGGTGATACCGATGACCGCGCGGCGCCGTTCGTGATCGAGGCGGACGAGTACGACACGGCGTTTTTCGACAAGCGCTCGAAATTCGTGCACTACCGTCCGAGCATCGCCATCCTCAACAATCTCGAATACGACCACGCGGACATCTTCCCCGATGTGGCGGCGATCCAGCGCCAATTCCATCATCTGGTGCGAATCGTGCCCGGCAACGGCCGCTTGATCGTCAACGCCGAAGACCCGCGTCTGGCCGAGGTGTTGTCGATGGGCTGCTGGACCCCGGTGGAGACTTTCGGTATCGACTGCGGTGACTGGCGCGCGCGGTTGCTTGCCGAGGACGGCTCGGCCTTTGTCGTCAGCTATCAGGGCCGCGACATCGGCACCGTGGAATGGTCGCTGATGGGCCGGCACAACGTGATGAACGCGCTCGCCGCGGTGGCGGCCGCAGTGGCGGCAGGCTGCGATGCGGCGACGCTGTTACCCGCCCTGGCCGGCTTCAGCAACGTCAAGCGGCGGATGGAGACGGTGGCCGAGATCGGTGGCATCGAGGTCTTTGATGACTTTGCCCACCACCCGACCGCGATAGCGACCACACTGGCGGGGCTGCGCGCCAAAGTCGGCAAGGCGCGCATCGTGGTGGCGCTGGAGCCGCGCTCCAACTCGATGCGTCAGGGCGCGCACGCCGCCGCGTTGGCGCCCAGCCTGATGGATGCGGATGTCGTGTATTTGCTGCAACGGCCGGAGTTGCCGTGGGACGCCCACCGCATCACCGAGTCGCTCGGCGGTCGCGGCCACACCGTACCCAGTGTCGATGCCCTGTTGGACGCGTTGGCGGCGACGGTATGCGCGGGTGACCGGGTGGTGTTCATGTCCAACGGCGGCTTCGAAGCCGCGCCCCGCCGTTTCGCCGCGCGCCTGCAATCCCGCTAGGATCGGCGCTTCGCTGTGGTCGTGGTATTCGACGTTGCCGCAATGACGGGATCGGCGTGACGGCGTGTTGGCGTGCTGCGGTCGCCGTCAGGCGGTAAGTGCCGCGCCGGTGGGTGCTGTCCGGACTACAACGGCACGTCGAAGCGCGGATCGCGCTTCAAATACTCCGTCCGGGCTGCTTGCCAGGCACCGATGCCGAAGGGCAGCGTCAATGCCAGCGACGCGGCCCCGCCGATCCACAGGCCGAAGCGGCCCAGCAGCCAGTACACCAGCGCGTAAACGCCAGCGGTGGCAGCCATCACGAAGATTTGCACCAGGCCGCGGCCGGTGGTCGATTCCGGCCCGACCAGGTGGGCCGCCAGCGCGCCGAATGCGCCGCCGATACCGGCGATCAGCGCCGCCAGCAAGAGGCGCGGGAAATCGTGTTCGTGCAGCAACACGCCGGCTAACGCGGCGTAGGCCACGCAGTTGAACAGCGCGACACCGACCAGCCACAGCAGCACATCGGCCATGTCGCGCTGAAAGTCGGCCTTGCGCTGGGGCGCCAGCGTCAGGTACAGATCGGCGAGGTTGGGGCGCATCCGCACCATGCCCTGGCCGACGGCGGAGAAGCGCGTGATGCCGAGGACCACTGCCCAGGCTCCAACGTAACCCGCGTGCCAGCGTTGAGTGGCGTGGGTGGCAAAAAAGTACAGCGCCGCGACCAGTGCCACCCAGACCAGCCGAATCACCACCGTGGATGGGTTGTCGTGCGGCAGCAGCAGCGTACGCAGCAATTGCCTGCGGGCGCCGCCGCTTGGCTGGCGGCGGAATCGCGTCAGCGCACGCGCCAGCGCCTGCTGGGCGATGCTGTCGAACAGCGAGCTCAGGCGTTTGCCGACGAAGCCGCGTTGCTGCGGCGTGCCGTCGGCGGCAGCCAACGGTTTGCGGCCGTCGGCAATGGCCTGCATCGGGGACTCATCCTCGGCGCGGTCGCGCAGCGTCAACAGCGGGCGCAACGCCATGTTGAGCAGCAGCCCGGCGGCGAGCAGCAGCAGGATCGGGGTCAATGGCGAGTGCAGCGCGGCCATGGCCAGCGCGGTGGAGAATTGCGGCATCCAGCCGGCGATGAGCGCGACCACCCAGAATACGAACACGGCCCGCAGTCCGAGCCCCGAGGCCAGCCCGAGCACTGCGGCCAAGGCCAAGCCACTGAAGATGAGGAGCAGGTGGGCCGGCCCGATCAAGGCGACGAAGGCCGCCAGCGGCAGCACCACAGTCAGCAAGCCATCGACCAGCCCGACCAGCGCCAGCTGCCAGCGAAAGCGCGGCAGCAGCAGGGTTTCCGGGCGCAGCAGGCTGCGGCCGGTGACGCCGGCGAGAATGTGCCAGAGCCAGCAGGCCGCCACCGTGATGCCCAAGGGTGGGGCGATGTGCAGCCACGCCGCAAGCACGAAACCGGCGAGGTACAGGAGGCCGACCAGCGCCGTGCCAACCGGCATTCGCCGCGCTGGCGCGCTCAGGAGTTGCCAGGTCGCCTTCATGCGAGTTCCACGAACAGGTCTTCGAGTGACATTGGGTCGATTGTGAGCGTGGCGCCCTCGCGCGCGGCGACCGCGTTCAAGCTCGCGTCATCAACGCCATCAACGATCCACTCCAGCGTGTCGCCCTTGACCTGGGTGCGCAATACGCCAGGTTGGGGCGGCGCGTCGGGCCAGCCGCTGGCGCGGGTGAAACGCACGCGGCGGATGCGCTGACGCAACTCGGGCAGCGCACTCTCCAGCACGATGCGGCCATCCTTGAGCAGGGCGATGTCGGCGCCGGCGCGCTCCAGATCGGCGGTGATGTGGGTCGAAAACACCACCGTCTTGCCGGGACGCTGCACCAGCGCCATCAACTCGTCCATGAACGCGCGGCGCGCCTGTGGGTCGAGGCTGGCCACCGGCTCATCCAGCAACAACAGGTCCGGATCGGGCGCCAATGATCGCACGATGGCCAGCTTCTGGCGCTGGCCTTGCGACAACTGGCCGATCTTCTGCTTGCGGTCAATCTGCCAGCTGTCGAGCAGGCGCTCGGCCAGGGTGTGATCCCAGCGCGGATAGAAGGCGGCGGTGAAATCGAGGTAGCCGCGCACCTTCATCCACGGGAACAGGTCGAAGGTCTGCGGCACGAAACCCAATCGGTGCAAGCGCTCGCCGCCGGGTTCGGCCATCGACGCACCGAACAGGTCCACGCTGCCGGCGTCGATCGAGGACAAGCCGACCAGGCAGCGCAGCAGGGTGGTTTTGCCGGCGCCGTTGCGGCCGAGGAGGCCAATCACGCGGCCGCTGGGAACCTGCCAGTCGAGTCCGCGCAGCACTTCGTGTTTGTCGAAACGCTTGACCAGGCCCCGGACCGCAACGGCCGGGGCATTGCTGGCGACGGGGTGGGTGGCGGAGGCGAGGTTATCCATGCGCGGGCAGGCTCTGGTCAAAATGCGGCATTCTGTCTCAGCTGGCCGATGAGGGCAATTTCGGCGGCCATCGCGCTGCTACACTCCAGCCGATGGCTCAGCTGGATTTGCCCCTGTTTCCCCTGTCCGCCGTGCTCTTTCCCGGCGCGTCCCTGTCCTTGCGCATCTTCGAGCCGCGCTACTTGTCGATGATCGGCGATTGCTCGCGTGCCGGTACGGGGTTCGGCGTGTGCCTGATCCTGGAAGGCCGCGAAAGCGGGCTGCCGGCAAGCCCCGTCGCCATCGGCACCGTGGCGCGAATCAGCGATTTCAGCACCCTGCCCGATGGGCTGCTGGGCATCTCGGTCGTGGGTGGCGAGCGCTTTCAGGTAGGCAGTACGCGCGTGCGCAGTGACGGGCTGATACGCGGTCAGGTCCGGTTGTGGCCGGAGGAACCGACGGTGCCGGTGCCGGTCGAGTTCAGCTTGCTGCCGGTGGTGCTGGAGCGGCTGATCGAGCAACTGCATGGACCGTGGCGTGATGCGGATCGCCGTTGCTACGACAACGCGGCGTGGGTGGGGTTTCGGCTGGCGGAACTGCTGCCGCTGCCGCATCCCGAGCAGCAGTTTCTGCTGGAGTTGACCGACCCGCTGGAACGCCTGGCCGAATTGCGCGATCGCCTGCCGCGCTTTCAGCGGCCGTGAACGCCTGGCTGTGCTTCAATGGGCGACTTCCCTGTTGACGATCAAGTCATGGCAACACTCAAAGACAAGACCCTGTTCATTACTGGCGCGTCACGCGGCATCGGGCTGGCGATTGCCGAGCGCGCGGCGCGCGATGGTGCCAATGTCGCCATCGTCGCCAAGTCGGAGGTGCCGAACCCGAAGCTGCCGGGCACCATCCACAGCGCCGCGGCTGCGATCGAGGCCGCGGGTGGTCAGGCGCTGCCGATCAAGTGCGATATCCGCGACGCCGACCAGGTGGCGGCTGCCGTGGCGGCGACGGTGGCGCGCTTCGGCGGCATCGATATTCTGGTCAACAATGCCAGCGCGATCTGGTTGCGCGGCACGCTGGAGACACCGATCAAGCGCTTCGACTTGATGCAGCAGGTCAACGCGCGCGGCAGCTTCGTCTGCGCGCAGGCCTGCTTGCCGCAACTGTTCAAGTCGACCAATCCGCACATTCTGACCCTGGCACCGCCGCCTTCGCTGGAACCGAAGTGGTGGGGTCCGCACACCGCCTACACGCTGGCGAAAATGGGCATGAGTCTGGTCACGCTGGGGCTCGCCGCCGAGTTCGGGCCGCGTGGCGTGGCCGTCAATGCGCTGTGGCCGCGCACCCTGATCGCCACCGACGCGCTCAACATGATCCCCGGCGTTGTGGCTGGCAACGGCCGCAAACCGGCCATCTTGGCCGATGCCGCGCACGCTATCCTGACCCGGCCGGCAGCGGGTTTCAGTGGTCAGTTCCTGCTTGATGATGAGGTCTTGGCCGCGGCGGGCGTACACGATCTGTCCGCTTATGTGGTGGACCCCGAAATGCCTTTGCTACCCGACTTGTACCTGGATTGAGCCATGCTGAAATACCTGCACACCATGGTCCGCGTGCGCGACCTCGATGCCGCGCTGCAATTTTTCTGCGCCGGTCTTGGCCTCGCGGAAGTGCGTCGCCGGGACTACCCGCAAGGCCGCTTCACGCTGGTGTTTCTGGCCGCGCCCGGCAGCCCGGAGGCGGAAGTCGAGCTGACCCACAACTGGGACTCTGACGAAGATTACGGCAGCGCCCGCAACTTCGGCCATCTGGCGTTTCGTGTCGATGACATTTATGCCAGCTGTGCCCGCTTGCAGGCGTTGGGGGTGACCATCAGCCGCCCGCCGCGCGATGGGCATATGGCGTTCGTGCGCTCGCCAGACCGGATTTCGATCGAACTGCTGCAACATGGGGCCCCCTTGCCGCCGACCGAGCCGTGGGCGTCGATGCCGAACATTGGCGAGTGGTAATCGGGCTGATTCATGCCGCCCCGCGCGGCTTGACAAGGCAATCAGCCTTGCCGGCGCCACGCAGCACGACTGGCGAGTCGTCTGAACGCCATGGCGATTGCGCGACTTTATCAGCGTTGCCTTAAAAAAACTGTGTAAAGAGGTCGTTGCAGTTCACGATCCGGGTGCTTGCGGCGACTCGTCTGCGCCGACCGCCTGCGCCAGATCGGCGATCAAGTCGCCCGGGTGCTTCAGGCCGATGGAGAACCGCAACAGGCTTGGTGGTGTGGGCGACGCATCACCCTCGACCGAGGCGCGGTGCTCGACCAGCGATTCGCAACCGCCGGACCATGCTGGAAGGTGGTTGCCAGATGCAGCGGCGGCACCACGGCGCCGGTGCCCGGGTCCGGTTCGCCGCCCGCGTGGACGGCCCGGGTTTCCAGCTGATGGGTGGTTTGCACGGGACGATTCCAGCGGTCGGGGTGGGGCGCGACAGTGCGCGGGTTGGGTTTTCAGGGATTTGGTGAAGGTGTCAGGTGCGCGCGCGTGCGCGGGCGATGGAAAATGTCCACGGGCGCAGCGCAAGGATCAGGCCGGTGTTGCGCTTTTCCGCGGTGGGCGCACTGACATCGAGCTCGGCGAGCTTGAGGAACTCCTGCTGAACCTGATCCAGTCGGCGTCGCAACTGCAAGCGCGACGCCTGGGTCAATTCGCGGGTTTCCATTGCCAGCCATTCATCCGTGGCGCCGAACTCCGCGCGCAGAAACTCCTGCATCGCGGCGGCGCCATAGCGACGCATCACCGGGCCGTTGCGGCGCCAGATCAGCCCTGCGGGCACCCGCAAGCGCGGCGGCCCGCGACGGGGCACGGTCAGCAGTTTGATCGCCTGCAATTGCTCCAGGGTGGCGTGCAGCCGGGCCGGGTGGAATTGGTAGTCGTGACGGATGTCATCGAGGTCACGGCCCGCCAGCAGCAAGTGAAACACCAGCATCATCGGCTCGCTGGCCGCCAACGCCTGTTCTTGCGCCATATCGAGATAGGGCGAGCGGTCGGCGCCGTGGCGGCTGGCGCGGGCAAGTTCATGCAGGTCAACTTCGGCCAGCGCGCAAATGGCCAGCAGTCGATCCAGGCTGAGATCGCCGCGAGACAGCTGCCGCTTGACGGTCGGCAGGGATACACCGAGTTCACGGGCGATATCGGTATAAGTCAGGCCGCGCATCCGCAGCACCTGTTTCAGCGCATCCAGCAGCGAGCGGACGTTGGCGTCGTGCGTGGGTGGTATCGCGGACATGGCCCCACGGTAGCGTATTTTGATACTCAATGTATAAAGTATTGCTTGATGGCGTGTTCCCGCCGAGCCTGAGGCGGCCGCTGTCGCCACGCGCCGTCTTCCGGTGACTGGCTGCAACCCCGGCAGCACCCCATCCGCACAGGAGTGAACGATGAAACTGATACGCGCAGATCTCGACGCCGCCGCGACACAGGGCGTCATCGGCACCGACCAGGCCGTCGCGCTGTGGTCGTTCCTTGAGCAGGTCAATGCCGATCGGCCTGGCTTTCGAGCCGCACATATCCTGCACTACCTCGGTGGACTGTTGGCCATCATGGCATTGGGATGGTTCCTGCCACTCGGCTGGGAAGCCTTCGGCGGCTGGGGCTTGATGACCCTGGCACTGAGCTATGCCGCGCTGGGTGTGTGGGTGTTGCATCGTCTGCAGGGGCGCGCGGGCATGGCGATCCCCGCCGGTGTGGTCGCCACCTTCGTGTTGTCACTGACGCCACTGGCGGTTTACGGCGCGCAGGTCGGTCTCGGCTACTGGGCCGAGGGCCGCGGTTACCACGACTACTACGTCTACATCGACTGGCGCTGGATCTTGATGGAGCTGGCAACCTTGCTGGTCGGTGCGGTGATGCTGTGGAAGTATCGCCTGCCATATCTCGTCATGCCGGTGGCTTTCACGCTGTGGTATCTGAGCATGGATCTGGTGCCATTTCTCTATGGCGAGGGAGACCCGAGCTGGGAACTGCGCCGCTTCGTGTCGATGTGGTTCGGGCTGGGGATCCTGTTGCTGGCGCTGTGGGTGGATTTGCGCAGTCGCCGCGACAAGGACTATGCGTTCTGGCTGTACCTGTTTGGCGCGATCGCGTTCTGGAGTGGCCTGACTCTGATGGGGTCGGACAGCGAGATTGGCAAGTTCTTCTATCTGCTCGTCAACCTGGTCATGCTGGCTGTGGGGGCGATGCTCGGGCGGCGCGTGTTTGGTGTGTTCGGTGGCTTGGGTGTCGCCGGCTACGTCGGGCATCTGGCGTGGCGGGTGTTCGACCACAGCCTGCTGTTTCCGCTGGTGCTGGTCGCGGTTGGCTTCGCCATCGTCTGGCTGGGCGTGTTGTGGCAGCGGCACGAGTGCGCCTTGAGCACACGGCTGCGCGCGCTATTGCCGGTTCCCTTGCGCGAATTGGTGGAGCGAGCGGGCTGAGAGGCGGAACCCCCTGCTTGCCGCAGCCACCATCGAACCCGCCGCCGAGTGCCGATGACGCAGCCCCGTTCCGTCATTCCGCGCGGAGCGCAGCGAAGACGCGGAATCCACGTATTGCCATGCGGCTGGATTCCGTGGTGAATCGCTTTGGCCGCGTCCGGGCCAGCGCAGCGACCTTGGACAGGATTTCAGCCGCTCAAGTTTGAAAAAGCACCGCGCGCCGCCGCCAGCGTGGCCGCAATCACCTCGTCATCGTGGGCGTCGGACAGAAAGCCCGCTTCAAAGGCGCTGGGCGCGAGATACACCCCGTGATCCAGCATGTGGTGGAAAAACCGGTTGAAGCGCGCGGTGTCGCAGGCGACCGCGTCGGCGTAGCGGGTAACCGGCGCCGCGCTGAAGAACAGGCCAAACATGCCGCCGACGCGGTTGCTGGTGAAAGGAATGCCGGCGTCGTCGGCGATGGCTTGCAGGCCATCACACAACAAGCGCGTGCGCGCTGCCAGGCGATCGTGGAACCCGGGAGCCTGGATCAAACCCAGCATGGCGAGGCCGGCCGCCATCGCTACCGGATTGCCGCTCAAGGTGCCGGCCTGGTAGATCGGACCGCTGGGCGCGATTTGTTCCATCAGCTCGCGGCGACCGCCGTAAGCGCCCACCGGCATGCCGCCGCCGATGATCTTGCCGAAAGTGGTCAGGTCGGGCGTGATGCCGTAATGCGCCTGCGCGCCGCCCAGCGCGACCCGGAAGCCGGTCATCACCTCGTCGAAGATCAGTACCGTGCCGTGTTGCGTGCACAACTCGCGCAGGCCTTCGAGGAAGCCCGGTGCCGGTGGAATGCAGTTCATGTTGCCGGCCACCGGTTCGATGATCAGCGCGGCAATCTCGTCGCCCCGGGACGCGAACAGGGCGATGGCGGCGTCGAGATCGTTGTAGGGCAAGGTCAGCGTCAGGTCAGCGGTGGCCTTGGGCACGCCGGGGGAAGTCGGCACGCCAAACGTCAGCGCGCCGGAGCCCGCCTTGACCAGAAAGCTGTCGGCGTGGCCGTGGTAACAGCCTTCGAACTTGACGATCTTGTCGCGCCGGGTGGCACCGCGCGCCAGCCGCACCGCCGACATGGTGGCTTCGGTGCCGGAATTGACCATGCGCACCACTTCAACCGAGGGCACCAGTCGCGTGATGGTTTCGGCCACCGTCACCTCGGCCGGGCAGGGCGTGCCGAAGGACAAGCCGTCGCGCACGGCCTGCTCGACCGCCGCGCGTACCACCGGATGGTTGTGGCCGACGATCATCGGCCCCCAGGAGCCCACGTAGTCAATGTAGCGTTGGCCTTCGACATCCCACAGCCACGGGCCTTCGGCGCGGGCGGTGAAAAAGGGCTCGCCGCCGACGGACTTGAAGGCGCGCACCGGCGAATTGACGCCGCCCGGCAATACCCGGAGGGCGCGCTGAAAAAGGTCGTGATTGCTGCTCATGCAGGAGCTCCTGAAAAAAGGCGGGACAAAGATCGGGCGGCGGCGGTCGGGTTGGCACTGTCGAACAGCGCCGAGATGGCCGCGAGTGAATGCGCGCCGGCCGCGATCAGTGGATAGCCATTGTCGGCGTTGATGCCACCGATCGCCACGATGGGAAGGCGCAACGATTGGGCTTCGCGCAGCAGCGCGATGTCCGCCAACGCCGCGTGCGGTAGCGTCGGGGACGGGAAGAATGCACCGAAGGACAGGTAATCGGCACCCGCGGCGGTCATTTCCCGGGCGCGCTCAAGTCGATTGCCGCAGGAGACGCCGATGATGGCGTCGGGGCCGAGCCGGTGCCGGGCTTCCGCGACGCGATTGCCGTCCAGGCCGAGGTGTACGCCGGTGGCGCCCGACTCGGCTGCCAGAGCGATGTCATCGGCGATCAGCAGCGGGGCGCCGTGCGCAGCGCACAGTTGCGCCAGCACACTCGCTTCCTGCAGGCGACGCGCGTGATCGTCACCGTCGTCGCGGTACTGCAACACGGTGGCGCCGCCAGCCAACACCGCAGCGCAGGCCGCAAGCAGGTCGGCGTGCGGGCC
>DASSXP010000316.1:0-29027 GCA_035703755.1 Rhodanobacteraceae bacterium | reverse complement strand
GCGTTTGGTTTTGCCACTGCCGGGGTCGAGTTGCGCGACGGGAGTCTCGTCGGCATGCAGCACCGGGGCGGTTCGCAATCGTCGTCGCAGTTCGGCGACCAGCGGCCAGAGGGCGATGCCGATCTTGCCGATCCATTCGGCTAGCGTGGAGCGGCTGAGTTCGATTCCGTGACGGGCAAAGATGGCTTCCTGCCGATAGAGCGGCAGGTGATCGACGTATTTGCTGATCGCCACCTGCGCCAGCACACTGGGGCCGGCTTCGCCGCGATCGATCAGCGCCGGCGCGACCGGCTCGGCAACGATGCGATCGCAACGGCGGCAGGCGTATTGCGGATAGATGTCCTGGCGCACGTAGAAATCCATCGGCACGACTTCGAGCTTCTCGCTGGCATGCTCGCCGATCTTGACCAGTGCGTTGCCGCACTCGGCGCAGTCGCAGGAGGCGGGTTCGTGCACCGTTACTTCGCGGCGCAACTCGGCCGGCAGCGCGCGACGTACCGGCTGACGGCGCGGCGCGCGGGTCTCGGGCGTGGTGAGTTCGGCGAGTTGGGTCTCGAGCGCGGCGATGTCGGCATCGATCGATTCCTCGAACAGCTCGCGCTGCTCGGCGCTCATCGCTTCGGTCTTGGCGCCATAACGCATGCGCCGCAGATGCGCGATCTCGTGCGTGAGCTTGTCGATCTTGATATCGCGGGCGCGGATGGTTTTGTCGCGCTGGTCGATTGTAGCGAGGTGTTGCGCGATGGTTGCGCGGTGTTGCGTGATCGCGGTGTCGCGCTCAGCAATCACCATCAACTGCTCGCGCTACAGCACGCAGCGTTTCAATATCGGTAATGACGTTGAGCGCGGCCTCATCCATGCGCGCAGAATAATCGGCATCAAACGAGTGCCGGAAGTGCCGTTGGTCCACTGGACAAACGCCGCCAATCCACGCCGTTGATGAGCCAGTGAAACTGCTCGGCGGAGAGTGTCCACACCGCATCACCCGCGCGTGGCCAGCGGAACGACCCTTGATGCAGTCGGCGCACGCACAGCCACACGCCCTGGCCATCTACACACACGACCTTCATCCGCGTGCCGGCGCGATTGCGAAACAGGTACGCGCCGCCGTCACGCACGTCGCGGCCGAGCGCCGCCACTTGCCCCAGCAAACGATCCGCGCCGCAACGCAAATCTACCGGCGCCACCGCCACATGCCAGCCGCTCGGGCTCAACATGCCAAGGCACGCGCCAGCGTCGCCAGCTCCGTCACACCGATCCCCGTCACCTCCAGGCGCACGCCGCCCGGCAACGCCAGCGCCACCGTCAGACCCGGAGCCGTTGGCGCCGGCGATGCCACCGCCACCGGCAGCCACGCCATCGTGTTGCGCGCCAACCGCCGCTGCCAATACACAAACTGCGCATAGCTCAGGCCCTGGCCCCGGCAATACGCCGCCGCCGACAAGCCACTCGCCCGCCACGCCGTCAGCCGCTCACCCCACACGTCCGCCTTGTTCGCCATCGGTCACCACTCCGCGCAAATGAACCGCTATTGCAGCGGCCCGACGCAAACGATGGAAGGTGGGGTGGGCGGACGCTTACCGACGGCTTCGACGGCGGCACCCGGTACGCCGGAACCGACAGCCGCAGCTACCAATACGACGATCTGGATCGGCTGACGAAACGCCGCTCCAGCCGCTACGGCATCGATCATGCCCGACGCTGTTGGACGCTCCGATCCTGCGCTATCCGCAGCGCTGGTTCCGGCGTTTGCGCCGGATGCGGTCGAGGCGGTCGGTGAGGAGGCCAAGGCTTGGCCTGTGCGCGGTCAAAGGATGTCGAGTACGGCTTCGGGTGGGCGGCCGATGGCGGCCTTGCCGTTGGCGAGCACGATGGGGCGCTCGATCAGGATCGGGTGTTCGACCATGGCCGCGATCAGTTGCGGCCGGCTGAGCGCGGGGTTGTCCAGGTTCAGGGCAGCGTACTCGGCTTCGCCCCGGCGCATCAGCTGGCGCGGCTCCAGCCCGAGAAGGCTCAGGATGCGCTCCAGTTGGGCGGCGCTTGGCGGGGCCTCGCGGTAGAGTACGATGTCCGGATCCAGCCCCCGACTACGTAATAGTTCCAGAGTGGCACGGGATTTGGAGCAGCGCGGATTGTGCAGAATGACGGCGTTTTCCATGCAGTGTTCCTCGACTGATCGAGGCATTCTAACAAGCCGGCGGTTTGCTGCTGGTTGCTCCGCCGGGTGCGGCGGAATCTGGCCTTGCTTCGTTTCGGTGTAAAAGTGCTCAAGAATCTGACGATAACCAGGAGGACAGCATGAAGCAGTTGATGTTGGGCGGGATGATCGCGCTGGCGGCCGTGGCATCGGCTTTGCCCGCACCCGCGCAGGCGCGGAAGGCCGGTGATGACCGGCCGGTGTTGGCGGTGGTCGAGTTCAAGAACGACACCGCGGCGGGCTGGTGGGGCGGCGGGGTTGGGCGCGAACTGTCGGGCATGCTGTCGAATGAATTGTCGGCGACCGGCGATTTCCGCATGGTGGACCGGCACAAGCTCGATTCGGTGTTGCAGGAGCAGGATCTGGCCGCATCCGGCCGGGTGCGCAAGGGCACCGGCGCCCGGATCGGCAACCTGACCGGCGCGCAGTATCTGGTCAGCGGCACGGTGACCGCATTCGAGCAGAATACGTCCTCGACCGGCGGCGGTTTCAGCTTCAAGGGTATTCATCTGGGAGGCAAGCACCAGGAAGCCTATATCGCCATCGATATTCAGGTGGTGGATGCGGAAACCGGCGAAATCGCTTACACCCGCACCGTCGAAGGGCGCAGCAGCGGCGGCGGCGTCAGCGTCGGTCTGTACCGTGGCGGCTTTGGTGGTGAATTGGGCCACGAGAACAACACCCCGACCGGCAAGGCCATTCGTGCGGCGCTGGTGGAGGCCAGCGACTATCTTGATTGCGCGATGGTGATCCGCGATTCCTGCTTGCAGGAGTTCCGCGGCAAGGAACGCCGTCGCCGCAACAGCGACCGTGGGGCCATCAAGCTGGATTGATGGCGTGGCCTATGGTCGCGGCGTTGTTCCACGCGACGCGACCGTAGGCCCGTTCTTTCGCGCACGGCGTGCCCACGCCGGCCATTCCGCGCACGGCGCAGCGGAGCCGTGGAATCCACGGTCTCGCGGCCACGGCCGATGGAGCCTGCGACGGCGGTCGCTGCGCGACCCTGTGCAGGATGACAGGGTGGGTGGTTTCGCGCTTAGCGCGGGCCGCCGCGATTGCCGCCGCGCGGACGATTGCCACCACCGGGACGGCCGCCCGCACCACCACCGGGACGACCCGCACCGCCACCGGGACGGCCTGCGCCGCCACCGGGACGACCCGCACCACCACCGGGACGACTCGCACCACCACCGGGACGACCCGCGCCACCGCCGGGACGGCCTGCGCCGCCACCGGGACGACCCGCACCACCGCCGGGACGACCTGTACCGCCACCAGGGCGGCCGTAGCCTTCGCTGGCATTGCCGGCGCCACCGCGATTGCCGGTGGCCTTGAAGCCGCCCGGTCCGCGTCGTTCACCCGGCTTGCCGTTGCCGCCGCGTGCGGGGCGGTCATCGCCGGCAAACCAGCTGCGGACCGAGGGCAGCTCCTGCCCCGGCGCGACACCGCGGCGGTTTTTGCGCGGGCCCTTGGGCCCGTTGCGTTCCGGCGCCAACACATTGCCGTTGACTTCCTTGCGTGGGCCGCGGCCGGGGCCACCCGGACCGCCGCGACCACGGCGGCCGGTTGATTCCGGACGGATGCGGTCGAATGCGGTCAGCTCGCGCGCTTCGTTGTGACGTGTGCCGGTCCAGGCGGACGGGGCGGAGTCGGTGGGGCGGATTTCGGTTTGGCCGCGCGGCACACGGCGCTGGTGCAGCACCGGCTTCAGGGTCAGCACCGGTGACGGCGCGCCGAGGCCGGCGAGCTGGCGCAGGGCCTTGCAGCCTTCGGCGTCGAGACGGTCGGACTGGCCGCGCTTCAGCAGTCGCGGCAGTTCGATATTGCCGTAGCGGATGCGCTTCAAGCGGCTGACCAGGCAACCTTGCGAATCCCACATGCGGCGCACTTCGCGGTTGCGCCCTTCGCGCAGGGTGACGCGGAACCAGCTGTGGCTGGCGGCGCGGTTGATGGCGATGATCTCGTCGAAGTGGGCCGGGCCATCTTCCAGGGTGACGCCGGACTTGAGCTGTTCGATGGCGGTGTCGGGTACTTCACCATGCACGCGGCACAGATATTCGCGCTCGATCGAGTTGCGCGGGTGCATCAGCGCGTTGGCGAGTTCGCCGTCGGTGGTCAGCAGCAACAGGCCGCTGGTGTTGATGTCGAGGCGGCCGACGGCCACCCAGCGGGCGCCCTTCAGGTGCGGCAATTGCTCGAACACGGTGGGGCGGCCTTCGGGGTCGTCACGGGTGGTCAGCACGCCTTCGGGTTTGTTGTAGAGCAGCACTTCGGCGTCGTCGCGGTTGTCGGTGGCAACGATGAACTGGCGTCCGTCGAGTTCGACACGGTCGCCGGCATTGACGCTGGCGCCGATATCGGCCGGGTTGCCATTGAGCAGCACGTCGCCGCTCTGGATGCGCTGTTCCAGCATTCGGCGCGAGCCCAGGCCGGCGTTGGCGAGGACCTTGTGCAGCCGTTCGGTCAGGCGTTCGGTGGTGGTGTCGTCACTGCTGCGCTTGAGTGAAAGCACGGTACGGTTGGGCGCGGTCATGCGCGGTTCTCCTCGTCGGCGGTGGCGTCATCGCCGCTGCCGGTGATGTCTTGGGTGTCGTGGTTGGATGGGGTGTCGGTTGTGGCCGGGGCGTCGTCATCGACGGGCGCGTCGGCGGAAGCGGTTTCGTTGTCGCCGGGTTCCGCGGGTTCGGCAATCCGCGCCGGGATCGCGGCATCGCCGTCCAGGCTCAGTTGCGGATCGAAGGCTTCCAGGTCGCGGATTTCGCTGAGCGATGGCAACTGGTCCAGCGATTTCAGCTTGAAGTAGTCGAGAAAGCCGCGGGTGGTGCCGTACAGCGCGGGTTTGCCGGGCACGTCGCGGTAGCCGACGACGCGGACCCACTCGCGCTCTTCCAGGGTGCGGATGATGTTGGTGGAAACCACCACGCCGCGCACCTGTTCGATTTCGCCGCGGGTGACCGGCTGGCGGTAGGCGATCAGGGCCAGTGTTTCGAGCAGGGCGCGCGAGTAACGGGGCGGGCGCTCGGCCCACAGCCGCGAAACCCACGGGTGCACATCCTCGCATACCTGGTAGCGAAAGCCGGAGGCGACCTCGACCAGTTCGACGCCGCGGCCGGCGCATTCTTCGCGCAGCAGGCCCACGGCTTTGGCCAGCGCGCCGTGCGCGGGCATTTCGTCTTCGCCGAACAGCGCCGCCAGCTGGGCCAGTGTCAATGGCGCGCTGGAGGCGAGCAGGGCGGCCTCGACGATGCGTTTCAGTTGTTCTTCTTGCATGCTTGTCCTGTTTTGGACGGGCGGGCTCAGATGGCCTTGGCCTTGACGTAGATCGGTGCGCCGGGTGCGTCCTGCACGATTTCCACCAGCAGCTCCTTGGCCAGTTCGAGCATGGCGAGGAAGCTCACCACCACGCCGAGACGGCCTTCTTCAGCGCCGAAAAGCGACTCGAAACGGTGGAAGACCCCGTCATCCAGCGCTTTCAGCAGGTCACCCATGCGCTGGCGTACCGACAGCGCTTCGCGGCGGACTTCGTGATGGCCGTACAACTCGGCCCGGTGCATCACGTCCTTCAATGCCAGCATCAGTTCGCGCATGTCCACCATCGGTGGCGAACGGACCGCGCTCTTGTCTTCGACATGCGCGCGGGCGAGGGCGAAATCCCGTTCCAGCCGCGGCAGCAGGTCGATGTCTTCGGCGGCGCGTTTGAAGCGCTCGTATTCCTGCAAGCGGCGCACCAGCTCGGCGCGCGGGTCTTCGCCCTCTTCGCCATCTTCACGGGGTGGCCGCGGCAGCAACAGGCGCGACTTCACTTCGGCGAGGATGGCCGCCATCACCAGATACTCGGCCGCCAGCTCCAGCCGCAGCTCGTGCATCATGTCGATGTATTCCATGTATTGCCGGGTGATTTCGGCAATCGGAATGTCGAGGATATCGAGGTTCTGGCGCCGGATCAGGTACAGCAGCAGATCCAGCGGGCCCTCGAAGGCCTCCAGTATCACTTCCAGCGCGTCCGGCGGAATGTACAAATCCTGCGGCATCTGCAAGACCGGCTGGCCGCGCACCATCGCCAGCGGCATTTCCTGCTGCTGCGGCACGGGTGCAAAAACGCCCTGCGGCGATTCCGCCTCGACTGGCTCGGTATTCATTCGGAGTTCGCACTTACCACGACGCGGCGGAGGCCGTGTCGGCAACGGATCGAAATCGACTGCGCCTGAAATGACATGCAGCCACGGCGGCGGTGGCGGGCATGGGTTTGCAGGCGTCGTGTTCGGATTGCTGAGCGGATCGCCCCGGAGGCGTCACCGCGATTGCCGATTTGGGCCAGGCCCTGGCGGCACCGCAACCGCTTGGACAGCGGTTCACTGCCCTGTTCCCCACGACAACCGCCATAGACTACGGGTTTGCAGGCGACAAGTCCAGCATTTGCTGGCATTCTGTCTGCCGTTTGGGAACGTGTCGAGAAAACAGTAGCTTGGCACGATAACTGCTTGAAAATTCTTCGACGGGCGGGCTGGCCCGCGTCAGGCAGACATAGACATGTCATTTGGTGAGCAGGAAAGAGGACGCACGATGACCGGGGACCGGCTGCGCCATGCGCGCATGAAGATTGATTCCGCCGCGTGGATCAGCCACGGCAGTGACGCCTGGTCGAGCGAGCTGGTCGACATTTCCGCGACCGGCGTGCGAGTGAAGCGGCCGCGTGGCTGGAGTGGCCAGGTCGGTGACGTGGTGGGGCTGGACATGTTGGTCGGCGAGAGCCTCAACATCCACGTCAAGGCCACCGTGGTGCGCATCACCGACGCGTTCGTGGCGTTTGCCTACGAGCGCATCCCGGAAGACAAGGAAGTGCCATTGTGGAACCTGCTCGGCGGTTACGCCGACACGCTGGAGCCTTGGGACAGCTGAGGCCCGGCGGCCGCAGCGGATGCGCGTATCCCGCGTTCCGCCCTGCCGCACTAGCCATCCATTCCGCGAGCCGCTCAGGCGTCCGTTGCCGCTTGCAAGCGGCTCATCCAGCCGCTGCGGCTGGCAATCGGCAAGGCGCGCTGCTGCTCCCGGTGTTGCCGCGGCGAGCAGCCCAGCGTTTGCCGGAATGCCCGTGACAACGCGCTCTGGTCGGCGAAGCCACTCCGCAGCGCCACCTCGGCGATGCTCAGCGCCGGTTCCATCAGCAAGCGGCAGGCGTGGTCGATGCGCAACTTCATCAGGTACTGATTGCCGGGCAGGTGAAAGATTTTCTTCATGCGGCGGTTGAACTGGGCTGAGGTCAGCCCGGCGCGCGCGGCCAGCTCCTCCATGCGGATCGCTTGACCGTGGTTGCCGAGCAGGTGGTCGATGCTGTCGGCAAACGCGTCGTCGATCAAACCGGCGGCTGACAGTTCCACCAGATCGCGGGAAATGCAGGCCAGCCCGATGACGGCGCCGCGCGCGTCCAGCAAGGGCTCCTTGGAGGTCAGGCACCAGCCTTCGCTGCCGTCCGGGTACAAGGTCAGGTCGAGGTTGTCTTGCACTGGCTCGCCGGTGCGAAACAGCTGCTGATCCTGCGCGCGGTAGCGGTCCGCCATCGCGTGGGGGAAGATCTCGTGAGCCGTGCGGCCGATGGCATCCTGCCGCCGTTGCAGGCCGCAACGCTGCACCACCGGGGCGGAAATGGACACGTAGCGGCCATCCCGATCCTTGATCGAAAACATGATGTCCGGCAGGCGGTCGAACAAGCGCTCGACATACCACGGGCAGGCCACTTCACGCATGAAGTCCTGTCGCCACGTTTGTTTCGCTGACATGCTGCCACCTCACTCCCCGCTGGCCGAACCATAGCACGGGGCCGTGCCAACGGGAGCCATCCGTCCGCGGCGTGCGGGTGGCGCGTTTGTGCGGCTTCCCGGCACCGCGCGGCATTGCGGGTTTGGGTGAATTTTCTGCGTCGTCACGCACCATTTTGACAAGACCCGGCAGGTCGGGCTGCCTACGCTGATGCGGCAAGACTTCCGTCATCCACGGCGACCGCCGTGTCCGCCAGTCGAGGCTATCCCATGAAAAGTATCCACCGATTGCTTTCCCTGCTGCTGCTGGCCAGTTTCGCCGGCAGCGCGATGGCAGGCGTGTTTTCCAAACCAGAGCGTGGTCCGGCGCCGGCCCGGGTTGCCGACCCGGCCGCTGCTGCCCACATCCAGCTCCGGGCATTGAAGCCCGGCGAGTTGCCGCCGATGCCGGCCACCCGCGCGCATTTGCATGTCAACTACAACGACCCGCAGCGCAGCGCGCCCAGTCTCGCCGCACGCCCGGCGGCCAGCTGCGACCTGAGCGCATTGGCCAGCAATAGCGGTGCCGCGCTGGTTAGCGCCGTCAAGCAATCCCAGGTGGTCGAATGCCTGTATGGCCTGTACAGCCTTTCCGGCCAGCAGGCGACGGACACCTTCAATGAAACGAAGATGGTGACCATCGCCAACGCGATGCAGGCCAGCGCGCAAATCTACGCCGGCAACAACAGCGACGGTTTGCTGCAACTGGTGACCTTTCTGCGCGCCGGCTATTACGTGCAATACGGCTACCCGGCCGACGTCGGCAGCTACGGCGCCGCCCTGAGCACGGCTTCGCGTGCCGCGCTGGATGCCTACTTCGCCAACACCCACGCCGCCGATGTCAGTGATGACAACGGCGCCATCCTCACCGAAATCGTGATCCTGGTGGACAGCGCCGGCGCCATCGGCCACGAGCTCGACAACCTGTTGACGCTGTTGTCACGCTACGACGCCGGCTATGCGCCGTACTGGGACATGCTGGGCGCCACCAACAATGTCTTTGTTGCGCTGTACAAGGGCCAGTGGGATACCGAGTACACCGGCCTCATGGCGACCCGCGTCGGCGACGTGGCCGATGCGCTGGTGGCCTTCATCAACGACAACCGTGGCAGCGACGTTGGCAGCGATCAGGAATACCTGCTGCAAAACGCCGCCGCCGAACTCGGCCGGCTGCTGTCCTACGGCATCAAGGACCCGCTGCGCCCCAAGATCAAATCCATCCTCGACCAATTCACCCTGGGCCAGCCCGGTGGCGGCATCTACGTCAAACTCGCCAGCATGGTGGATTGGTACGACCAAGGCCAGTGCGCTTACTACGACCTGTGCAACTTCGCCGCCGATCTGGAAGCGAGCATCCTGCCCGCCGCCAACGCGCGCGATTGCAGCCCCACCTTGCGCGTGCGCAGCCAGGCGCTGACGCCGTCGCAGCTGGACGCTGTGTGCGCGGAAGTCGGCGGTGAGGAAAGCTATTTCCACACCCTGTCCGATACCGGCCACATGCCGGTGGCCAACGATCACAACGACGCGCTGGAAATGGTGATCTTCCATTCCAGCAGCGACTACGAAACCTATTCCGGCATCATTTTCGGCAACGACACCAACAACGGCGGCATTTACCTCGAAGGCGATCCGTCCGACCCGGTCAACCAGCCGCGCTTTCTCGCCTACGAGGCGGAATGGGTAAGGCCGACTTTCGAAGTCTGGAATCTGACCCACGAATACGTGCATTACCTCGATGGTCGCTTCAACTGGCTGGGCGGTTTCAGCGACTACCCGCTGGATGCGCCGAACTCGGCCGTGTGGGCCATCGAAGGGTTCGCCGAACACGTCTCCTGGAGCTATCGCGGCCTGATCGATACCAGCGCCGTGACCGAGGCGGCGAACCCGGACAAGTTCACCCTGGCGCAAGTGTTCGACACCGTCTACAGCACCGACTACGCACGCACCTACCAGTGGGGCCATCTGGCCAACCGCTTCATGTTCGAGCGTCACCGCGATGACATCACGGCGTTGAACGCGCTCACCCGCGTTGGCAACTACAACCCCGGCTACCACGATTGGCTCGCCGCCCATCACGACACCTACAATGCCGAGTTCAGGACCTGGCTTGCATGCTACTACGCCAACGCCGGCGACACCGCGAGCTGCAACGGCACGACCCAGCCGGACGATGTGATTTTCAGCGACGGTTTCGATGCCGGTGCGGTGGCCGAGACCGAATGCCCGGTCAGCGACCCCACGCGGCGGCTCGACAACGGCTGCGTGTTCAGCAACCTCGCGGTCAGCAGCGACAGCGACCGCATCTGGTTCACTACGCCGTATCTGCCGGCCGGCCTCAGCCAGATCCGCTTCACGGTGAGTGGCGGCAGTGGTGATGCCAACCTCTATGTCAGGCTGGGCGCATGGCCATCCGACACCGCGTTCGACTACGCCGGTGAGGCCGCAGGCAACGACGAGCAAGTGGTCATCAACAACCCGCCGGAAGGCTACATGTACCTGATGCTGCGTTCCGGCGCCAGCGTGTTCTCCGGCGTCACCATCCGCGCCGACTGGTAGTGAGCTTGTGCCTTGAACGGGCGGCGCGTCCCTCCCGCGCCGTCCGTTTTTTTGTGCGCGAAAGGGCGCATTCAAGCGTGCAACGTGTGGGTGGTGGATGCGCTGCGCTTATCCACCCTACGGGGATGGGGTGTGTTGAATGTGGGCGGTGGATGCGCTGCGCTTATCCACCCTACGGGATTGGGGTGCGTTGTTGCGTAGGGTGGATAAGCGTAGCGCATCCACCGAAACAGCTGGGTCTATTCGAAATCCAGCCCGTGCACCTCCTGCGGCTCCAACTCGCCCCACGTCGGTTCGTGCCAGGCCCGCGCCACAAAGCGTGAAAAACTCGACCATGGCCAATCCGCCGCGCGCCGTGCCCAGCCATGCTTGACCGGGTTGTAGTGGATGTAGGCAACGTGCCGGCGCCAGTCGTCTTCATCGCGGATGACGTGCTCCCAGAATCGTCGTTGCCACACGGAACGTTCGCCGTGCCTGTCCGCGCACGGCGCGATGGCCCTTGAAGTGGCTTTCTTGATCTCGCGCCAACGCGACGAGTAGTCGCTGTCGTCTTCTGGCAAGCGCCACAGGCAATGCAGGTGATCGGGCAGCACGACCATGGCATCGACCTCGAACGGCCGCTCTGCCCGAACCTTGCGGAAGGCCGCACGCAAGGCGGCAACCGCGTCCGGTGCGGCGAAAATCGGCTGGCGTCCTCGCGTCACCACGGTGAAGAAGAAGGTGCCGCCGGGAACGATGGCGCGACGATAGTGGCTCATGAGCGATCGTTCCTTGATCGGGGGTGATGGTGGATGTGCTGCGCTTATCCACCCTACGTGGGTTTGGGACGGTGGTGGATGCGCTGCGCTTGGCTACCCTACGTGGGTTTGGGGAATCAGGCGCCCGCCTTGCGTGCTTCGTCGCGGAGTTCGCGGCGGAGGATCTTGCCGACGTTGCTTTTGGGCAGGCTGTCGCGGAACTCGATTTGCCGCGGGCGTTTGTAGCCGGTGAGCTCGTCGTGGCAGAAGGCTTTCAGCGCCTCGGCGGTGAGCGCCGGATCTTTTTTCACCACGAACAGCTTGACCACTTCGCCGGAGTGCTCATCCGGTACGCCGACGGCGGCGACTTCGGAGACGCCGGGGTGGCTGGCCACCACGTCCTCGACTTCGTTCGGATAGACGTTGAAGCCGGAGACCAGGATCATGTCTTTCTTGCGGTCGACGATATAGAAGTAGCCCTTCTCGTCCATCCGCGCGATGTCGCCGGTGTGCAGCCAGCCATCGTTGGTGAGCACCTTGGCGGTTTCGTCCGCGCGCTGCCAGTAGCCTTGCATCACTTGCGGGCCCTTGACCATCAGCTCGCCGACTTCGCCCATCGGCAGTGGCTTGCCGTCCTCGGACCAGACGGCGACATCGGTGGAGGGCACCGGCAGGCCGATGGAGCCGTTGTACTCGGCGAGATCGAGCGGGTTGATGCACACCGCCGGCGAGGTTTCGGTAAGACCGTAGGCTTCGGCCAGGGTGCAGCCGGTGACTTTTTTCCAGCGCTCGGCCACCGCGCGTTGCACTGCCATGCCGCCGCCAAGGGTCAGGTGCAGGCGGGAGAAATCCAGCTTGTCGAAGCCGGGCGTGTTGAGCAGGCCGTTGAACAGCGTGTTGACGCCGGTCAGCGCGGTGAATTTGGCTTTGCGTAGTTCCTTGACGAAGCCCGGCATGTCGCGCGGGTTGGTGACCAGCCAGTTGAGCCCGCCCAGGCTCATGAAGGTGAGCCCGTTCGCGGTCAGCGAGAAGATGTGGTACAGCGGCAGCGCGGTGATGATGGTTTCCTCGCCCGGCTTGGCGGTATCGCCGATCCACGAGCGCGCTTGCAGCATGTTGGCCACCATGTTGCCGTGGCTCAGCATGGCGCCCTTGGCGACACCGGTGGTGCCACCGGTGTATTGCAGGAAAGCGATGTCGGCGTGATCAAGTTCCACTTTGGGTGGTTTGTGCGCGGCACCCTGGGTCAGCGCGTCGCGGAAGCGCACGGCGCCGTCGAGCTTGAACGGCGGCACCATTTTCTTGATGTACTTCAACACGAAGTTGATCAGCGCGCCCTTGGGGAATCCGAGCAGGTCACCGAGGCCGGTGGTGATGATGTGTTCGACCGGCGTGGCGGCGCGGATCTCCTCCAGCGTGGCGGCGAAATTGTCCAGCACCACGATGGCCTTGGCGCCGGCGTCCTTGAGTTGGTGTTCCAGCTCGCGGGCGGTATACAACGGGTTGGTGTTGACCACCGTCAGTCCGGCACGCAAGGCGCCGAACAGGGCGATTGGATACTGCA
Source organism: Rhodanobacteraceae bacterium (assembly GCA_035703755.1). Classification (GTDB taxonomy): domain Bacteria; phylum Pseudomonadota; class Gammaproteobacteria; order Xanthomonadales; family Rhodanobacteraceae; genus DASSBG01. The sequence continues at coordinate 16,178 of DASSXP010000316.1, read as the reverse complement.
ACACGTTGGGCAGCATGATGGCGATGCGATCGCCCTTGCCGAGTTTCAGCACGCCGGTGAGGTAACCGGCAAACTCGCTGCTCAAACGGTCGATGTCGCCGTAGCTCAGCACGCGACCAAAGTTGGCGAACGAGGGCCGATGGCGGAAGCGTTCGAAGGCTTCCTCGATCACCGCCACCACCGATGCGTAGGTGTTGACGTCGATGGTCGCCGGAACATCGTCAGGATAATTCGCCAACCACGGACGATCGTTGTTCATGTCTGCCCTCGGGTTCGGTTGCGTGACAAATGTGCAAGGCTATTGGAGCATAGGCGCGTCGCCACGGCATGCCGCGTTGCAACGAAAGGAGTGTCCATGAAGATCGCGCTGTGCGCAATCATCCTGATACTGGGGCTGCTGCTGGCAGGGTGTCAGCGCACGCCGGCCGAGCAGCAGATCCGCGCGGCCATCGCTGCTGCCGCGCAGGCGACCGAAACCACCACGGCGGGCGCCTTCGCCGATGTCCTGAGCGAGGATTTCGACGGCAATCAGGGTGCGTTCGACCGCAAACAGCTGGCCAACCTGCTGCGCATGGCGCACTTGCGGGGCGAGAAAGTCCGCGTGGTGCTGGGCCCGGTTACGCTGGAAGCGCGCGGCGCGCGCTATGTCGCCCGCTTCACCGCCACGCTGGGTGGCGGCGGCAAGCTGCTGCCCGAACGGCTGGGCGTGTATCGGGTCGAAACCGCCTGGCGCGAAGAGGATGGTGACTGGCGGTGCTACAGCGCGACGTGGACGCGAAATCTGTAGGAGCGGCCCGTGGCCGCGATCGAGTAATGTCGCCGTGTGCCCGACGCTGCGGTGGTACGATCCCGTGCGGGAAATGCATGGGGATGGGCATTGAATGCAGTGACCGAAAAGCTGCGTGCATGGCGCTCGGGCGATCTGTCAGCGCACGACGCCCTGTTGCCGGAGGTCTATGCGGAGTTGCGGCGCATTGCCGGTGGCCTGATGCGCGAGCAGCGCGCCGCGCTTACCTTGCAACCCACGGCGCTGGCCCACGAAGCCTGGCTGAAACTGGCCGGCAGCGAGGCCGACTGGAACGACCGCAGCCATTTTCTGGCGATCGCGGCGCGCGCCATGCGGCAGATTCTGATCGACCACGCGCGCGGGCAGGGGCGTTTGAAACGTGACGGTGGCGCCCGCATCTCGCTGACGCTGGCCGATGGCGAGCAACTGCCGGCCGACGAACGGCTGATTCTGATTGATGCGGAACTCAGCCGGCTGCAAGCGGAGTCGCCGCGCTCGGCCAAGGTCACGGAATTGCACTACTTCGGTGGCCTGAATTACGACGAGATCGCCAGCGTCGCGGGCATTTCCCGGGCCACGGTGGAGCGCGATCTGCGTTTCGCACGCGCCTGGATCGCCAGTCGCTTGGTGGCTGAGTGAGCGCGTCGGCGGTTACCTTGCGGCGTCTGTTTGACGAGGCCGTCGCGCTGCAAGCGGATGCGCGCGCAGAGTGGCTCGCGGCGCTGCGTGGCGAGCAGTCGGACTTGGCAGACGAGTTGGCGCGCATGTTGGCGCTGGATCAACAGCGGGTCGATCCGTTCGGGGCGCTCATTGATGGTGCGCGCGAGCGGCTGATCAGCGATGATGCCGAGTCGTTGCTGGGACAGAACGTCAATGGATACCACTTGCTGCGCGTGCTGGGCCAGGGCGGCATGGGCGCTGTATATCTTGCCGAGCGGCAAGCGGCGGATTTTCATCAGCGTGTGGCGTTGAAGCTGGTGCAGGGTAATTGGCTCGATCGCACATTGTTGCAACGCTTCGCTTCGGAGCGACGCATTCTGGCGCGCCTCAACCACCCCAACATCGCCACTTTCATCGATGCCGGCGCGGCGGATGATGGACGGCCGTTTCTGGTGATGGAATACGTCGATGGCGCGCCGCTGATCGAATACTGCGACCGGCAACGACTCGGCATCGCCGCGCGCTTGCAATTGGCCCGTGCGTTGCTGGGTGCGCTCGGCCATGCGCATGCGGCGCTGGTGGTCCACCGTGACTTGAAGCCGGCCAACATTCTGGTCACTGCCGATGGCACGCCCAAACTGCTGGATTTTGGTATCGCGCGACTGATCCAGCCCGATACCGCCCCCGCCACGCAGGCCACCCGCATTTTCACGCCGCAATACGCCAGCCCCGAACAGTTGGCTGGCGAACCGGTGGGCGCCGCCAGCGATCTCTACAGCTTCGGGTTGGTGTTGTACGAACTGTGCGTTGGTGTGCTGCCGTGGGCGCAAGGGACGCGCCAGCAATCGGGGCCCGTCGCCCCCACGGCGAGCCTGCGCTTTCGCCAACTCGACGCCCGCCAGCGCGCTGCGCTGGCGACGCAGCGGCGCTGCGAACCGGCGCGCTTGGCGCGACGCTTGCGGGGTGATCTGGGCCGTATCCTGGCGCGCTGTCTGGAGCCGGATCGCAGCCATCGCTACACCAGCGCGGATGCGCTCGACCGAGACTTGGCCGCGTTGCTGGAACAACGCCCGCCGCCCGGCCTGCACGTCGCGCCGGCCCAGCGCGCGTGGGCATTTTGCCGCCGGCATGCATGGCCGCTGGCGTTCGCTGCAGTGCTGCTGCTCGCTGCTACGGTGGTGCTGATCGGCGCGTTGATGTCTGCGCAACGGCTCAAGTTTGAGCGCGACAAGGCGCTGGCCGCCGCCGACACGGCGCGGATGGAAGCGGCCAAGTCGGCGGAAATTGCCAGGTTCGTGCAATCGATGCTGTCCGGCATTGACCCGGAGCGCGCCCGTGGCATGGACCACTCACTAATGCGACTGGTGCTGGACTCGGCCGCGCAACGCGCCAGCCGGGAGTTGGGCGAGCAACCGGAATTGCGCAGTGACATCGAAGACACCATCGCCGGCAGTTACGGCGCGATTGGCGAATATACCCTGGCGGTGCAGCACTACGACCTGGCGCTGGTCGCGGCGAAAGCGGCCGAGCTGCCGGTGTCGCGGACGGTACTCTTGCTGGCGCGCAAGGCGGGTTCGCTCGGCGACCGGGGGGATCTCGCGGCAGCGCGTGATCTGGCCGCGCAGGCCGTAAAGGAGGCGCAAGCCTTGCCGCAGAGCAGTCGGGATCGACTGGTGGCGGAAGCCATGCTGGCCAGCCTGGACTGTCAGCGTGGCCAGTACGCCGCTTGCCTGGCACGCTACCGCGAGGTGCACGCGCTGGAGTTGCGGGTGCTGGGTGCGGACGATCACGCGACGCTTTCCAGTGGGGTTGGCCTGGCCATCGCCAACTCCAACCTGGGTCATTTCGATGTCGCCCGCAGTCAGTACCAGAAGATGATCGAGCGTTTTCGCAGCGTGTATGGCGAGGGTAGCCCCAAGACCTTGACGATCATCAATGGTCTGGCCATCAACTATCTGCGTGACAAGCAGTTCGCCGCGGCGGAGGCCTTGTTGCGGCCGGCGTGGAAGCGCGCAGTACAGGTGCTGGGGCCGGAGCACGCGATCACCATGAACCTGTACTCCAATCTGGGCGGGGCAATTCGCCAGCAAGCCGGGCGCAATGCGGAGGCGTTGCCGTATTACACCCGCATGCTGGAGTTTTCCCGCCAGCATCGTGGTGAGCACAGCGCGACCGCAACGCTGGCGCGGGTCAATCTGGCGTTGCTGTTGCGTGATGCCGGCAAGCTCGAGCAGTCGAACGCCCTGTTTCGTACCGCGCTGGGCGACGCCGAGCAGGCATTTGGATCCGACAACCCGCAGCTGGCGCAGGTTTGTGGTTACTACGCCAGCGTCTTGATCCTGCGCCATGATTTCGCCGCGGCGAAAGCGCAATTGCAGCGCGCCTGGGCCGTGCTTGATGCCGCGGATGGCATCGGCCCGGATCATCCATTGGTAGTGGAAATACGCCACGAATACGTTGCGCTGTACGAGGCAATGGGCAAGCCGGCGCTGGCGGCACACTGGCGCGATGCGGTCGCCACGGCATCCTCTGTGCAGTGACTGCACGGGCCGTTGGGCGCGTCTTGCCGCGCCCTGTTCGGGATCGCGTCAGCGTGGAAAGTGGATTCCGCGGCTCTGCTGCGCTGCACGCGGAATGGAGAACAGTGCAGCCCAGCCACAGGCTCGTGCCAAGCCCTCGTCAGCCCCACCCCTCACCACGAAAATCGCCGCCGGCGTTGCGGCCGGCGGCGTTCGGGTGCGACGCTGAGGCGGGCTCAGGCGGCTTTGTGGCCGGCGAGATCGCGCAGGGTGTATTGCAGGATGCCGCCGTGGCGGTAGAACTCGCGTTCCTTCGGCGTCAGCAGCATCACGCGGACGTCGAACTCGGTCTTGCGGCCGTCAGCGGCGGTGGCGGTGATGTGCGCTTCGCTGGCGTTGCCATCATCGAGGCCGGTGATGTCGAAGGTTTCCAAGCCGGTCAGACCGTACTTGGCGGCGTTGTCACCGTCCTTGAATTGCAGCGGCAGCACGCCCATGCCGACCAGGTTGGAGCGGTGGATGCGCTCGAAGCTCTCCGCCAGCACCGCCTTGATGCCGAGCAGCAAGGTGCCCTTGGCGGCCCAGTCGCGGCTGGAGCCGGTGCCGTATTCCTTGCCGGCGATGACGACCAGCGGCGTGCCGTCGGCCTTGTACTTCACGGCGGCGTCGAAGATCGCCATTTGCTCGCCGCTCGGGATGTACTTGGTGTAGCCGCCTTCGACGCCGTCCAGCAGGCGGTTCTTGATGCGGATGTTGGCGAAGGTGCCGCGCACCATCACGTCATCGTTGCCGCGACGCGAGCCGTAGCTGTTGAAATCGGCCGGCTTGACGCCGCGCTCGATCAGGTACTTGCCGGCGGGGGAGTCCTTCTTGATCGCACCGGCCGGTGAGATGTGGTCGGTGGTGATGGAGTCACCGAACAGGCCGATGCAACGCGCGCTGTGGATGTCCTCGACCTTGTCGATCGCCATCGTCATGCCGTCGAAGTAGGGCGGGTTCTTGATGTAGGTGGAGCTGCCGTCCCACTGGTAAATGTCGCCGGTCGGCACTTCGATCGCATTCCAGGCTGCGGAGCCGTGGAACACGTCGGAGTAGTTCTTGGCGAACATGTCGGCGGTGACCGAGCGGGTGACCAGATCGGTGATTTCCTGGCTGCTCGGCCAGATGTCCTTGAGGTACACCGGCTGGCCGTCCTTGCCCTTGCCGAGTGGCTGGGTGGCGAGGTCGATGTCGATGGTGCCGGCAATGGCGAAGGCCACCACCAGCGGCGGCGAAGCGAGATAGTTCATCTTCACTTCGGCGTGGATGCGGCCTTCGAAGTTGCGGTTGCCGGAGAGCACCGAAGCCACCGCGTAGTTGTTGTCGGTGACCGACTTGCTGACGTCGTCGGGCAGCGGGCCGGAGTTGCCGATGCAGGTGGTGCAGCCGTAACCCACGGTGTAGAAGCCGAGCTGCTCCAGATCGCGCGCGAGGCCGGTCGCCTCAAGATAGTCGGTGACGACCTTGGAGCCGGGGGCGAGCGAGGTCTTGACCCAGGGCTTGCGGGTGAGGCCGCGTTCGGCCGCCTTGCGGGCGAGCAGGCCCGCGCCCACCATCACCGCCGGGTTGGAGGTGTTGGTGCAGGAGGTGATGGCCGCGATCACCACCGAGCCGTCGCCGAGTGCGCAGTTGGCCTCGGGGGGGCAGACGTCGGGCGAGCTTTCTTGCTGCGCGGCGGCCACGCCGACCGCGGTGCTGCCGCCTTCGCCGAGGAAGCGCTCTTTCTGTTTGTCCCAGGTGCCGTTCTTGCCGCCGAGGGCTTCCATCGCCTTGTGGTAGCTGGCGGGCATGTCGGTCAGCAGCACGCGGTCCTGCGGCCGCTTGGGGCCGGCCAGTGACGGCTTGACGCTGGCAAGGTCGAGTTCGAGCACCGAGCTGAACGCCGGCACCGGCGTCGCGTCGTCGTGCCACAGGCCCTGGGCCTTGGTGTAGGCCTCGACCAGCTTGATCTGCTCGGCGCTGCGGCCGGACAGGTGCAGGTATTTGATGGATTCGGCGTCGATCGGGCAGATCGCGCAGGTAGCGCCGTACTCGGGCGCCATGTTGCCGAGGGTGGCGCGGTCGGCCAGCGTCAGGTGCTTGAGGCCGGGGCCGAAGAACTCGACGAACTTGCCCACCACGCCGTGCTTGCGCAGCATTTCGGTGACGGTGAGGACGAGGTCGGTGGCGGTGGCGCCTTGCGGCAGCTTGCCATCCAGTTTGAAGCCGACTACCTGCGGGATCAGCATCGAGGAGCCCTGGCCCAGCATCGCCGCCTCTGCTTCGATGCCGCCCACGCCCCAGCCGAGAATGCCGAGGCCGTTGACCATGGTGGTGTGCGAATCGGTGCCGAACAGGGTGTCGGGGAAGGCCCAGCTGGTGCCGTCGATGTCACGCGTCATCACCACCCGTGACAGGTGCTCCAGATTGACCTGATGGACGATGCCGGTGGACGGCGGCACCACGCGGAAGTCTTCCAGCGCCTTCTGGCCCCAGCGCAGGAAGGCGTAGCGCTCGTGGTTGCGCTGGAACTCGATTTCGGCGTTTTTGGTGAGCGCGTCGGCTTCGCCGAACACGTCCACCTGCACCGAATGGTCGATTACCAGCTCCACCGGCGCCAGCGGGTTGATCTTGTTGGGGTCGCCGCCCAGTGCCTTCATCGCGTCGCGCATGGCGGCCAGATCGACGACGCAGGGTACGCCGGTGAAGTCTTGCAGCACCACGCGCGCCGGCAGGAAGGAGATTTCAGTGGCCGGTTCCGCCGCCGGGTCCCAATTGGCGATGGCTTCGATTTCCTTGGCCGTCACGTTGCTGCCGTCTTCGTGGCGCAGCAGGTTTTCCAGCAGCACTTTCAGCGAATAGGGCAGGCGCTGCAAATCGAAGCGCTGGCCGAGTTTGGCCAGGCTGGCGACGGTGTACGACTTGCCGTCGACCACGAGTTGGTCGCGGACGGAGAAGGAATCTTTCATGGCGGCTCCTTGCGGCGTGGAGAGTGACGCACCGGAAAGCGCGTCGTGTGAAACCCCTATTATCGCGCAAAACCGCTGAACCGCGGGAGAGTGGCTCTATTTTGTACTGGTCTTGCCGCGGCAGTCGCGGCACACGCCGTGGACTTCCAGCGTTTGCGTCTGGGCGCTGAAACCGAGGTCCCGGGCCTGCGATTCGATCAACTCGGCGACGCGGTCGTCGCACACCTCCACCGCGTTGTGGCACACATCGCAGATCAGAAATGGCACCTGGTGCGCTTCGGTGGGGTGAAAGCAGCTGACGAAGGCGTTGATCGATTCGAGCTTGTGGATGAAGCCCTGCTGCAGCAGGAAATCCAGCGAGCGGTACACCGTTGGCGGCGCCGGGTTGTCGTGCCGCTCGCGCAACTGGTCCAGCAGGTCGTAGGCCTTGATCGGCTTGGCGGCGGCGGCCACCAGCTCCAGCACGTCGCGCCGCAGCGGAGTCAGGCGCAGATCGCGCTCGCCGCAGGCGGCCTCGACCGCCTCGACAAAGGCCGTGGCATCGTGGGTATGGCGGTGCAGGGCGTGGGTGCTCACGGCACCGATGATGGTTGCACGGGCTGGGGGATTCAAGTCGTGGAGCGTCGCGCGCCCTGATGGCAGCCGCAGTGCGGGCAACGCTCTCGCCCCGACGGCACCGGTGTGGCGCAGCGCGGGCACGGGGCGACGGGCTGGCCGCGCAGCCACACCAGCGGCCAGGCCAGCGGTCCCAGCAGCAACGACCAAGCGATGGCGGACTTGAGGTTGCCGCCGCGCAGTTTGGCCAGCCACGCAGCGACCAGCACGCACGCGAGGTTGAATGCGGCCAGTTGCCACCACGGCACCAACCGCATCAGGTTGGCGAAAATCTGCCAGAAGGCGCCGGGTGCGCCGGGGTCTACTCCGGCCAGCGCCTTTTGCAGCAACTCGTCCACGCGCTCAGCCGGCGGCGCGGTCGCAGGCGTCGTCGATGCGGGTCAGCGCTTCGGCGCGGCCGCAGAGGTACACCGTGTGCTCGATCGAGGGCGAGACCTGGGTGCCGGTAATGGCCACGCGCAAGGGCTGCGCCACCTTGCCCATGCCGATGCCGCGTTCGGCGGCCAGCGCATCGATGGCACCGTGGATGGCCTCCGGCGTCCACTCGGGCAGTGCCGCGAAGGCCGCCTGGGCGGCGCGCAGGACGGCAATCGCCCCGTCGGCCTTGAGGTGCTTGCTGACCGCCTTGTCGTCCCAGTGCTCGATCGGCGCGTACCAGATGCGCGCCCGCTCGGCCATTTCCTTCAAGGTGTGCACGCGTTCGCGCAGGGCCACGATCACCTCGCTGGCAGCGGGGCCGCTGACCGGGTCGATGCCAAGCCGGGCCAGGTGCCATTCCAGTTCCGCTGCCAGTTGCTGTGGGTCGTCGCTCTTGAGGTAATGCTGGTTCAGCCAGTCGAGCTTGGTGAAATCAAAGCGCGAGGCGGAGCTGTTGACGTCCTGGATGTCGAACTTGGCGATCATTTCCTCGATCGAGAAGATCTCCTGATCGCCGTGCGACCAGCCGAGACGTACCAGATAGTTGAGCAGCGCGTGCGGCAGATAGCCGTCCTCGCGGTACTGCATCACGCCGACCGCGCCGTGGCGCTTGCTGAGCTTCTGGCCGTCGGCGCCAAGGATCATCGGCAGGTGCGCGAATTGCGGCACCGGCGCACCCAGCGCGTTGTAGATGTTGATCTGCCGCGGGGTGTTGTTGACGTGATCGTCGCCGCGGATCACCTCGGTGATCTTCATGTCGACGTCGTCGATCACCACCGCGAAATTGTAGGTGGGCCAGCCGTCCGAGCGCAGGATGACCAGATCGTCGAGTTCCTCGTTGGCCCATTCGATGCGGCCCTTGATGCGGTCGTTGAAGACCACGCTGCCGCCGACGGGGTTCTTGAAGCGGATTACCGGCGTGATGCCCGCGACCGGCTCGGCGTGGTCGCGGCAATGGCCGTCGTAACGTGGCTTGCGGCCTTCTTTGATGGCGGCTTCGCGCATGGCATCCAGACGCTCGCGCGAGCACCAGCAGCGATACGCTTTGCCCGCCTTGACCAGCGCTTCGGCGGCTTCCTGATAGCGGGCTTGGCGCAGCGTCTGGTAGATCGGGCCTTCGTCGTGGTCGAGGCCGAGCCAGCGCATACCGTCCAGGATCGCCTGCACCGCGGCCTCGGTGGAGCGTTCGCGGTCGGTGTCCTCGATGCGGAGCACGAACTGGCCGCCACGACGGCGGGCTTCCAGCCAGCAATACAGCGCGGTGCGGGCGCCGCCGATGTGCAGCAAGCCGGTGGGACTGGGGGCGAAACGGGTGCGAACGGTCATGCCGGAAATCTTGTGGGTTGAACAGCGCGGCAGGATAGCAGGCAGGCCGGCAAGGTAGGGTTACACTGCCTGTCTGGATCTCAAAAGCGGATGACACGACCATGCAACTGAAATCACTCCTCATCGTTGGTCTGGCCAGCCTGGCTGCTCCGGCGCTCGCTGCCCAGCACGTCGCCAGTCACGCGGATCATGCGGCCCCGGCCGATGTTCTGGCCCGCAGCAGTGCCCCGGCCGGGGCCAGGCTGTACATCATCAGTCCGGTCGATGGCGCCACCGTCACCAGTCCGGTCACGGTGCGCTTTGGTCTCGCCGGCATGGGCGTGGCGCCATCGGGTGTCGCCAAGGCCAACACCGGACACCATCATCTGTTGATCGACGTCGAGGCGTTGCCGCCCGGCAACATGCCGATTCCGAGTGATGCCAAACACCTGCATTTTGGCGGTGGCCAGACTGAAACCGTGCTCACGCTGACGCCGGGCACGCATACCTTGCAGCTCGATCTGGCCGATGCCCACCACATGCAGTTCGCGCCGCCACTGGTCTCTCCCAAGATCACCATCCACGTGAAGTGACCGACCGTCACGGCTCGCCCGGCAAGGCTCGATTGATCCGCGCCGGAGATGGCGCGGAAATTGCTTGCCATTCTTGTTGATGGACGGCCGGATGGCCGCGCATCGCCCCCTGAAAACCAATGGACGAGCCCGCATGAACCCGCTGACCCTGACACTGAATGGCCTCGCAGAGGACGATATCGCCGATTTTCGCCGTGTTTTCGGCAAGTTGCGCAGCAGTCTTGATGCGGACTGGCGGATCGTCGACGACTACGACGCCAGTCTTTCGGTCATCGACATCGATTCCATTCATGGTCACATGGATTGGTTGCGCACCGTCGGTTCCGGACAACGTGCGGCGGTTTACACCAGCGCGCAGTACGCCAATGAGTCGGATTTGTGCCTGTTCAAGCCATTGGACCGGGACAACCTGGCCGAGATTCTGAACGCGGTATCGGCCGAACATGGCGTTGCGCCCGGCAAGCGGGTCAACGTGGCGGCGGTCGAGGCCGAGGCCGCGCCAGCCCCAGCGGTTCGACCGGCGGTGGTGGAGCCGGCCGCGAAACCACGGCCGGTTGCCGCCGTGGCGCCCGTTGTCGAGCCTGTTGCCGCGCCGGCGGCCGCGCCGCTGCGGGAGGTGGTGGCCGCCAAGCCGGTGGCCCCGCCAGCGGAAGCACGGGTGGTGCAGCTGGCAGAAGCGCCCGTCGTGGCGGCGGCGCAGCCGGAGCCCGCGCCTGCACCTGCACCCGTGCCGGTTGTTGTGGCCAGTCTCGGCGACGCCTTGCGCCGTGGCGGCATTGCTGCGCCATTGCGGGTGACGGTGGGTGAGGACAGTTGGGTGCTCGACCCGGAACAGGAAACCTATCACGGCCCGGCCACCTTGAAGCCTTTGAAAGACGCCATGCAGCGACCGCTCGACCGCTTCGCCGCGGTGGACGTGGTGGCACTGGCCGCCGCGCGCAAAACCCCGTCACAGCCCTTGTCGCGCTTGCGTTGGTATGCCGGATTGCTGGCCGCTCCGGGCCAATTGCACGACGGGCTGGCTGTCGATGGCCGCTACATGCTGGCGCGTTGGCCGCAGATCGAGCGCGAGTTCCCGCGCCACTTCCGCATTGCCACCGCGATGATGAAACAGCCGGGCACGGTGCAGGAGATCGCCACCGCCTCCGGTGCGCCGGAACCCGACGTTGCCGACTTCATCAACGCCAGCGAAGCGGTGGGTATCGTGGTCGGCGCGGGCGATCTGGTGGCGGGCGACGCCGCGCGCGCCGGTGGCGTGATGTCGCGCATCCGCAACCCGTTCGGTCGCTGACGCAGTCCGGCCGGACAGAGACGGCGGATTACCCGGCCGTCTCGCGGCGGCGTTTGCCTTTGGCGTGGAATGCCCACGCCAATGCGGTCCAAAGCGGCAGCGCGAGGGCGATCCACGCGTAATTTTGTTGCCACGGCAGGGCGGCTTTTCCGAGTAGCGCCACAGCGGCGGCGGCGGTGAGCAGCGTGGCCAACGCGCGCGCTGGCCACGCTGGGCGGTATTCCGCTTGGCGCCAGCGCCACAGGCTCGGCAGCAAGGCCAGCGCCAACGGGTTGAACAGCAACAAGTTCTGGTTGGCCCACGCCGCCGTGTGTTCGCTCAGCGTCCACAAGCCCAGCATCAGGAGGCCGGCGAGGCCCGCGAGCAGCATGAATGCACTGCCGGCAAGCGTGGACACCCAGCGCCAAGCCGACGAGTGGCGTGATGTGCCGACTGCAATCAGCAGACCCAGGCCGAGGCCGAGTGCCAGATTCACCCAGCGCCAATCGGGTACACGCGCAGACGGCGCGGGAATTTGCGACTGCGCCAGCCAGCGGTCGGATGCTTGCAGCGGCCGGGTATTGCCCAACGCATCTGTTACCGTCACGCGTGCGACCGCGTCGGCCAGGGTCCCCGGCACGAAATCGGCTTGCCACTGGCTGAGTGGGATGTCAGCACCGGGTCCGAGGCCGAGATCCATCAGTACCATCAGCCAGGACTGCGGCGCCATCAGGCGGCGGGTCTGTGATCGATAGGTGTCGGCGCTGGCTTCGGCCTGCCATGCAGTGCGCAACTGGCCGTCGAGCGCCGCATCCAGCGCGTCGCGGACGCGGGTGGCGCAGTTGGCGCGGTAGTAGTCGTAGTCGTAAGGCGCGTTGGCCGGTTGCAGGTTGAGTAGCAAGGCATCGCGCAAGCGGGCCGCCTGCGCGGGTTCCAGCGCCAGCACCTGCCGCCGCACCGAGCGGCCCTCGCCGGCGTAATAGGCGACGTCATCGGACGCGGCGACCGCGTCCATGCTGTAGCGCATGCGGCCGCGAGCAAAGTTCAGCAAAAAATGCGACTGGTTGAAGTCGAACATGCCGTAGTTGAAGGCCACCGCCTCGCCGCTGGCGCGGTCGCGCAGCTCGATGGCATCGTGGCCGAAACGTTCCCAGTAAATGGCGCCGGGGCCGTAGGTGATCAGCGCGACCTCGAGTTGCACACCGGGCGCATCGGCAATGCCGGCGCGGGCACCAAGGCTGGCGAGGCCAAGCAACAGCCACGCCAGCCAGATGCGCGGGTCAGGCGCTTTCACGCAAGCTATCGACGCGGAATTGCTGCACGCGGCGATCGTCGGCCGCGGTCACATGAAAGTGGAAGCCGCCAAGGTCGAGTTCCTCGCCACGCTCGGGCAAGTGGCCGAAGCCGGCGGTGACCAGCCCGCCGATGGTGTCGAACTCCTCATCCGATAGCGTGCAGCCGAAGTGCTCGTTGAAGTCCTCGATCGGCGCCAGCGCGCTGACCAGAAAGCCGCCGTTGATGGCGGGTTGGATCATGGCCGGCTCCTCTTCGTCGTGCTCGTCGTCGATTTCGCCGACGATTTCCTCCAGCACATCCTCGATGGTCACCAGGCCGCCAACACCGCCGTACTCGTCGATCACGATCGCCATGTGGTTGCGGCTGAGCTTGAACTCGGCCATCAGCATGTTGAGCGGCATGGATTCGGGGATCAGCACCGCCGGGCGCAGCAGACTGCGCACGTCGAGTTGCGCTCCGTCAACGAAGCAGCGCAAAAGGTCCTTGGCCAGCAGGATGCCGACGATCTGGTCCTTGCTGTCCTCGGCATGCACCGGGAAACGCGAGTGACCCGATTCGATCACGGTGGCAAGGATGTCGGACAAGCTGTCGTCTGCCGCCAGCATCACCATTTGCGCCCGCGCCACCATCACGTCGCCGACGCTGAGCTCGGTGACCTTGAGCGCGCCTTCGACCATCGACAAGGTGTCGACAGTCAACAGGCCGTTCTCCTGCGCGGCACGGAGTTCGGATAGCAGGTCGTCGCGGTTGCGCGGCTCGCCGGTGAACAGATGGCCCAGACGGTCCCACCAGGATCGGTGCGTCGGGCCGGTGCTACTGTGTTCCTCGCTCATCGCCTGAGGTGGCATGCCCATGGGGCGGACGTTCGATAATAACCGAAATTGCCCGGAGTTTTGATCCACAGCCCGCCCGGGTGGAGCGGCTACTGATACGGGTCGTCGATGCCGAGACTGGCAAGGATGCGGGTTTCCAGCGCTTCCATGCGTTCGGCTTCGGCCGGCTCGATGTGGTCGAAGCCGAGCAGGTGCAGCACGCCGTGAATGGTGAGGTGGGCGTAGTGATTGCGGGTAGTTTTGCCCTGTTCGAGCGCTTCGCGTGCCACCACTGGCGCGCAGATCACCAGATCGCCGATCAGCGGTGATTTTACGCCGGGCGGCAGCTCAACCGGGAACGACAGCACGTTGGTGGCGTAATCCTTGCCGCGGTAGTGGCGGTTGAGTTCGCGGCCTTCGTCGGTGTCCACCAGGCGGATGGAAAGCTCTGTCGCGCCGCGTCGCTTTGCTGCGTGCAATGCGGCTTGGCCCCAGCGCTGGAAGCTGGTCGAGGCGGGGATGCCGGCGCGGGGCAGCGCGTAACCGAGATGAACGAGACAGGGCGTGGACGCTCGTGAGGCGGCCTTGATGTGAGTGGGGCGAGGCATGTCTGGGCATCCGGGGCGGTGAGGCGGGTCAGCGCGATTCCCCGTTGCCGGCCTCTTCGAACGCTTCATACGCGCGCACGATTTTCGCCACCAGCGGGTGGCGCACCACGTCACGAGAGCTGAAGAACGTGAAGCTGATGCCATCGACACCACGCAACACTTCAATCGCGTGGCGCAGGCCGGAGCGGGCGTTGCGTGGCAGGTCGACCTGGGTCACGTCGCCGGTGATGCAGGCGATCGAACCGAAACCGATGCGGGTCAGGAACATTTTCATCTGCTCGACGGTGGTGTTCTGCGCTTCGTCGAGGATCACGAAAGAGTCGTTCAGGGTGCGCCCACGCATGTAGGCCAACGGGGCGATTTCAATCACGTTGCGTTCGATCAGCTTGGCGACTTTCTCGAAGCCGAGCATTTCGTACAGCGCGTCGTACAGCGGCCTGAGGTACGGGTCGACCTTCTGGTTGAGGTCGCCCGGCAGGAAACCGAGTTTTTCGCCGGCTTCGACCGCGGGTCGCACCAACAGCAGGCGCTGCGCGCGGTTGGCTTCCAGCGCCTCGACCGCGCTGGCGACGGCGAGATAGGTCTTGCCGGTGCCGGCCGGGCCGACGCCAAAATTGATGTCATGCGTGGCGATGGCGTGCAGGTAGCGCGCCTGATTGGCGCCACGGCCGCGGATGGTGCCGCGCTTGACCTTGATGGTGACCTCTTGCGGTGTCACGTCGTCGTTGTTCAGTGCATCGACGCCGGCCTCGGACAACAGCAGGTTGATGCGGGCGCCGTTCAACGTCTCGTGCGCGGTGACGCCATAAAGCCTGTGCAGCACCCGATCCGCCGCATGCACCGCGGGCGCCTCGCCGATCACGCGGAAGATCGCGCCACGGCTGGAGATCTCCACGCCGAGGCGCAGCTCGATTTGCCGCAGGTGTTCGTCGAACGGGCCAGCGAGGTTGGCGAGGCGGGCGTTGTCTTCGGGTTCGAGCACGAAATCGTGCTGGGTCGGTGCCGGGGTCATGCGCCGACGGTTTCCGTGGCGGCGACGCGCCCGCGCAGCGAGTTGGTCATGGCCTGGGTGATGACGACATCGACGAACTGGCCGATCATGCGTGGGTCGCCGGGGAAATTGACCGAGCGCATGTTTTCGGTGCGGCCGGTCAATTCGGCGGGGTTCTTGCGCGAGGGGCCTTCCACCAGCACGCTTTGCAAGCTGCCGACCATGCTCTCGTTGACCTTCTTCGCGTTGGCATTGATGGCGGCCTGCAACTGCTCCAGCCGCCGGTGCTTCACTTCCATCGGTGTGGTGTCGGCCAGGCTTGCGGCTGGCGTGCCGGGGCGCGAGGAGAAGATGAAGGAGAAGCTCTGGTCGAAACCGATCTTGTCGATCAGCGCCATGGTGTCGTTGAAATCCTCGTCGGTTTCACCGGGGAAGCCGACGATGAAGTCGGAACTGATCGAGATGTCCGGCCGCGCCGCGCGCAGCTTGTAGATCTTGCGGCGATAGTCGGCCGCCGTGTAGCCGCGCTTCATCTTGGCGAGGATGCGATCCGAACCCGATTGCACCGGCAGATGCAGGTAGTTGGCCAGCTTCGGCACGTTGGCGTAGGCCTCCACCAGCGAGTCGGAAAACTCCAGCGGGTGCGAGGTGGTGAAGCGAATGCGGCCAATGCCCTCGATCAGCGACACCGCGTGGATCAGTACCGCGAGATCGGCGATGCCGCCATCGAACATCGGGCCGCGATAGGCGTTGACGTTCTGGCCCAGCAGGTTGACCTCGCGCACGCCCTGGTCGGCCAGCGTGGCGACCTCGGCGATGACGTCATCGAACGGCCGGCTGATTTCCTCACCACGGGTGTAAGGCACCACGCAGTAGGAGCAATACTTGGAGCAGCCTTCCATGATCGACACGAAGGCGGTCGGGCCTTCGGCGCGCGGCTCGGGCAGGCGGTCGAACTTTTCGATCTCCGGGAAGCTGATGTCGATCTGCGGCTGGTGGGTGGCTCGGCTGGCCTCGATCATGGCCGGCAGGCGGTGCAGGGTTTGCGGCCCGAACACCAGGTCGACGTAGGGCGCGCGCTTGACGATGGCTTCGCCTTCCTGCGAAGCAACGCAGCCACCGACCCCGATCAGCACCGGCTTGCCACCTTCCTTGAGCGCCTTCCAGCGCCCCAGTTGGCTGAATACCTTCTCCTGCGCCTTCTCGCGGATCGCGCAGGTGTTGACCAGGATCACGTCGGCTTCGGCCTCGTCCTGGGTCAACTCCAGTCCGTGCGAGTCCTTGAGCACGTCGGCCATGCGGGCCGAGTCGTACTCGT
>DASSXP010000296.1:0-9661 GCA_035703755.1 Rhodanobacteraceae bacterium | reverse complement strand
GCGCAAGTGACCGCCGGCAGTCGCATGCCGTTGCAAGGCGTGGATGATCGGCGCGATCTTCATGAAGTTCGGCCGCGCGCCGGCGATGATATCGATCCGGGTCGTTGTCGCGTTCACGCTTGCAGCGCCTGTTGTGCTTCGATGCTGACGCGGCTGACCTCGAGGATTTCCTCCAGCGGGATCGGTGCCGGCGCGCCGGATTTCACCGCCGCGACAAACGCCGCCGCGCAGGCGCGCTGACCTTTGTCCTGGCGCCACCGATTCAGGCGCGAAAAGCCCTTCCAGCCCCAGCCGCGCAGGCGACGGAAGTTGTCGAGCTGCAACACGCGGCCAGCGCAGAACACCTCCAGTCGCTCCTTGGGAAAGCCCTTGTCGCCATTGGCAAGATAATGAATGCTGCCGACCGAGCCATCGGCGAAGCGCAGCGTGATGCTGGCCTTGTCGGCGACGGTTTCCAGCGCCGCATGTCGGCCCAGCGCGGCCACCTCGACGTGGGTGATCGGCGCGCCGGCCAGATGCCGCAGCAGGTCGATGAAGTGGCAGCCCTCACCGACGATGCGGCCGCCGCCGATGGCCGGGTCCTGAGTCCAATGGTCGAGCGGAATCGCGCCCGCGTTGACCGTCATGATGAACGATTTGGGTTCCGTAAGCGGCGCCAGCAGCGCCTTGATCTTCACCACCTGTGGCGCGAAGCGACGATTGAAGCCCAGCATCAGGTATTGCTCGGGTCGGGCCGAGGCGGCGGCGTCGATGGCCGCGAGTTCCTCTTGCGTCAGGCACAAGGGCTTTTCGCAGAATACGTGTTTGCCCGCGTCCAGCGCCGCCAAAACCTGCCGGGCATGGGCATCGTGGCGGGTGGCGATCACCACGGTGTCAATGGCCGGGTCCGCCAGGGCGGCGGCGCCATCGCTGCTGGCGACGGCGAAACCGTGCTTGCGGCCATGGTGCACGGCGCTGACACCGGTGCCGCTGACCACCGTATGCAAGGTGGCGCCGGCGGCCTTGAAGGCGGGGATCAGTACCCGCCCGGCGTAGTTGCCGGCGCCGAGGAAGGCGACGGCAGCGCGGCCTGGGGTGTGTTCCGCGGCAGACAACCGCACCCGCCGCACGGGTGGCGTATCGGCAGCCGAATCGGCCGGCTGCGGGTAGCGCAGCACGATGCCGAGCGACGGCGAGCTGTCGGTCAACAAGGCATAGGCGTCAACGGCATCGGCCAGCTCGAAGCGATGCGACACCAGCGGCGCCACGTCGAGCGCGCCGGTGGCCAGCAAGTCCAGCACCGCCTCGAAATTGCGCTGCTCGGTCCAGCGCACGAAGCCGACCGGGTAATCCTGGCCGCCTTCCTCGTAGGCCGAATCGTAGCGGCCGGGGCCGTAACTGCACGAGACCTGAAAACTGAGTTCCTTCTCGTAAAAATCCGCGCGCGAAAGTTCCAGCCCGGTGACCCCGACCAGCACGATGCGGCCGCGCTGGCGGCACATCTCGGCCGCCTGATGCACCGGCTCGTTGCTGTCGGTGGAGGCGGTGATCAGTACCGCATCGACCCCGCGCCCGCGCGAAAACGCCGCTGCCGCCGTCAGCACGTCGCCGCCCGCGCCGGGGTTCACCACCTCGGCGCCGAACTGCTCGGCCAGCGCCAGCCGTGCCGGGTCGAAGTCGATGCCGAGCACCCGGCAGCCCTGCGCCCGCAACATCTGCACCGTGAGCAGGCCAATCAGGCCCAAGCCGGTCACCACCACGCACTCACCCAGCGTCGGCTGGGCGAGGCGGATGCCCTGCAATCCGATCGCTGCCAGTACCGTGAACGCGGCGGCTTCGTCGACCACGCCGTCGGGAATGCGCGCGACCAGGTTCTTCGGTACCGCCACGATCTCCGCGTGCTTGCCGTTGCTCACCACGCGGTCGCCAATGGCCAGGCCATCCACGCCGGCGCCCAGTGCCAGCACCGTGCCCACGTTGCAATAGCCAAGCGCCAGCGGCTGGTCGAGCTTGCTCTTGACCGCGTCCAGCGTTGCCAGCAGGCCATCGGTGCGGACCTTCTCCAGCACCATCCGCACCTTGTCCGGCTGCTGACGCACCTTGCTGAGCCAGCCCGCCTTGCCGAACTCGACCAGCATCCGCTCGGTCCCCGCCGATACCAGCGTGTGCGACGTCGCGATCAGCACCTGCCCCGCGCCCACGCGTGGCGCCGGCACCTCCGCCACCTCGGTCGCCCCGGTCTTGAGGCTCTGCAAAATCTGTTTCACGGCTGCCCGCTCCCCATCCGCCATGCGGGCGCCATGCGTCCGCCAAAGCGCCGCATTCTAACCTTTGCCGTGTGGCGGGTTTGGTGTTGGTCGATTCTGGGGCCGGCGCCACGGCACCGGCGGAGCTATTCTGGTCGCCCACCCCGGTGGCGAATCGCCGCGCGAGGCGGCGACCCAAAACTGTGATGGGCTTCGCTATACTCGCCAATCTGAACGCGCTGGCTCTGGGGTAAACCTGCCGCCGCTGTGTGCCCGATCATGGCACCACGGCGGGCGGGGGAAGCGTCGGATGCCATGCTGCGGCCATTCAACTCAACGTGGATCCGGAATGCGAAATTACGGCATGCGCAAGCGCGTATTGGTTACCGGCGGTGCCGGTTTTCTCGGCTCGCACCTGATCGACAAGCTGCTGGCACGCGGTGATGAAGTGGTCTGCCTCGACAACCTGTTCACTGGCACCAAGCGCAACATCGACCACCTGCACGACAACCCGCGCTTCGAGTTCATCCGCCACGACGTCACCTTTCCGTTGTACATCGAGGTGGACGAAATCTACAACCTGGCCTGTCCGGCCTCGCCGATCCACTACCAGCACGATCCAGTGCAGACCACCAAAACCTCGGTGCATGGCGCCATCAACATGCTGGGCCTCGCCAAGCGCCTGCGCTGCCGCATTTTTCAGGCCTCCACCAGTGAGGTCTACGGCGATCCGGCGGTGCATCCGCAAACCGAGGCCTACTGGGGCAACGTCAACCCCATCGGCATCCGCTCCTGCTACGACGAAGGCAAGCGCTGCGCCGAGACCCTGTTCTTCGACTACCACCGCCAGCACAATCTCGACATCAAGGTCGCGCGCATCTTCAACACCTACGGCCCGCGCATGCACCCCAACGATGGCCGCGTGGTATCCAACTTCATCGTGCAGGCGCTCAAGGGCCAACCCATCACCATCTACGGCGAAGGCCAGCAAACCCGCTCGTTTTGCTACGTCGACGATCTTGTCGATGGGTTCCTGCGCCTGATGGACAGCGAACGGGATTTCCCCGGCCCGGTGAACCTCGGCAACCCCGGCGAATTCACCATCCGCCAACTGGCCGAGATGGTGATCGACATGACCGGCTCCGCCTCACGGCTGGTCTTTGAACCGTTGCCGGCGGACGACCCGATGCAGCGCAAGCCGGATATCACGTTGGCGCAATCCAAACTCGCTTGGGAACCCAGGATCCACGTCGAAGAAGGCCTCAAGCGCACCATCGCCTATTTCGATGCGCTGCTGGCGGAGCCGGCATGACGGCCAGCCAGCCCTTCCGAATCGCGGTCGTCAACTCGCACCCGATTCAGTACTTCGCGCCACTGTATGCCTACCTCAACCGCGACCCGGAGATCGAAGTCACCGCGTTGTATTGCAGCGATTTCAGCCTGCGTGGTGCGGTCGATCCCGGTTTCAAGCAGCAGGTCAAGTGGGATGTGGATCTGTTGTCGGGCTATCGCCATGTTTTCTTGGGTGAAAGGGCAAAGCAGCGCTCGATCACCGGCTTCTGGTCGCTGATTTGTCCGGAAATCTGGGGTGAAATCCGCAGCGGTCGCTACGATGCCGTGTGGTTGCATGGATATGCGTATGCCGCCTTCGTGTTGGCCTTTCTGGCTGCCAAAAGCTGCGGTCTTCCGGTGTTTGTGCGTTCGGAAACGCATCTCGGCTTGCAGCGCCCCGGCTGGCGCCAGCGTCTGCGCGACGGCATCTTGAAGCGCGCCTATCGGCATGTTGATGGCTTTCTTGCCATCGGCACGGCCAATCGGGACTACTACCGGGCACTCGGCGTGCCCGACACAAAAATTTTTGATGTGCCGTACACCGTGGACAACGATCGATTTATCGCCGCCGCAGCGCTGACGGTGGACGAGCGCCGTGACGTGCGTGAGCGATTCGGGTTGCGCGATGAACTGCCGGTGGTGCTGTATGCCTCCAAGTTCATGCGGCGCAAGCACCCCGACAACGTGATCGAAGCCATGGCGAAGCTGCGCGATGAAGGCATTCGCGCTTCGCTGTTGCTGGTCGGCACCGGTGAAATGGAAGCCGCGCTGCGCGCGCGTGTCGCGGCGCTGAACCTCGACAACGTGGTGTTCGGTGGTTTCGTCAATCAAGGCGAGTTGCCACGGGTCTATGCGGCTGCGGACGTTTTCGTGCTGCCCTCCGAGAACGAGCCCTGGGGCCTGATCGTCAACGAAGTGATGTGCGCGGGGCTGCCGGTGGTGGTGTCGGCGGAAGTGGGCTGCGTGCCCGACCTGGTCAAGGACGGGGGCAACGGCCGCCATATGCGCGCCGGCGACGTGGATTCGCTGGCGACGGCTTTGCGCCACATCCTGACCGATGAAGCCGCGCGTCGCGCCATGGGCCGGCAAAGCCTGGAAATGATAAATCGCTGGAACTACGCCAAGTGCAGCACAGGTGTCGCTGCCGCCGCCCGCAGAGTGTGTGCGTGAACAAGGAATCCATCCTCATTGCGGGCGAGTTCCAGCGTGACCGATTGGGCGCATCCTACGAGCGCGCCTTTCAAAAGCTGGGGCATGCGGTGCATCGCTTCGAAGTTCCGACCGAAATGGCACAGCTGGCATGGCCGGCCCGCAATCGCGTCTTGCATCGGCTGACCATCGGCAGCTACGCGGCCCGGCGTGCCTGGTCGAAGCGCTACAACCAGCGACTGCGGCAGGCCGCTGAAATCAGCGATGCACCGTGGGTGTTCCTGCACAACGGCATCTGGGTGATGCCGGAAACCGTGCGTGCACTGCGCGAGCAGGGCCGGCGTGTGGCGATTTTTCACGCCGACAATCCGTATCCACCGCACTACAACCATCGCCCCGAAGGTTTGCTCGCGGCACGCGAAGCGGATCTGTACCTGATCTGGAGCGAGCAACTGGTTGCCAAGCTGCGCCGCGACGGCGTCAATGCCCATTTCCTCGCCTTCGGCTGGGACCCGGACGTCATGCCCTACCACGGCGAGTTGCCGCAAGGCAGTTGGCCGGGAGTGGTGTTCATCGGCGGCTGGGATCGTGAACGCGAAGCCTTCCTCGACCAGATTGCCAGCGTTGTGCCATTGCGCATCTACGGGCCGGGTTACTGGGGTTCGCGTACGCGTCGTGACGGGCGTGCCCGCGCCTGCTGGCAAGGGCGCGAGCTCGATCTGGCAGAGTCGGCGAGAGTGATCCGCGAATCGGCTGTGTGTCTCAACATCCTACGCACCCAGCACGTCATTGACGGCGAACCGGACGGCGTCATCATGCGCCACTTCGAGGTGCCAGGCGCAGGAGGCTTCTTGCTATCCAGCCGCAGCAGCACCGCGGATGTGATGTTTCTCGCGGATCAGCACGCGGACTATTTTGCCAATGCGGACGAATGCATCGGTCAGTGCGTGCGGTATATCGACGATCCAGATAGACGTGCCGCGATCGTGGAACGAGGACATGACCTGGTCAGGGAGCAACATACGTACCTGCATCGTGCAGGCGAAGTGGTTGCACGCATGCGCTCAGTGGGGTCAGTCCGATGATCATGCCGTCGATCAAGCTGGTTCCCTATGATGAGGCCTATCTGGAGCGGTCGTGGGTTTGGTTGAATGACCCCGAGATACGCGAACTGACAATGACCCCGGTATTCACGCGACAACAGCAGTGTGAATTCTTTGCGGCGCTGGATTCGCGCAGCGATTACTTGATCTGGGGCGTTGAACTGATCTCACATGGGCCGATTGGAGCGGCGGGGCTCAAGAATCATCGCGGCACGCTGGCCGAGTATTGGGGCTACATCGGCGAGAAGCGTTTTTGGGGACAGGGCCTTGGCCGGGCGATGGTCGGGGCTGTCGAGCAGCGCGCGCGCGGTGCGGGCTTCGACAGCCTTGATCTCAAGGTCGCACGCAAGAACCTCCGTGCGAGCAGCCTTTATCACAAGCTGGGATATAACGAGATCAGCGCTGAATCAACGGCTGTCTACATCAAAATGGGCAAGTCTTTGCCATGAGCCAAATTGTCGTCGAGCGATACCATGCGTCACGCGCTGACGATTGGGCGAGGGTCTTGGCGGATGGCCGGAACGGCCTGTTTATGTTCGAGCGCAATTTTCTCGAGTATCACGGTGACCGATTCGTCGATTTCTCGTCGATCGCCTACATCGACAACAAGCCCGTCGCCATATTGCCGGCGGCTGTCGATGCCAGCTCCGGCGTCGTCGAAAGCCACCCCGGTTTGACGTTCGGTGGGGTGGTGTTTACGCACAAACTGCATGGCCCGCTGGCGCTTGACGCGACGGATGCGATGCTCGATGCCATGCGGGCATGGGGTGGCACCTCTCTGACCATGAAGATGCTGCCGGAGTCGTTTTGTGCCTACCCTTCCGGGGAGCTGGTCTACGCATTGACGCGGCGCGGATTCGCGGTCTGTCGTTGCGATCTTTCCAGTGTCATTCCGCTCCAAAACGCGCTGCCGCCGAGCGCAAACAGGCGCAGTGCCGCGAAGAAGGCTGTCGCCGCCGGTCTCGTCATCGGCTCCGCATCCGGCAGCGAGTTTCATCAACTGTTGGTCGAAGTGTTGCTGGCACGGCATCAGGCGCAGCCAGTGCATTCGGCCGCGGAGCTTGAGCTTTTGATGGCAAGGTTCCCGCGACGTATCGTTGCGCAAGTTGCGAGGGATGGCGACATGATCGTGGCCGGGGCGCTGCTTTTCGACTTCGGACGCGTCTGGCACACCCAGTATCTGGCCAGCAATGCGCGTGGCCGTGAGCTGGGAGCGCTTGATCTCGTCATCTTCAGTGTCATGCGTCAGGCGCAAGCCGGCGGCGTGGAGTTGCTCAGTTTCGGCAAATCCACCGAGGATGAAGGCCGTGTGCTGAACACTGGCCTGTTGATGCAGAAAGAGGGTTTTGGTGCGCGAAGCATCACGCTCGGTTTCATGCAAGGAGCCTTGTGATGCGAATGCCACAGCATCTTGCGCTGAAAGAACAAGGCCGTGCCGCCAACCGATGCCGTTGGGCGCCGACGTATGACACGCGAGGCGAAAGAGGGGGCTGCTGTCGATGACGTTCCGATTGATTGAACTCAAGAATGTAATTGATCCACGAGGCAACTTGTGCGTGGCTGAGCATGGAGTGGATTTGCCGTTTCAGGTCGTGCGGATGTTCGTCGTTTATCAGGTTCCCTTGGTGGAGATTCGGGGCCAGCATGCACACAAGCAATGCCACCAGCTTCTCATGTGCGTGCGCGGACGCATCAAGGTCAGTGGCGACGATGGCCGGCGCAGGGAGACGTACATGCTTGATCGCCCCAATCTGGGTTTTTACATGCCGCCCATGACATGGGGGGCGCAATTCGAGTATTCGCCGGATGCCGTATTGATCGTGCTTGCTTCGCATCGTTACGACAATGATGACTACATCCGCGACTACGACACCTTTCTCAAAATGGTCGGGAAATAATCGTGATTCCGTTCCTGGATCTTCGTGCCGCGTACCTTGAGTTGAAGGAAGAAATCGACGCCGTGGTGGCCCGTGTCATGGACTCGGGCTGGTACATTCTTGGCACGGAAGTCGAAGCGTTCGAAACGGAATGGGCCGAATACTGCAATGCGCGCCATTGTGTGGGTGTCGGCAACGGTCTGGATGCCCTTCACCTGACGCTGCGGGCCATGGATGTCGGTCCGGGCGATGAGGTCATCGTTCCGTCCAATACTTATATTGCCACTTGGCTGGCGGTCAGCCAGTGCGGGGCCACGCCGGTCCCGGTTGAGCCGGTGGAAGCCACCTGCAACCTTGATCCGGGGCGGATTGAAGCGGCCATTACGCCGCGCACCAAAGTCATACTGCCGGTACATTTGTACGGCCAGCCGGCCGATCTGGATCCGATTTTGAGCATCGCTCGCCAGCACGGTTTGCGCGTACTGGAAGATGCCGCGCAAGCGCATGGCGCGCGCTACAAGGGCCAGCGCATCGGCAGTCATGGCGATGCGGTGGCCTGGAGCTTCTACCCGGGCAAGAATTTGGGCGCGCTGGGCGACGGCGGCGCGGTAACCACCAATGATCCAGAGCTGGCGCAGCGTATCCGGCTGCTGCACAACTACGGATCGCGGGTCAAATACGTCAATGAGGTGCGCGGGTTCAACAGCCGCCTTGATCCGCTCCAAGCGGCCGTTCTGCGCGTCAAGCTCAAGCATCTTGACGCGTGGAATACGCGGCGGGCAGCCGTGGCGGAGGGTTACCTTGAGCAATTGGCTGGGCTGGATTTGGTTTTGCCTGTGGTGCCTGACTGGGCCGACCCCGCGTGGCATTTGTTCGTCGTGCGTCATGCGCGGCGCGATGATCTGGTTCGGCACTTGGGCGAGCAAGGGGTGGGGACCTTGATCCACTACCCGATCCCGCCGCATCGGCAGCAGGCCTATGAGGACTTGGATTTGGTGCCGGGTTCCTTGCCCTTGGCGGAGCGCATGGCGGCGGAAGTCCTGAGCTTGCCACTCGGCCCGCACCTGGGTTCCGTCGATGTCACCGCAGTGATTGATGCCGTGCGGCGTGCGAGCGAATCGGTGTGAGTGGAAGTGCTGCGTCGTACGGCCAGATCCTGCGTTCGTCCACGATCATCGGTGGTGCGCAAGCCATCAAGTACGTGGTCGGTCTGCTGCGCATCAAGATCGTGGCGGTGTTGCTGGGCCCAGCCGGGGTCGGCTTGATCGGCTTGTACCAATCCGCTGTGAGCCTTGTCGGTGCGGGTACCGGGCTTGGCCTCAACAGCAGCGGCGTGCGTGAAGTGGCGTTGGCGTATCAGCAAGGTGACGAGGGCGTGGTGGCGCGTACCGTGCACGCCTTGCGCCGGGCTTGCTGGGCCACTGGGGTGCTGGGCTGGCTGGCGGCAATCGTGTTGGCGGTGCCGTTGAGCCAGGCGTTGACTGGATCATCGCAGCACGCCTGGGCCATTGCCGTATTGGGTGGTACCTTGCTGCTGGGCGCCATCAGTGGCGGCCAAATGGCGTTGATCCAGGGGCAGCGGCGCATTGGCGACATTGCGCGGGTCGATGTCTGGGCCGTGCTGGCGCAAACCGTTCTCGCGGTGGGCTTGTACTGGTGGCTGGGGGAGGCGGGTATCGTGCCGGTGCTGCTGGCCACGGCGCTGATCACCTTGGTCCTGTCATTCCGGTATGCGGGCAAGATCAAGATCGCGCGGGTTGCCATGCACTGGCGTGAAACCGTGCGCGTGGCAGCGCCTTTGTTGCGATTGGGCGGCGCGTTCATGCTGAGCGGCCTGCTGGCCGCGGGGCTGGATTTGCTGACGCGGTCCGTGATCAGTCAGCGCCTTGGCATCGAGGCCACTGGCATCTATCAGGCAGCGTGGGCGCTTTCCGGCGTGTTTGCGGCCTTCATCTTGCAGGCGATGGGTGCCGAT
>DASSXP010000238.1:0-2502 GCA_035703755.1 Rhodanobacteraceae bacterium | reverse complement strand
GCGGCAAATGCAGCCCTTTGACCGTGGCATCGAGGTCATCGACGCGCTGGGTTTCCGCGGTGGCAAGGTAGCGCCAATCCGACCACCAGAACGCATGCGCATCGCGCCGGAAGGCGGCATCAGCCCCATCCGGGGCATGCGTCAGGTCGGTGCCGTAAAGCAGGCGATCCTGGTAACGCACAAAGAAGTCGCGCACCCGCTTGTGGTCGCGCAATGACTGGTACTGCACCTGGCTCATGCGGGCCGCAAGATCGACCGTGGCGCCAGGGTGCTGATCAAGAAACGCCGCCAGCAGATCAACATTCCATTCCAGGCTGGCCATGTGTGCACCGACGAAGCGCAACCGGGGATGCGCCGCAACAAAGCGATCGCGTACAGCCATCAACGCCTCGTAACGCGGCTGCTCGGGATGCAACCAAGCATGATATTGCGGATGGTTGCGAAAGTATTCACGGTCGTTGGCGGTGGTCATCTTGTTCAACGGCAACCAGCAGTTGTAAGGCTCGCCCTGATGGTCGATCAGCGCCAACCCCGACTGCTGCACGGCCTGAACCAGGGGTTCCAGGCGCGAATCGTCCAGCATGATGAGCTTGCCATCGACGCCGCGCTCGACCATGCCCACGTTCTTCCAGATCTTGACTGCCCGCGCACCGAGCGCCGCATCCTGTTTGATCCGAGCCAGGGTACGCGACAGCCACTCGCGCGTACCGAAACCTTGCATCGAGAAGGTACCGGCCCAGTGGAAGTGCTGCGGATCACGCGCCGCCAATTCGAGCGCCAGCGCGCGCTGCCGCTCAATGGGCGGGAAATCCGGGTAATCCACATTGATCGAAAGCAGCTCGAAACCATCGGCGCGCGCTTGCGCCAAAAACGCATCCGAGCCCGCATTGGCATGGACATGCGCGTCGACTTTGCGCACCTGCGCGAAGTCCGTCGCCTGGTAGAACACATCCGGAGCCACCGCCCTTGCCGCAACAGGCAGAGCGCAGGTCAAGCACAAAAGCATCGAGCAGGTGCGTTTCAACATTCTCAAACACTCCACATAACGAAACTAACATTACACTATTCGAAACTTTTAGCTTGCGCAAATCGAACCCTTGGCACAGAATGAGTCCAACTTGATCACCGGAGTACATCCATGCCGAACATGGGACGCCGCAATCTGCTGAAGCTGACCGCCAGCACGGCAGCGTTGGCTGCGCTACCCGCCATGGCGCGCCCATCGTCCGATCCGGCAAGCACCGCCAGCAACGGCGGCGCCTCCGTTGTCAGCGACGCGGTCGACAAGCTGCGGGTGAGCCACGGTCCTTTGACACTCGGTTTTGACGAACAATTGCGCTCGCGCCTGCTTGTCGCCGACCGCGCCATCACCGCGCACGCCGCAAGCGAGGTACTGCTGCGCCAGAGTGGTGACATCGCCAGCTTCCGTTTCACCGGGCATCGGGTCGAAACCATCCACGATGCCAAACACGGCAGCGGCCAGCGCCACCTCATCACAGCGCGTTCGAACGACGACGTGGTGAAACAAGTCGAACTGTGCCTGTACCCGCGTTATCCGGGCATGGTGGTGCTGCAGGTGGAGTATCAAAACGACGGCAAACAGCCGCTTGATATCCGCGGCTGGCGCAATGGCGCGCATGAACTGCCGGAAACCGAGGATGGCTTCTGGACGTTCTCCGGCACCACGCACGAAGATCGCCGCGACTGGGTGCAGCCGCTGGGGATCGAATTCGAGCAGCGCAACACCCTCGGCATGGATGCCTCCGATTATGGCGGCGGCACCCCGGTGGCCGATGTATGGCGCCGCGACGTCGGTATCGCCGTGGGCCATCTCGAACCAGTGGTTCGCCTGCTCGATTTGCCGGTATCCAGGACCGCACACGGCGCTTCGCTGGCACTCGAGTCGAACCACCCCGCCACGCTGGCACCTGGTGCCTCGTTGCGCACGGATCGTACCTTGCTGTGCGTCCACCGGGGCGATTACTTCGTCGCACTGCAGCGCTATCAGGCATACATGGCCGACCAGGGCATGGTGGCGCCGATGGCCCCCGGCACGGCGTTTGCTCCGGTGTGGTGCGCCTGGGGCTACGGCCGCAATTTCAATCGCGAGCAGATTCTCGCCACCTTGCCCAAGGTACGCGACATGGGTTTTGGCTGGGCCGTGCTGGATGATGGCTGGCAAACCAATGAAGGCGACTGGCACATCGATCGCCGCAAATTTCCCCGTGGCGAGCAGGACATGCGTGAGTTCGCCGCCGCCGTCAAGCAAGCCGGATTGTTGCCCCGACTGTGGCTGGCACCGCTGGCGGCCGATCCGGGCAGCGATATCCTGCACGACCACCCCGATATGCTGTTGCTGGATCAGGACGGTTCGGTGCAAAAGGTCAGTTGGTGGAATGCCTTCACCCAGTGCCCGGCCTACCAGCCCACCATCGATTACTACATTGCGCTGGTGCGCAAGATCCTTGGCGAATGGGGTTTCGAAGGCATCAAATTCGATGG
>DASSXP010000187.1:0-8558 GCA_035703755.1 Rhodanobacteraceae bacterium | reverse complement strand
AATCGCCCTTGTAAACCAGGTCGTTGAAGTCCGGGATGATGTTCGAGACCGGGCAGCCGTGGTGGCAGAACGGGATGCCGCAGTCCATGCAGCGCGCGGCCTGTTTCTGCGCGCCATCGTCGTCCAGCTGGCGCACGAACTCGTGGTAGTGCTGCTTGCGCTTGGCGGGTTCTTCGCTGGGTTCGGCGACGCGGTCGAACTCGAGAAAGCCGGTGATCTTGCCCATGTCTGGTTCCTCAGGCGCTGGCTGTGGCGGTGGATGCGGCGTGACTGGCCGCGCTTTGCTCTGCCAGTGCGCGTTTGTATTCGTGCGGCATCACCTTGACGAAGCGAGCGCGTGCATTGGCCCAATCGGCCAGGATTTCCTTGGCGCGGAAGCTGCCGGTGTAACGAAAATGCGCTTCGACCAATTGCCGCAAGATCGCTTCATCCGTGGCCGGCCGACCATCGGCACGGCCGCGATGCCACAGTTCATGCGGCACGCGAACTTCTTGTTCGACGCCGGCCAACACCGGCTCCAGCGCCACCATTGCGAGGTTGCAGCGGCCCTCGAACTGGCCGTGCGGGTCGTACACATAGGCCACGCCGCCGGACATGCCGGCGCCGAAGTTGCGCCCGGTCTCGCCCAGCACGGCGATGGTGCCGCCGGTCATGTATTCGCAACCGTGGTCGCCCACGCCTTCCACCACCGCGCGGGCGCCGGAGTTGCGCACCGCGAAGCGTTCGCCAGCTACGCCGTTGAAGAACGCCTCGCCGCTGGTGGCGCCGTAAAGCACGGTGTTGCCGACGATGATGTGGTCCGGCCCGAAGCCGTGGAAGTCATTCGGCGAGCGCACGATGAGGCGGCCGCCGGAGAGCCCCTTGCCCACGTAGTCGTTGCCGTCACCGACCAGATCCAAGGTGATGCCGCGGGCGAGGAAGGCGCCGAAGCTCTGCCCCGCGGTGCCGTCCAGCTGCACGCGGATGGTGTCGTCGGGCAGGCCGGCATGGCCGTGGCGGCGCGCCAGTTCGCCGGAGAGCATGCTGCCCACGCTGCGATCCACGTTGCGCACATCGACGATGAAGCGGGTCTTCTCGCCGCGTTCCAGCGCGGGCGCAGCCTTGTCGATCAGCACGTGATCCAGCGCGTGGGCCAGGCCGTGGTCCTGCTCCTCGACGTGGCGGCGCGCCACCTCGCCGGCCAGCTCGGGGCGGTGAAAGACGCGGGCGAAGTCCAGCCCCTTGGCCTTCCAGTGCGCGATGCCGGCGCGGGTGTCCAAAAGATCGACGCGCCCGACCAGCTCGTCGAAGCGGCGGATGCCGAGCTGGGCCATCAGCTGGCGCACTTCCTCGGCGACGAAGAAGAAGTAATTCACGACGTGCTCGGGCTTGCCGCTGAAGCGCTGGCGCAGCACCGGATCCTGCGTGGCCACGCCGGTGGGGCAGGTGTTCAAGTGACACTTGCGCATCATGATGCAGCCTTCCACCACCAGCGGCGCGGTGGCGAAGCCGAACTCGTCGGCGCCGAGCAGGGCGCCGATCACCACGTCGCGGCCGGTCTTCATCTGGCCGTCCGCCTGCACGCGGATGCGCCCGCGCAAATTGTTCAGCACCAGGGTCTGCTGGGTCTCGGCCAAGCCCAGCTCCCACGGCGTGCCGGCGTGGCGTATCGACGACCACGGCGAGGCGCCGGTGCCGCCGTCATGGCCGGCGATCACCACATGGTCGGCCTTGCACTTGGCCACGCCCGCGGCCACCGTGCCCACGCCGATCTCCGACACCAACTTCACCGAGATCGAGGCGGCCGGGTTGCAGCTCTTGAGGTCGTGGATCAGCTGGGCCAGATCCTCGATGGAGTAGATGTCGTGGTGCGGCGGCGGCGAGATCAGGCCCACGCCGGGCACCGAGTGGCGCAGCTCGGCGATGTACTCGGACACCTTGTGGCCGGGCAACTGGCCGCCCTCGCCGGGCTTGGCGCCCTGCGACACCTTGATCTGGATCTGGTCGGCGGAGATCAGGTACGCCGCGGTGACGCCAAAGCGGCCGGAGGCCACCTGCTTGATGCGCGAGCGCAGCGAGTCGCCGGCTTGCAGCGTGAGGTCGCGTTCGATGCGGCCCTTGCCGATGATGCCGGCCAGGGTGTCGCCCTGCTTGATAGTCTGGCCGGCCAGCTCAGCGCGGTAGCGCGCCGGGTCTTCGCCGCCTTCGCCGGTGTTGCTCTTGCCGCCGATGCGGTTCATCGCCAGCGCCAGCGTGGTGTGCGCTTCGGTGGAGATCGAACCCAGCGACATCGCGCCGGTGGCGAAGCGCTTGACGATTTCCTTGGCCGGTTCCACATCAATCAGCGGGATCGCGGCGGCGGGGTCGAGCTTGAACTCGAACAGGCCGCGCAGCGTCATGTGGCGGCGGCTCTGGTCGTTGATCAGCGCGGCGTATTCCGCGTAGGTGCCGGGGTTGTTGGCGCGGGTGGCGTGCTGCAGCTTGGCGATGGCGTCGGGCGTCCACAGGTGCGCTTCGCCGCGCACGCGCCAGGCGTAATCGCCGCCGTCGGCCAACGCATCGGCCAGCACCGGAGCCTTGCCCCAGGCCGCCGTGTGCACACGCAAGGCTTCCTCGGCCAATTCAAACAAACCGATGCCCTCGATGTTCGAGGCGGTGCCGGTGAAGTACTTGTCCACCAGCTCGCGCGACAGGCCCACGGCCTCGAAGATCTGCGCGCCGGTGTAGGACATGTAGGTGGAAATGCCCATCTTGGACATTACCTTTTCCAGCCCCTTGTCGATCGCCTTGACGTAATTGGCAATCGCCTTGTCGGCATGGATTCCACCGGGCGCATCGGCAAACTCGTGTTGCAGCGTTTCCATCGCCAGATAGGGATGCACCGCCTCGGCGCCATAACCGGCGAGCAAGGCGAAGTGATGCACCTCACGCGCCGAGCCGGTCTCCACCACCAGACCCGTGGATGTGCGCAGACCGCGCTCCACCAAATGCTGATGAATGGCCGAAGTGGCCAGGAGCGCCGGGATCGCCACCCGCTCGCGGTCGGCCTGGCGGTCGGAAACGATCAAAATGTTGTGTCCCTGCTTGATCGCATCCACCGCCTGCGCGCACAACGAGGCGAGGCGCGCCTCGATGCCGGCCCTGCCCCAGGCTGCTGGATAGCTGATGTCGAGCAGATGGCTGCGGAAGCGCTTGCGCGAATAGCGACCAATCTTGCGCAGCCGCGCCATGTCGGCAAACCCCAGCACCGGTTGTGGCACTTCAAGGCGCAATGGTGGGTTGATGTTGTTGATATCGAGCAGGTTGGGCTTGGGACCGATGAACGAGGTCAAGGACATCACCAGCGCCTCGCGGATCGGGTCGATGGCCGGATTGGTGACTTGCGCGAAGGTCTGGCGGAAGTAGTCGTACAGTGATTTGTTCTGCTCGGACAACACCGCCAGCGGCGCGTCGTTGCCCATCGAACCGATCGCTTCCTGACCATCGCGCGCCATCGGCAGCAGCTGAAACTTCAAATCCTCGGCGCTGTAGCCGAACGCCTGTTGCCGATCGAGCAAGGTAGCAGCGTCATGGCTTTCCGGCCGCGGTTCGGGCAAGTCCTCCAGCCGCACGCTCAAGTGATCGATCCACTGCTTGTACGGGCGCGCGTTGGCCAGCTGATCCTTGAGTTCCTTGTCCGGCACGATGCGCCCGGCTTCCATGTCGATCATCAGCATGCGGCCCGGCTGCAAGCGCCACTTCTTGACGATGCGCGATTCGGCTACCGGCAACACACCGGCCTCGGAAGCGAGGATCAGCAGGTCGTCATCGGTGATCAGGTAACGCGCTGGCCGCAAGCCGTTGCGGTCCAGCGTGGCGCCGACCTGACGGCCGTCGGTGAATACGATCGCGGCCGGGCCGTCCCACGGTTCCATCATCGCCGCGTGGTATTCGTAGAACGCGCGGTGACTGGGGTCCATCAGCGTGTGTTTTTCCCACGCCTCCGGAATCATCATCATCATCGCGTGGGCCAGCGGATAGCCGGCCATGGTGAGCAGTTCGAGGCAATTGTCGAACGAGGCGGTGTCCGACTGCCCCGGATAGATCAGCGGCCACAGCTTGGGCAGATCATCGCCAAGCACGGCCGAAGAAATCGCCTGGGTGCGCGCGTTGAGCCAGTTGACATTGCCCTTGACCGTGTTGATCTCGCCGTTGTGCGCGACCATGCGGTAGGGGTGGGCCAACTCCCACGCGGGGAAGGTGTTGGTGGAAAAGCGCTGATGCACCAGCGCCAGCGCCGAGGTCGCGCGCGGATCGGCGAGATCGAGGTAATAGCGCCCCACCTGATCGGCCAGCAACAGGCCCTTGTAGACCACCGTGCGGGTGGACATCGACGGCACGAAGTATTCCTGCCCGTGCTTCAAACCCAGTTCGCGGATCGCATGGCTGGCGGTCTTGCGGATCACGTAGAGCTTGCGTTCCAACGCGTCCGGCACCATCACGTCCGGGCCGCGACCGATGAAAATCTGCCGGATCACCGGCTCTTGCGCCTTCACCGTCGGCGACATCGGCATGGCACTGTCGACGCGCACGTCGCGCCAGCCCAGCACCATCTGCCCCTCGGCGCGCACTTTGCGTTCCAGCTCCTGCTCACAGGCCAGGCGCGAGGCGTGTTCACGCGGCAGAAAGATCATGCCGACGCCGTATTCGCCGGGCGGCGGCAGGGTAATGCCCTTCAGCGCCATGTCCTCGCGGTAAAGCCGGTCCGGTATCTGGATCAGGATGCCGGCACCATCACCCATCAAGGGGTCGGACCCCACCGCGCCGCGATGGTCGAGATTCTTGAGGATCGCCAGCCCCTGCTGGATGATGGCGTGGCTTTTGCGGCCCTTGATGTGCGCAACCAGACCCACGCCACAGGCATCGTGCTCACGTGAGGGATCGTAAATACCTTGCTGTTTCGGCTGGCTCATGGTGCGGTCTCTGCCCGTGCTGTCACCCCCGAATATAGTGCGACGCAACAGGATGGCAAGACATTTTTGCACTCACGTATGGACGTCCATGCGTCCATAATTTATTCATGCAAGATACCAGTTCACGCGCCCACGGCCGGGGCGACAAAGCGGTTTTGTCGCCCCGGCGCCCATGGGCATGCCACGCGCGGAGTGCTGTGCCGGGTCTGGAATCAACCGCCCGTGGCGCGACGGATCGCCTCGACGAAGGCCGGCTCCGGCGTGCCCAGCGTCTCGCTGCGCGCCAGCACCCTGCCCTCCGCATCCAGCAGCAGCAAGACACTGGTATGGTTGAAGCCACCGCCGGACAGCGCCTTGTATTGCACGCCCAACAACGCCGCCAGCGTGCGGGTGTCCGGGGCACTGGCATGGGCCAGACTCCAGTAGCGCGCGTCCAGCCGATGGCTGACGGCGTAGTCGTTCAGCACCTGGCTGTTGTCCATCGCCGGATCAAAGCTCACCGCCAGCAAGGCAAGCCGCGCCGGGTCCTCGATGCCGGCCGCGCGGCGGCTCGCCTGCATGGTCTGGATGATCATCGGGCAGACCATGGTACAGCGGGTGTAGAACATGCTTACCAGTTGCACCGTGCCGCGCCGATCAGCCAGCAAACCCGATTGCCCATTTTGGTCGGTGAGCTGGATGCGGGCCTGATAAATCGAGTCAGAAGGCAGGTTTGCCGCTTGTGCGGCGCCGGCCAACAGCAGCAGCGACGCGAAAATCGAGCAGAGTCTGTTCATGGAACCTCTCCCGTGGATCGGGCACAACGAAAGCCCAGATTGGTGGTGGTATCGACGGCGGTGAGCGCTGACAGCATGGCGACACGCATCAGGCTGGCGTAGTTTTCTTTCTGGTCCATGCTGGCCGCGCCGGCGCCGCAGAAACGCAGCGTGTCGGCACCGTTCTGTTCGCGGCTGTCGTAAGACACCATCATGGCGTTGAAGTCCAGAACCCACTCCCACACCAGCCCGTTGAGATCACGCACGCCATACAGATTGGCGTCGCCGCCAACCGGTGGCAGCGGCGTATTGGAGGGCCGCCCGTACCAGGCCAGTACCGCTTCACGCCAGGCCGGGTCCTTGCGCGCATCCGCCCGCGTGGCGTCGGCCGCGGCCGCCAGCTCCCATTCGTGCCAGCTCGGCAGCCGTGCACCCTCGCTCTCGCAATAGGCTTGCGCCGCGAACCAGCTGACCCGCGTCACCGGCTGTCCCGGCAAAGCCTCGGCACCCAGCACCGTGGCGGACTGCCAATGCGCGAGATAGCCCGAATCGGCGAACACTGCGGCCACCCGGTCGCGCCGCCAGTCCGGCCGGGCCTGTACGAAAGCAAGGAACTCCGCATTGGTCACCGGCTCGGTGCGCAACTCGAATGCCGCCACGGCAACCGGCGCCTTGGCCTCAGCTTCGGGCAATACACTGGCGAAGTGCGTGGCGGGCAGCGGCGCATAGTCCGCCGCCGCCACCCATGGCGCCCACGCTGCCAACATCAATCCTGCAAGCAGGCGGCGCATGGCTCAATGCTCCGGTGCCGGTTGCGGCGCCGGCATCGCGCGCGCGCGGGCGACATCGGCCTTGTTGACCTGCCCACCCGGGTTACCCCAGCTGTTCAACACGAAGGTCAAGATGTTGGCCACTTCGTCATCGGTGAGCTGTGCCATCGGCGGCATCACCGAGTCGTATTCCTTGCCGTTGACAGTGATCTTGCCGTGCAAACCGTGCAGCGGGATCGAGATCAGGTGATCGAGATCCTGTTTGGCGAGGTAATCCGAATTTGCTACCGGCGGGAACACGCCTTCCATGCCCTTGCCATCCGGCTGATGACAGACCGAGCAGGTGCCGGTGAAGAGCTGCTTGCCAGCGGCGATCTGATCGTCCTTGCTGAGCGTGCCACTGGCACTGGCCTTGGCGGCAACGCTCACCGCCGCGAGGTTGGGTTCGGCCCGATCCCCAAGATAGACCGCATCAACTTCCTTGCCCGAGAAGATCGTCTTGTCTTCGGGTCCATCGACCTTGAGGATCGCCATCGCGCCCTTGTTGAAGGCGCGGAAGATCGAGTGATCCACCATCACGTAGCTGCCCGGCACCTGCACGTGGAACTCCACCGTAGCCGCACCGCCCGCCGGGATCATCGTGGTCTGCACGTTTTCCTGCGCGAAGGTGCCGCCTTCCGGCTGTACGCGATCGAAGATTTCGCCGATCACGTGGAAGCTGGAAATCAGGTTGGGGCCACCGTTGCCAATGAACAGACGCACCGATTCACCCACCTTGGCCTTGAGCGCGTTGTCGCCGGTCAGCGCGCCTTCGTGGCCATTGAACAGCACGTAGGTCGGGTTTTCGTCGATGGCCTTTTCCATGTCGAACGGCTGGTGGCCTTTCTCGCGGTATTTGCCGGTGGTGTAGAAGTCGCCCTGCATCACGTAGTACTCGTGATCGACCGGCGGCAGGCCTTCCGGCGGCTCCACCAGGATCAGGCCGTACATGCCGTTGGCGATGTGCATGCCCACCGGCGCGGTGGCGCAGTGGTAAACGTAGATACCCTGGTTCAGCGCCTTGAAAGTGAAACGGGTGCGGTGGCCGGGCGCGGTGAAGCTGGATGCCGCGCCGCCGCCGGGGCCGGTAACGCCGTGCAGGTCGATGTTATGCGGCATCTTGCTGTCGGGCGCATTTTTCAGGTGAAACTCGATCGTGTCACCCTGACGCACGCGGATGAAACTGCCGGGCACGGTGCCGCCGAAAGTCCAGTAGGTGTATTTGACGCCTTCGGAAATCTCCATTTCCTTTTCGATCACTTCCAGCTCGACGATCACCTTGGCGGGGTAGTCGCGGTTGGTCGCCGGCGGCACCAACGGCGGGCTGGTGAGGGTGGCGTGGATCGGCTCACCCTGGGGCGGGCCGAAGTCCACCGGCTTGGGCATGGCAGCGGCGCTGTCGATGCCGAGCATGGCGGTATTGAGCTTGCCTTGGCCGCTGTCACCACAGGCGACCAAGGCCAGCGCCAACGCTGGAAGGAGCAGGAATTGTGCGAGGGAACGCATGCTTGGAACTCCGCAATGGATACTGGAGCCAGTGTCTCCAAAGCGGCCGGGGACGCCTTTGATTTGCGTCATTCAGAGCGCGGCCAACGCGCGCTCAAGGCCCAAATTCAAACGCTTGTTTAAGTGGCGTTCAAGCGGCGGCAGCCGCCGCCGGCGCAATGCCTGTGGCCAGCCTGCGCGGCCACGACAAAGCGGCCGATGCCGCACCGGCGCCGGCGGAATCCGGGTGGCAATCAAGGCGCGGGTACTGCGGACGCCGGTCCGAAATCGAAGGTCCAGCGGACACGCAGCAAGGCCCAGGTCTCCTCCGGCGTCAAGCCGCGTCCCAGATCCCGCAAGGTATCGTCATGCAGGCCACTGCTCGGCACCGGCAAGCCCGCCTGCCGGTAGCTCATGGCCCAGCGCGATTCGTAACGCACGGTTTGCCGGCCGGTCCACGCTACCTTGAAGCGATGGTGCTGCATCAACCAGCACATGACGCGGTCGCAGATCGGCGAGATGGACTGCGGAATCTGGCACCACGCACCCCAAAGAAAACCCGCCGAGCGCGCCATGCT
>DASSXP010000153.1:0-2826 GCA_035703755.1 Rhodanobacteraceae bacterium | reverse complement strand
GTCGAGCGCAAGGTGGACCGCGAGAAAGCGGCCAAACTCGCCGCCAAGATCACCAAAGGCAAGCGTTTTGACCTCGAAGACATGCGCGAGCAACTGGGGCAAATGTTGAACATGGGCGGTCTGGCTGGCCTGATGGACAAGTTGCCGGGCGTCTCGACCTTGCCGGATCAGGTCAAGAGCAAGGTCAATGACAAGGAAATCCATCGCATGATCGCCATCATCAACTCGATGACCAAGCAGGAGCGGCGACACCCTGACCTGTTGAAGGCGTCGCGCAAGCAGCGGGTGGCGAAAGGTTCGGGTACTACCCCGGCGGACATCAATCGGCTGCTGAAGCAGTACATGCAGATGGAAAAAATGATGTCGAAGATGAAAGGCGGTGCGATGCGCGGCCTGATGCGTCATCTCGGCGGATCGATCCGTGGCATGGGTGGCCAGTTCCCGCCGATGGGGCGTTGATTGGCTCGAAATTTGGCTGCAACCCTTCCTTTTTGGCGATTTTCCGCTACAATGCCGCGTTTGCCGCCCCCGTCCGGGCTTGCCGCGGCATCTTCCGGAGTTTTTTGATCATGGTTCGAATTCGTCTTACCCGTGGCGGCGCCAAGGGGCGTCCGTTCTATCACGTCATCGCTACCGATCAGCGCAGCAAGCGCGACGGCCGCAATCTGGAGCGTCTGGGCTATTACAACCCGGTTTGCTCGGGCCAGGAAAAGCGCCTGGAAATCGACCTCGACAAGGTCAATGCCTGGGTTGCCAAGGGTGCGCAGATGTCCGACAAGGTGCGCGCGCTGGTGAAGGAAGCCGGCAAGCAAGCCAGCGCCTGACGTCATGGCCGGCCCTCGCGTCGAGGTCGGGCGCATCGTCGGCCTGCATGGCTTGCGTGGGGCGGTCAAGCTGGAGTCCTGGACCGACCCGCGGGTGATGATATTCCAGTATCGGCCATGGACGCTGGTCTGGCCTGACGGAACGGAGCGCGAGTTCGCTGGTGCCCGTGGTCAGGTGCAGGGCAAGGGACTGACTGCCGAGTTGCCGGGCGTGGATGGCCGCGAACAGGCGCAGACGGTGGTGGGGTCGCGGGTGTTTGTTCCGCGTTCGGCCTTGCCGCCTGCTGGTGATGGCGAGTATTACTGGGCCGACCTCGAGGGCCTTGCAGTGGTGAATCTCGAGGGTGTGGCATTCGGGCGCGTCAGCCATCTGGTCGCTACCGGTGCCAACGATGTGCTGGTGGTGCGTGATGATGACGGGCGCGAGCGATTGCTGCCCTTCGTGATCGGGCACTGCGTCCAGGCCGTGGATCTCGACGCCGCCCGTATCACGGTGGATTGGGACCCGGATTTCTGAGCCACCATGCGCGTCGATGTGGTGACATTGTTTCCCGAGCTGGTGCAGACCTGTGCATCGGCCGGGGTGGTTGGCAGGGCGCGACAACGCGGTTTGCTGGCAGTGGAGACGTGGAACCCGCGCGATTTCGCCGCGGACCGCCACCGCACCGTGGACGACCGCACCTGTGGCGGCGGCCCCGGCATGGTGATGATGATCCACCCGTTGCGCGAGACCTTGTCCGCGGCGCGGGCGGCGGCGCCGGAACGGCCGCGAACGATTTACCTGAGTCCGCAGGGAGCGCGGCTCACGCAGGTGCGGGTCGCGGCCTTGGCCGCAATGCCGCGGTTGTTGCTGCTGTGCGGCCGCTACGAAGGCGTCGATGAGCGCCTGTTGGCGCACGAAGTCGACGAGGAACTGTCCATCGGCGACTACGTCCTGTCTGGGGGCGAGCTGGCAGCAGCGGTACTGATTGATGCGCTGGGTCGCTTGCAGGATGGGGCGCTCGGCGATGCGGAATCGGCCGCGCAGGATTCGTTTTCCGACGGCCTGCTCGACTGCCCGCACTTTACGCGCCCGGTGCGGGATGAACTGGGCGAGGTACCACCGGTGTTGCTCTCCGGTGACCACGCGGCGATCCGCCGCTGGCGCCACAAGCAGTCGCTGGGACGTACCTGGTTGCGACGCCCGGATTTGCTGGCCCGGGTACAGCTGGACCGCGAAGCACGCGCTTTGCTGGACGAATTTCGCCGCGAACACCTCGCGGCCCGACCACCGGCCGGCCCTGGCGGCAAGCCGGAGTGAACCGACAAAAACTGGATGATGTGCCATGAACAAGATCGTTGAGCAGTTCGAAACCGAGCAGATGACCCGCCAATTGCCCGCGTTTGACCCGGGCGACACCGTGGTCGTCAACGTCAAGGTGAAAGAAGGCTCGCGCGAGCGCGTGCAGGCGTTCGAAGGCGTGGTCATCGCCAAGCGCAACCGCGGCCTGCACTCGGCCTTCACCGTGCGCAAGATTTCCCACGGCACCGGCGTCGAGCGCGTGTTCCAGTCCCACAGCGCCACCATCGACTCGGTCGAAGTGAAGCGCAAGGGCAAGGTGCGTGGCGCCAAGCTGTACTACCTGCGCGGCCTGGAAGGCAAGGCGGCCCGCATCAAGGAAGACGTGGCGGCGCGCCCCAGCAAGCAGTAATTTCTGCGGCTTGACTCAAGGCAACGCTGATAACGTGGCACAAGCGCCACGGTACCTGTTTGCGTCGAGATCGCGGGTGCGCTGACGCCGACAGACTGGCTGTCTTCCAAGGCAGCGCGCACGGGAGCTCGGCGCAGACGGGTGCTGCCCAAAGCATTGATCTTTTTGCTGTTGGGCGGCGTCCAGACGGCTCGCCAGCCACCCCGCGCCGCTGGATTGAGTAAAAAGAGACTTCCCCTCCCTTCGGCCTCGTGGGCCATGATGGTGTTGCATCACAACCGTCAACAGCAGAGGAAGTCTCCATGAGCACT
>DASSXP010000086.1:0-10692 GCA_035703755.1 Rhodanobacteraceae bacterium | reverse complement strand
CACGGACATCGCCTCAAAGCAGGATGCGGCGGGCATCCGCGAGTCGGTCGCCACGGTGGACGCGCTGATTGCGCGTGAAGCGGAACGCGGCGTGCCGGCGTCACGGCTGGTGCTGGCAGGCTTTTCGCAAGGCGGCGCCATCGCCTTGTCGGCGGGCCTGCGCCATGCCGATCCGTTGGCCGGCATCGTTGCCTTGTCGACCTACCTGCCCTTGCACGAGCAGTTGGCCGTCGAGCGCAGCGCCGCCAATCGGGCGACGCCGATATTCCAGGCCCACGGCCGCGTCGATCCGGTGGTGCCGCTGGATCTGGGCCTGCGTTCCCGCGACTGGCTGCGCGGACTCGACTACCAGCCGGATTGGCACGAGTATCCGATGGCGCATCAAGTCTGCGGCGAGGAAATCGCCGATCTGCGCGACTGGCTGGGCGCGCGCCTCGGCGGCTGACGGGCGCTGCCCGGCAAACGTGCGCGGCGGCGGAACGGGCTCCGCGTGCCGAATTTCGGCAGGGCGTGTCGAAACGGTGACCATTCACGGCAGCGGGAGGCCTGCTGTGGCACTGGTCTGACCGCGGATATCTCCATTTTTGACCCAGATCAATGCGGTTTGGCGATTGCCGTCGGCAAGACCGCGCCAGTGGTACGAAAGGGCAGGAATTGCGCTAGGCAGTTCACAATTCTGCAATGCAGCATTGACGTTGCGCGCGGGTCGGCATAGTTTCTGCATTGCAATATCCGCGGACCGAGAAATCGGTCCCCAGGCCTGGAGGGGCCTGTGCGGCAGTTCCGTTTCGACGGGGTGTCGCGGAGTGGGGACTCGTTTTGGACCTGACCGGATACTGAGTGCCATGGAAATGCAGAGCCTGATGGCTGTTGTCGCGGAAAGCCCGCGACCGGGAACGACGCCGCATCGCGGTGTCTGCGATGTCGGGATGCCGACATGAACGCGCCGCCGATCACCGTGGCCACGCTGGGTTTGCCGCAGGTTGCGGAAAGCCTGGTGAAATCACTGCTGAATGTGCTGGATGGCCG
Source organism: Rhodanobacteraceae bacterium (assembly GCA_035703755.1). GTDB lineage: Bacteria > Pseudomonadota > Gammaproteobacteria > Xanthomonadales > Rhodanobacteraceae > DASSBG01. Next base: position 9,663 of record DASSXP010000086.1, on the reverse strand, counting down.
CACCAGTGCGAACTGGCGCCACGTCGAAGGCTTTGACGCCGACGTGGTGCTGTGTGCGCCGGACTCGCCGTTCGGCGCCTTGGCGCGGCGCAAGGAGCGGGAACACGGCCGGCCCTTGTGCATTGCCGTGGCGGCGCCGGGCGAGGCGGTACGCGAGTGGACCCGCGTGCTGCACCAGCCGCTCCGGATGCACCAGTTTCTGGATGTGCTGGAAACGCTGTCCTCCGAGATCCAGTCTGGCCAGTCGGGTGCGGCGCCGAAGCCGCCTGTCGAGTCGGCCGCGCACCATGCGCACGAGGCCGCGCCCCGCAATACCTTGGTCGCCGAGCTACGGGGACTGTATCAGGCCGTCGACACCACCGAGCGCAGCTACCTGATCAAGGCCGGTGGAGTGAGCATGGCCATCGACCTGCCGCAGGGCCGCTGCCACGTGAAATCCGGTTTCACAACCGACACGTTCGAGCGCCTGATGGCGGTGCGGGGCGAGGTGGATGTGCAGCCTCTGCCGCCCGGCAACCAACGCGATCAACTGGTTGGCGAACCGTGGATCTGGCTGGAGACACTGCTTTGGCGGTTGGGCCTGCTGGGCCGCGCCGAAACGGATCTCGGTAGCGACCCGGACGCTTCGACGTTTGGTCTGCGTTGCTGGCCCGACTTCGGCAAGATTCCCTCCAATCCCGTGCATATCAAATTGACCGCCTTGCTCAGCAAGCGCGAGCTCGGGATCGAGGCGGCCGCGGCGATGTTGAATGTGGCGTCGCACGACGTGCGCGCGTTCCTGCGCGCCTGTGCCTGTTGCGGACTGCTCAAGGTGACCGCGTTGCAGCGGGTCGTGGTGGCCGTGCCGCCGCAACGCAAGACGGGGTTTGGCGTGTTCGACTTCCTGCGCTCGGCGCTCGGCATGAAGGCATAAAAACCGGATGGATGCACGCGAATACAAGTTGATCTTCACCGGCCCGATGGGCGCGGGAAAAACCACCGCCATCCGTGCGGTCAGCGAAATTGACACCATCTCCACCGAGGTCGCCAATACCGACCGCGCAGCGTTCGACAAGGACACCACCACGGTGGCGATGGATTACGGTGAGGTGCAACTGGCGGGTGGCTCGCGTCTGCGCCTGTACGGCACGCCCGGGCAGGAGCGCTTCGCCTACATGTGGCCGATTCTGGCCAAAGGCTCGGTCGGCGTGATCGTGCTGCTGGACGGCAGCCGGGCAGATGCGGTCGAGCGGCTGACGCTGTACGTGTCCAGGTTCATCGAAGTGGTGGGGCCGGAACGACTGGTGGTGGCGGTGGGGCGGCTCGATCCGGCGATCAAGCCGTTGGCGGAGTACCACCGGGCCGCACAACAACTGGGTGTGACCGTGCCGGTCGTCACCGCCGACGTGCGCCAACGCGAGGATGTGCAAATGCTGCTGGAGATTCTCTTCACACAGGTGGAAGTGGCCGGCGTGCTGGCTGAACTGGGCGCGGAGGTCTGATCGGCATGGATGCCCCGGTAGGACGTATCGAACAAACCCTGTTGCAACGCTGCCTCGACGAACTGGTCAAGCACGAGGTTGGCCTCAAGGGCGCGATGTTTTGCAGCAGCGACGGCTTTGAATTGGCCAGCAACCTGCCGAAAAGCGTCACCGCCGCGTCGCTGGCGGCGATGGCGAGCTCGCAGTTCGCGCTGGGCGACGCCATGTGCAAGGAATCGGGCCTCAAGCATTGCCAGGAACTCATCATGGACGGCAGCGCCGGCAGCGTGCTGCTGCTCGCGGTGCCCGGCTCGGATCGCACCGTGGTGCTGGCCGCCATCAGCAATGCCAAGAACACCTTGGGTCAGGTGCTGTACGCCTGCAAGCAGGCGGTTGACGGCATCGGCGCCCGATTTGGCAAGGCGCACCGCTGAGGCGCGCCGCCGATATCGATTTTGGAGCCGGACGGGCCGATGGAGCGGCCAAAACCCGGGCCGCAGGGAGCATTCCAGCGAACCCACCCACCGCAAACACTGGAGTAATGACCATGGCAAAAATTTCCCTTGAACCGCTTCGTTCCATCGACGGCTATCTTTGCGCGGCGCTGGTTGATTCCGACAGCGGCATGATGCTGGCCGGCGACGGCACGGCGATCAATCTGGAAGTCGCCGCCGCCGGCAACACCGAGGTGGTGCGCGCCAAACGCAAAGTCGCCAATGCGCTCAAGCTCAACGACACCATCGAGGACATCCTGATTTCGTTGAACAAGCAGTACCACATGCTGCGCCCGCTGGAGTCGAACCAGAAGCTGTTCATGTATCTGGTGCTGGATCGCAGCAAGGCCAATCTGGCCATGGCGCGGCACGAACTGCGCACCTTCGAGAAATCGCTTGACTTCAGCTGATCGCGGCGGCTCCGGGCCGCATGTCGCCTGACAACCCCACCCCGGTGCACGCCGGGGTGCGTTGTTGGCAAGCGCGACCGAATAGACGCGAGCCGTTTGCCAACGCGGTGACGTCCGCAGCCGGTCTGCGGGCCCACTTTGAGGGGCGAAGCAACCATGCATGAACTTTGTCGCGCCTTTGTCGACGTGGACTTGCCACTCAAGCCCAAGTTGGCGGAGATGCTGGATGAACATTTCAGCCACCACACCGAGCGCCGCGGTTGTGGCCTGACCCAGGCGACCCGCTGCCTGGCCGAGCGTATCAACCTGCCGCGTTCGCCACTGGCGGTGCAAGATCTTGGCCTGTTCGATGAGCGCCAGTCGCAGGGTGTCGAAGCCGTGGCCCAGTCGGCGCTGGCGGCTGGCTGGGCCGGTGGCTGGCGCAGTCTGGACCGCATGCCAGTCGATGCGCGCCGGCGCTTGGCGCCAGCGAAGGTCGTCGAGCGGCTGGTGGAATTGGCCGCCCGGCTGGATGCCGTGGCCGCCGCCATCGAGCTGCCAGAGAGCCAGCTGATCCACGGCCTGATTGCGGATCTGGTGGGCCAGCCACGCGCCACGAACGATTGCGCCAGCTTGCCCGGCATGCCCGACAAGCCGGACATCGGCAGTTGCTCGGCGGCCGAGGAATACTTTCTCGAAATCGCCCACGGCCGTGTTCGCCGTGGCGGTCAGGTCAATGTGATCGCCGATGCCCGCGGCCAGCCCTTGCTGGTGGAAAAAATGCAGTTGGGCGAATCGCATTCGGCCTTGTCGATACAGCCCATCGTGATGAATGGCGTGCGTCTGCCGGCGGGCAGCCTGTTTGCCCTGCAACGGCGTGACCCGGACACGGCGCAGCCCCTGCCGCATGGTGCTCTGTTGTCGCTCGATTGCATCGAGGAAGCCCGTTTTCTGCGCTTCACCACCCTGGCCGTGGCGCCGGAACACCGCGCACGCGCGTTCAAATATCAGCTGGAAGCGCAGATCCGCAACGACATGTTTTCGCCGAAGGTGACCACGTTGGATGACATGCGCGGCTTCGTCGCACGGATGCTTGCCGCGTGAAGCGGGCGCCGTTGCAGGGTTGGTACGCACCGGCCTACGCGGTGGCCGGTGTACCCATGCAGGAGCGTCTGGCGGTGGCGGCCGCGCGCATCGCGCGCAGCGGTCTCGCGCATTTTTCGGCGCCGACGCCCTTGCCGCCGACCATGCTGGAGGGCTTGCACGAGCTGAACTACGCGCAGGCGTTTTTGCACGGCATCGAGCCCCTGGCATCCAGTCAGGGCGTGCGCTGGTCGCCGGCCTTGCGCGATGCCATGCTGGCGATGCTGGGCGGGCAACTGGCGGCGGTGGCGTCGGCGCGCGAACACGGCATTGCCTTCAATCTGGCGCGTGGGTTCCATCACGCGGTTCCCGAGCGGGGTTCCGGCTATTGCGCCATCAATGGGCTGGCGTTGGTGGCCTGGTGTTGTCCGGCGCAGCGTGTGCTGGTCATCGACTGCGATGAGCACGGCGGCAACGGCACCGAGGAGTTCAGCCACCGGTTGGACAATTTGTGGTGTGTCTCGATCTTCGGCACGCGCTTCGGCTGCCTTGGCGGGCCTCGCTCGCTGGCCTTGAAAGTGGCGCCGGGCGAGGGCGTCGGTCAGCGATACAATCAGGCGCTGGATCGGGCCGAAGACTACCTCGCTGCGGTCAAACCGGATCTCGTGCTGTATCAGGCCGGCGCCGACTGTCACGCGAGCGATCCCAAGAGCAGCCTGCGACTCAGTACGCACGAGCTGTTTCGCCGGGATCTGCGCGTGTTCCGGATGGCGCGCGCGGCGGGCGTGCCGCTCGCGTTTTGCGTTGCCGGCGGCTACCAGCGGATGCAGGAAATCGCCCGCCTCAACACCAATACGGTGCGCGCAGCGGCGCTGGCATGGTGTGACAGGCAATAGCCCGCAAAGTGTGAATTGCGTCACAGCGCATTTTGAGCAAGAATGGGTTCTCGCCGGAGCGGGACGCTCGTGGCGATAAATTCCGCATCAAAAAAGCCCACGGTTGCCGGTATTCGCGGTTGCAGCCAGAGGGTTTGCATTTCGATCAGCGAAAAGGGGGGGAGGATGCCAGTCGTCGTGCACGCTGTCGCAGGCTGCCTTGCGGCCTTTGTGCTGGCGGTGGCCGGCGTGCTGCTGTTGACGCCGCATGCCGGGCGCTTCGGCCTGGTGGATCATCCCGCGGGCCGCAAGCAACACGCGCACCCCACGCCGCTGATTGGCGGCGTCGCCATGCTGGTGGCGGTCATCCTGACCATGTTGCTGCCCTCGTCGGAAGTGGGCCGGGCGTCACTGGGTTACGGTGCCGCGGCCATCTTGCTGACCACCGTCGGGCTGATCGACGACCGGGTGGACTTGTCCTGGCGACTGCGCGTGGTGATGCAGGTGGTCGCGGCTTTGATCCTGGTCTACGTCGGCGGCATCCGCATCGAACAGGTGGGTAACGTGTTCGGCTTCGGCTCGTTCGATCTGGGACTGCTGTCGGTGCCGTTCACCGTGTTTGCCACCGTTGGCATCATCAACGCCATCAACATGGTCGACGGCGTCGATGGCCTGGCCGGGTCGCTGGTGCTGGCGGCGTTGGGGATGTTCGCCGCCGCGGCCTTCTATGTCGACAACGGGGCGGTGCTGGAGCGGGTGGTGGTGCTGGCAGGCGGGGTGGCCGGCTTTCTGGTTTTCAACCTGCCATGGCCGTGGCGGCGGCAGGCGCGCATTTTCATGGGCAATGCCGGCAGCGCGTTCCTCGGTCTGACCATTGCCTGTTTCGCGTTCCGTTTGACACAGAGCAACGCGCACCCGATTGGCCCGATTCTGGCGTTGTGGCTGATTCCGGTTCCGATCATGGATTGCCTGGTGCTGATGGCGCGTCGTCTGCGCATGGGACAGTCGCCGTTCGCCGCCGACCGTGGCCACATTCATCACTTGATGCAGGATGCCGGCTACCGCGCGCCGGGGATCGTGATGGCGCTGGTCGCCTTCAGCTTGCTGGTTGGATTGGTTGCGGCCATTGCCTTGCGGGCGCATGTGCCGCAGGTTTTTCTCGCTGCCGCCTTCGCCATCTTGTGTGTCTTCTACTACTGGCTGACCTCGCGGCATGCCCGCGCCATTGCCTTCTTCCGTGCGTTGCGTCCGCGGCGCTTGCGGCGTGAACTCCTGCCCGTCAGCCTGCTCGATCAGGAGCGGATCGGCGATTGAGTGGGTGGCGGTGGGCGTTGCTGCCCCGCTCGATTCGACGCGATCACGCCGGCCGTGCCGTGGCATGGCTCTTCGAGCGTGATGGTGAGGCCGTGGATTCCGTCTTTCCGCTGCGCTGCGCGCGGAATGACCGTGTGAGGCCGGTGCCGCGCAGGGGGTGCGGCGTCAGCGCGCGATGACGTCGTCCAGCACTGCCAGCATTGCGGCGGCCAGATGGTCACGCGAGAATTGCGGTGCGGCGGCGTGGGCGTTTGCGCGCAAGGCGGTCATGCGGGCCGGGTCGTCGGCGAGTGCGGCAATCGCCGTGGCCATCGCTGCCGGGTTCTCGGGAGGCACGCAGGCGCCGCTGTCGGTGCGACGGATGATGCCGGTGGCTTCACCCTCGGGCAGGCTCATCAGGATCGGTACGCCCATGCCCATCGACTCGAAAATCTTCGACGGAATCACGGTGGCGAATACCGGGTTGTCGCGCAGTGGTACCAGGGCGAGATCGCACTGGCTCCACAGCGCCGGCATCGCCTCCTTGGGCTGGCGTGGCACCAGCCGCACGTTGTCGAGCCGCTGCGCGGCGACGAGTTGCTCCACCTTGCCGCGTTCGGCGCCGGCGCCGGCGAAAAAGAAGGCGATGTCGCGGCGCTCACGCAACAGCGCCGCGGCTTCCAGCACCTTGGGTAGCGCGTGGGCCAGGCCGTGGGTGCCCATGTAGCCGGCCACGAACTTGCCGTCGAGAGCAAACTCGCGCGCCATCGCGGCGTCGCGCGGGCGCGGCGCGTAGCGGTCGAGATCGACACCGTTGATGACGACGTGGATCTTGTCGCGGTCGATGCCGCGCGCGAGCAGATCGTCGCGGAACGATTCGGTCACCGACACGATGGCGGCGGCGCGCCGGTACAGGAACAACTCGATCCGTTCCAGCAGCCGGATCAGCAGTGACTTTTTCATGGCGCCGACCGCCATGATCGAAGCCGGCCACAGGTCGCGCAGCTCGAACACGAACGGCCGCCGCTTGCAGGCTGCCAGCGCCCAGCCGGCGATAGCGCAAAAGAACTGCGGCGAGGTCGCCACCACCACGTCGGGGCGCGGCTCGAACAGGCCGAAGAACCAACCCGTCAGCATGAAGCTGAGGTAATCGAGGCTGCGCTTGAGGAAGCCCTCGTTGGCGGTGATGTAGGTTTTGACCCGCACCACGCGAATGCCGTCCAGCGTCTCCACCTGACGCCAGCGGTTGCGGTAGCCGGCATACAGCCGGCCCTCGGGAAAGTTCGGCGCGCAGGTAATCACCGTCACCTGGTGCCCGGCGCGCACCCAGCGCGTGGCGTGCTCCCACAGGCGGGTGGCCGGCGCATTGCCTTCCGGCGGGAAGTTGTCGGACAAGAACAGGATTTTCATGTGGACCAGATGAGTTCGAGCGCCAGCGTGGCGGTGGCCGGTTCGAGTTCCAGCACCGTAGCGATTTCCTCGCGGCCGAAGCCCGGATAATAGCGGCCTTCCTGCAAGCGGACTGCGCGTGCGCCGCGTACCCGCCACTCGAACCGATGCCCCGCCACGCTGCCGCGGCCGCCGTTGTCGTCGTGCGCTGTGAGTTCGACGCCGGGTGCAAAACGATAGCGCGCCACCGCGTGGGTCCAGCGGCCTTCGATCAGGTCCGTGATATGCAGGCCATCGGCGGTGAGTTGCCAGCGGCGATGATGGGTTACCGTGCCGGGCAGGCGGCGATAGCCATCGTGCGCGGCGTCCAGTGTCAGCGTCTTCGCGTCGTGGCGAACGTCCAGCGGGCGGGCGCGGCGCGCCACCCGGAAGCTGCCCCAGACCTCGGAGGAATCCACGCCATCCACCTCGACCGTGTTCTTGGCGCGGGTGCCACGCTGCCACAAGCGCAGCGTGCCTGCGGCGTAGGTCGAGGTGCCGGCGTTCACCAGCAGCCGCTGTCCGAACAGCGACAGTTCGAACGACAAGGTGTCGGCGTGGGCATGGCCCGGCAGATAGTCGGGGCCGATTTCGCCCACATCCGCGATCAGCACGGCCGGGCCGGCTTGGAGGCGCACGTAGCCGGAGGCGCGGAGCGCACTCAGGCCCGGCAACGGGGCGTCGTCTTGCGGCACATCGAGGCGTCGCGCGTAATCGGCGAGTGCCGCGTGCGTCGCGGCGATACCGAGCGCGGTGTCATTGAACAAAGCCAGTTGCCCATCCGGGTGGGTCATCGTCCGCAGCCAGCCCAGCATGCGCGTGGCGGCGTCGCGCCAGCGGTCAACGCTCGCGCTGGCGACCACGCCGGGAAAGCCGCGCGCCAGTTGCAGCAGATCCAGCAGGTCGCCGAGCACGATGGCGTGGTACATCGGCGAGCGCTCGAAATGGCCGCCATCGGGCAACACCTGTTCATCGAGCTCACGCGCGATCAGCGTGAGGCCCGTGCCCCGCCAGGCGTCCGCCTCCGGCCCGCGGTGCGCAACGCCGGCAAACACCAGCGCCTTGGCGTTGGCCCACAGGTGATTGCCCAGCAGATGATGCTCCAGCCGGCGACGCAGATAGCGCGTCTGTACTGCCAGGCTGTGGCGGGCAGCATCCGACAGCGGGTTGCCCGCCAGCATCCACGCGAGCCAGTTGACGATACGCAAGGACAGCGGGTAGGGCTCCCAGCCGTTGCCGTGCGGTGGCGGGTTTTCCGCGATCCAGCGTTCGATCAGTTCGCGCTGCCAGGGGCGCCGCGCCGCAGCATCGTCCGCCGCGAGATCGTCGAAATAATGCGCGTTGTAGAGCCACAGCTTGGGCCAATCGGGCCGATTCCAGTCACCCGCCGTGGCGATTTCATGGCTGACGCCGAGGAAGCGCATGCGCGTTGGCGATTCCAGGCTGGCTGCGCGTGCGCAGCCCTGCCAGCGCGCCGTCGTCGGCCGCAGCGGCGGTGCCGGTGCCAGATTCGGGCGCGGCCGATACAGCCGGAACCACGCCCGCCCATACCACTGCACCGGGCGCAACCAGCGCAGCGTATGCCACACGCGCCGCGCGTTCATGGCACCCCGGGCACGGGGCCAGACGGGCCGGTCACGCGGCGCGGGCCAACAGGGTTTCCAATGCCGCCACGATGCGCTCGGCGGTGTGGCCGTCCCAGTGCTCGGGAATCCGGCCTTGCTTCCATTGGCCGGCGAACAGGCGATCCAGCGCGGGGCCGAGCGCGGCCGGGTCGGTGCCGATCAGCGCGTTGGTGCCGATCTCGATGGTTTCCGGGCGCTCGGTGTTGTCACGCAGGGTGAGGCAGGGCACGCCCATCACGGTGGTTTCCTCGGTGATGCCGCCCGAATCGGTGATCACCGCCTTGGCGTGTCGCACCAGCCAGTTGAATTCCAGGTACGGCTGCGGGTCAACCAGCTTCAGGTTGGCTGGCAGCGTCGGCAATTGGCGCAAGGTCTGCGCGCTGCGTGGATGCACCGGGAACAGCACCGGCAAGCCGCGGGTGCCGGCACCAATCGCTTCCAGCAAGTGTGCGAAACCCGCGCCGTCGTCGACGTTGGCGGGGCGGTGCAGGGTGGTGACGAAGTAGCCGCTGGGTTCCAACCCCAGCTCGGCGAAAAACGCCGGTGGCCGCAGCCGATCCCTGTTTGCCAGCAAAGTGTCGATCATGGTGTTGCCGACGAAGAAGATGCGCTCTTCCGCGACGCCGGACTGACGCAGATTGCGGTTGGCGTGCTCGCTGGTGGTGAAAAACCAGTTGGTGACCGCGTCGGTGGCGAGGCGGTTGATTTCCTCCGGCATGCTCCAATCGCCGGAGCGGATGCCGGCTTCGACATGCGCCACCGGGATGTGCTGCTTCTGCGCGGTGATGGCGCAGGCCATGGTCGAGGTGACATCGCCCACCACCAGGCACAGCGCGCTGGGTGATTCGTCCAGCAAGGCTTCGTAGCGCTGCATGATGGCGCCGGTCTGACTGGCCGGGCTGCCCGAGCCGACCTCGAGGTTGACGTCCGGCGTTGGGATGCCGAGCTGCTCGAAAAAATCACCCGACATGCGGGAATCGTAGTGCTGCCCGGTATGCACCAGCCGGTAGCGCAAG